>NZ_CP102096.1:618567-927850 GCF_024582835.1 Vibrio japonicus
ATTCTCGCGTTTAAAGGCGATGTTTACACAGGGCTGGATGCTCAGTCATTGACTGAGGAAGATTTTGACTACGCTCAAAAGCACCTTCGTATGCTTTCGGGATTGTATGGCTTGCTCAAACCCTTGGACTTAATGCAACCTTATCGTCTTGAGATGGGTACTAAGCTGGCGAGCGAAAAAGGGACAAATCTCTATCAGTTCTGGGGTAACGTCATTACCGATAAGTTGAATGAAGCCATTGATGCCCAGGGCGATAATGTTTTAATTAACTTAGCGTCAAATGAATACTTTAAAGCGGTAAAACCAAAGTCTTTAGATGCTCAAGTGATTACACCAGTCTTTAAAGATTGCAAGAATGGTCAGTATAAAGTGATCAGTTTTTACGCGAAAAAAGCACGCGGTATGATGGCTCGTTACATCATTGAAAATCGAATTTCTAGTGTTGCGGATTTGACTAAGTTTGATATTGCAGGCTATTACTTTGTAGAGGAAGAGTCGACACCAACCGAATTGGTGTTTAAGCGAGAAGAGCAGTAATTCATGGAGGGTAGGCAATGATCACGTGGTTTAAAAAGGTACTCGCAAAGTACGATGCTTGGTGTTTATCCATGGGCCTGACTCCTGAACATAAGCGCAGTTGCGTGCCTTACCGCAAAGATCCTATCCACGAAACTAAAACTAAGGCGCAGTCATAATGCGCCTTTTTGATACCCACTGTCATTTTGATTTTGACCCTTTCCTCAGTGATTTTCCGGCGCACATGAAAGAGGCTCAACGTCATGGCGTCGAGCGTTTTCTTATCCCTTCGGTTGGACCATCTAATTGGCAAAAGGTCGCTCATCTCTCAAGCCAATATCCATCCATCTACTATGCTTTAGGTTTCCACCCCTATTTTTTAGACAACGATAGTCCTCAGCACTTCGAACAGTTGGAGTCATTGCTAAGTGAAGGCGATGCTGCTTGTGTGGCGGTAGGGGAGTGTGGTTTAGATGCCATGATCGATGTCGATATGGGACTTCAAGAAATGTTGTTCATTAAGCAGGTTGAGCTCGCCACTCAGTGGCAAAAGCCGTTGGTTTTGCATGCGAGAAAAACCCACAATCGATTGATTCAGCTGCTTAAAAATCAACGATTTTCCCAAGGTGGTATTTTGCATGGTTTCGCAGGGAGCTTTGAGCAGGCCAAACAATTTATCGACCTAGGATTCTATATTGGTGTAGGGGGTGTGATTACCTACCCCAGAGCGAATAAGACGCGGAGTGCCATTGCTAAGCTTCCGCTTGATTGTTTGGTGTTAGAAACGGACGCGCCAGATATGCCACTAAGTGGGCATCAAGGCGAAGACAATCACCCTAAAATGCTAGGCGCAGTGTTGTCGTGCCTTTCTGAATTGCGAGGTGAATCAACCGCAGAAATTGAGAAAGCAGTGTGGAAAAATAGCAGCTTAGCATTCGGCATATGTGAATAGAATCTAAGTAAATGATAGATATTATGATTGTGTATGCACATAAAAGAGATTTGACTCACAATGTGGAGTGAATATTTGTTCAGTCTTATTGGAAACTGTGAACACGGCATTACTTTGTTAATGGACGGATGAGTATAATTGCGGTTGCTTTTTTAGCTCCATTTTGTATCACGCCAATAATTAACATATAAGGAAGTCATAAACTATGAGCCTGTTTATGAGCCTAGTCGGTATGGCAGTATTGCTAGGTATAGCATTACTACTGTCTGATAACCGCAAAGCTATCAATCTAAGAACTGTGGGTGGCGCTTTTGCTATCCAATTTATCATCGGTGGTTTCGTTCTTTACGTACCATGGGGTCGTGACTTACTAGCGGGTTTCTCTGCTGGTGTACAAAACGTTATCGACTACGGTAAAGACGGTACGGGTTTCCTATTCGGTAGCCTAGTTAACTTCTCAGTTGACGGTATCGGCTTTATCTTTGCGTTCCAAGTACTTCCAACGCTAATCTTCTTCTCTGCGCTTATCTCTGTACTTTACTATGTTGGTGTAATGCAGTGGGTTATCAAGATTCTTGGTGGTGGTCTACAAAAAGCGCTGGGTACTTCACGTGCCGAGTCAATGTCTGCAGCGGCTAACATTTTCGTAGGTCAAACAGAAGCACCTCTCGTGGTTCGTCCGTTTGTTCCTAGAATGACTCAGTCTGAGCTATTTGCAGTTATGTGTGGTGGTCTAGCGTCTGTTGCTGGTGGTGTACTGGCTGGCTACGCGTCAATGGGTGTACCACTAGAATACTTAGTTGCGGCATCATTCATGGCAGCTCCAGGTGGTCTACTGTTCGCGAAAATCATCAAGCCTGAAACAGACACGCCAGATGAAGATCTAGGCAAAGACATCGACGGTGGTGACGACAAGCCTGCTAACGTGATCGACGCAGCTGCGGGCGGTGCATCAGTTGGTCTACAACTGGCTCTAAACGTTGGTGCAATGCTATTGGCATTCGTTGGTCTAATCGCACTTATCAACGGTATCCTAGGTGGTCTTGGTGGCTGGTTCGGTATGCCTGAGCTAACTCTAGAGCTCCTACTAGGTTACCTATTCTCTCCTCTAGCATTCCTAATCGGTGTGCCATGGGAAGAAGCAACATTCGCGGGTTCATTCATCGGTCAGAAACTGGTTGTAAACGAATTCGTCGCTTACCTAAACTTCGTACCTTACGTTGGTGATGCTGCACAAGTGGTTCCAGCAACAGGTGCAGTAATGTCTGAGAAGACTCAAGCAATCATCGCATTCGCTCTATGTGGTTTCGCAAACCTTTCTTCTATCGCGATCCTACTAGGTGGTCTAGGTGGTCTAGCGCCAAACCGTCGTCACGATATCGCTCGTATGGGTGTTAAAGCGGTGGCAGCGGGTACGCTATCTAACCTAATGGCGGCGACAATCGCTGGCTTCTTCTTATCTTTCTAATTAAGTAAGAGAAAGATTATATAGACGCCATTTTACAAAGCCCCGTAGTCACATGTTGTGTGCTACGGGGCTTTTTCGTTTTCTGTATATTTAGCGCGATAGCTGCGTTAACATCGGTTTCTCACCCCAGTCACTTAGCGAACTAAGCTCCCGGGGATTCGAATCCTTGTTGCCTTGCTCTCACACTAACTATTTTGAAAACGGAGAGAACTTGGCTTTGATTTAGTTAAGTTCTCAAACAGTGTTTGTACTCGGTTCAGACAACCAAGCACATAACGTTTGTGCACATAACGTTTGCAGTAGGATATGCCAGTGCAGACGTGGATAAGCCCCTTTTTTGAGATACAAACCGTTTGCGTTCTATGAGCAACTACAGTTCTGCGACAAATATCTATAATGTATATATCTATAGAAAGTAGGGTAAAACTCATGAATGAAGTTATCCTCGCATTGCTCGCAGGTTTTATTGTTGGAGTCCTGTTTTCTGCTATCAAGTTACCAATACCAGCTCCGCCAGTTTTGTCAGGTGTCATGGGTGTCGTAGGGGTTTACTTAGGTGGCATTGCTTATCAATGGATTATTGAGAAGTTTTTCAGCTAACGCGAATGGATACATGGAGTATGATGAGTGTTGGCAGTGGGGAATTCCCCATACGTTAGACACCGCAATCGCAGATTGTTGTGCCATAGACCAAACTGGTACTGTGCGGTGACAAGGATAGCAATTGGTATATGTTTCGCTGTATATACCGAGTCTTCAAGGAACCAAGTCCGTTCATAAATGAATGCAGCCTTCAACTAGAATTAAGGCTGTAACTTTTTTGAATATTGATCGGAGATAGAAATGAGCGATTTAAAAGCAGCAGCACTACGTGCACTTAAGCTAATGGACCTAACAACGCTGAATGATGATGACACTGACGCGAAGGTTATTTCTTTATGTCATGATGCAAAATCAGCGGTAGGTAACACAGCTGCAATTTGTATTTACCCTCGCTTTATTCCTATTGCTAAGAAGACACTTCGCGAGCAAGGTACACCGGAAGTTCGTATTGCAACTGTAACTAACTTCCCACATGGTAACGACGACATTGAAATTGCAGTTGCAGAAACAAAAGCCGCTGTGGCTTACGGTGCAGACGAAGTAGACGTCGTTTTCCCATACCGCGCTCTAATGGCTGGTGATGAGAAAGTTGGCTTTGAGCTTGTTAAGCAATGTAAAGAAGCTTGTGGTGACATTCTTCTGAAAGTGATCATCGAAACGGGTGAACTGAAAGAAGAAGCTTTGATCAAGAAAGCGTCTCAAATCTGTATCGAAGCAGGTGCAGATTTCATTAAAACATCGACAGGTAAAGTGCCTGTAAACGCAACACCAGAATATGCGCGTATGATGCTTGAAGTGATTCGCGATATGGGTGTGGCTGAAACGGTTGGCTTTAAGCCAGCAGGTGGTGTACGCACGGCAGAAGATGCTGCGGCTTACCTAGCAATGGCTGACGAAATCTTAGGTGATGATTGGGTTGATGCTCGTCACTACCGCTTTGGTGCGTCAAGCCTACTGACTAACCTATTAAATACTTTAGAAGTGACAGACGAAACTGCTGATCCAGCAGCTTACTAGTTTTCTCGTCATATTTGACGCCGCAGCGTTGTTGACTGCGTAAGTTCATCCTAATCACATAGAACCTCTATGCTCATAGGAATGAACTTACTTGTCGCCTAGCTACAACGGCAAATATTTAGAGAACTGATAAAAACAAAGTCTGTTTGGTGGAGCGGTGTTTTACCGTTCCACGTTACCTCTTTACCTTATAACCATCGCTACCTTTAGCGTGGGAGGCTCTAATGTATTTACCACAAGAAATCATCCGTAAAAAACGCGACGGTGAAGTTCTTACCACCGACGAAATCAATTTCTTTATCCAAGGTGTTGCGAATAATACCGTGTCTGAAGGTCAGATTGCCGCATTTGCAATGACCATCTTTTTTAATGAAATGACGATGCCAGAACGTATTGCGCTGACCTGTGCTATGCGTGATTCAGGCATGGTAATTGATTGGAGCCACAAAAACTTTGGCGGTCCAATTGTTGATAAACACTCAACGGGTGGTGTTGGTGATGTCACGTCATTGATGCTAGGCCCTATGGTAGCGGCATGTGGCGGTTTTGTACCTATGATCTCTGGTCGTGGTTTGGGTCATACCGGCGGTACGCTCGATAAGCTGGAATCTATTCCTGGCTACAACATCACACCTACCAATGAAGTGTTTGGTGATGTGACCAAAGAAGCGGGTGTCGCGATTATTGGTCAAACGGGTGATTTGGCACCAGCTGACAAACGTGTGTACGCGACACGTGATATCACTGCAACGGTAGACAATATCTCACTCATTACCGCATCGATTCTTTCTAAGAAACTGGCAGCGGGTCTTGAATCTCTTGTGATGGACGTAAAAGTCGGTTCCGGTGCATTTATGCCAACTTACGAAGCGTCTGAAGAACTGGCGAAGTCTATCGTAGCGGTAGCCAACGGTGCGGGTACTAAGACAACCGCTATCCTGACGGATATGAACCAGGTGCTTGCTTCGTCAGCAGGTAATGCGGTCGAAGTACGTGAAGCGGTACGTTTCTTAACGGGTGAATACCGTAACCCTCGTCTACTTGAGGTGACATTAGCGTCGTGTGCTGAAATGCTGGTGCTGGGTAAATTGGCAGACAACACAGAAGACGCGCGTGCGAAACTGATGGACGTGCTGGACAACGGCAAAGCAGCAGAGTGCTTTGGCAAGATGGTGGCAGGCCTTGGCGGCCCGGCAGACTTTGTTGAAAACTACGACAACTACCTTGAGAAGGCAGAAATCATTAAGCCAGTTTTCGCGGAGCAAAGCGGCGTAGTTTCGGCGATGGATACCCGTGCTATCGGCATGGCGGTTGTTGCGATGGGCGGTGGACGCCGTGTTGCGACTGACAAGATCGACTACGCGGTGGGTTTCGACGGTTTCATCCGTTTAGGCGAAGAAGCAACGAGCGAAAAACCGCTGGCGATTATTCACGCGCGCAGTGAAGAGCAATGGCAAGAAGCGGCAGATGCACTGAAAAAAGCAATCACGATTGGTGGTGAGTACACACCAACCCCAGTGGTCTACCGCCAAATTCGCGCAGAAGATATTTAATTAGTTATAAATTAGGGCCTGCTACACCTATGATTACCGAGTGGGCCGAAGGAACAAGCAATGAAAAGAGCATTTATTTTAGTACTAGACTCATTCGGTATTGGTGCAACAGCAGACGCCGATAAATTTGGTGATGTTGGTTCAGACACACTAGGGCACATCGCAGAGCAATGTGCAAACGGCTTAGCAGATAACGCGGATCGCAGCGGCGCACTTAAGTTACCTAACTTATCTAAACTTGGCTTGGCGATGGCTCACAAAGAGTCGACGGGTCAGTTTGCGCCTGGTTTAGACGCAGATGTAGAAATCATCGGTGCTTACGGTCACGCAGCGGAGCTGTCTTCGGGTAAAGACACGCCTTCTGGCCACTGGGAAATTGCTGGCGTGCCAGTATTGTTCGATTGGGGTTACTTCACCGACAAAGCCAACAGCTTCCCTAAAGAGCTGACTGACCGCATCCTAGAGCGTGCAGGCCTTGACGGTTTCTTAGGTAACTGCCATGCATCAGGTACTCAAGTACTGGATGATTTGGGTGAAGAGCACATGAAGACTGGCCTGCCAATTTTCTATACTTCAGCCGATTCAGTATTTCAAATCGCATGTCATGAAGAAACATTCGGTTTAGATCGCCTGCTTGAGCTTTGCCAAATTGCCCGCGAAGAGCTGGAAGATTACAACATTGGTCGTGTTATTGCGCGTCCATTTGTTGGTTCGGGTAAAGGTCAGTTTGAGCGTACCGGTAACCGCCGTGACCTGTCTGTTGAGCCACCGTCAGCAACTGTGCTGCAAAAGCTGGTTGAAGAGAAGCAAGGCGATGTTGTATCTATCGGTAAGATCGCTGACATCTACGCGAACTGCGGTATTACGAAGAAAGTGAAAGCGACAGGCATTCCAGCGCTGTTCGAAGCGACTCTAGAGCAGATCAAAGAAGCGGGCGACAACACCATCGTCTTCACTAACTTTGTCGATTTTGACTCTTCGTACGGCCACCGTCGTGATGTGGCGGGCTATGCCGCTGCATTAGAGTACTTTGATGGCCGAATCAACGAAGTATTAGAGTTGATGGAAGAGGACGACGTGTTGATTCTAACTGCGGATCACGGCTGTGACCCAACATGGCCAGGTACAGACCATACTCGCGAACACATCCCAGTGATTGTTTACGGTAAGAAAGTACCAGCAGGCTCGCTTGGTCTACGCGATACATTCGCTGATATCGGTCAAACCTTGGCAAGCCACTTTGGTATTTCGCCAATGGATTACGGCAAGAATTTTCTATAATTGAGTCTAGTTGATAAAGACTAGAACGCCCTTTGCATTTAAAAGTAAAACGCCTTGGCTACAAACCAAGGCGTTTTCATTCTATTCGGCACAATATAAGAACTTGTTACCACAATATAAGGATTTGTTGCGTAGCTAGCTCATCTCTTTAAGCAGTAGGTTTTCACCTTTTTTCTTTGGCTTTCTACGAATGACGATTGCTAAAAGCAGCCCAGAAATAAAGCTTATCGCCACCATGGTGTACATGTACCGGTCGCTTTTACGATAGTAGTGATCGGAAAATGCCGTCAATTTACCGGTTTCAAACGTAATGCGGACAAAACCAATAACGGCATCATCGTAAATAATAGGTTCGACGAGTTGCTGCTTTCCGATGCGGGCTGTTTCTAGCGGCGTATCCAATCCCAGTGTTTCCCTTACTGTCGTCGCGTTGTCGCTGGATGCCAGTCTTATACCTTCTGCGTCGTAGATCGCGGCATCGTATACCAAATTGTCTTGAGTTAACTGATTGGTTAGCTTAAGTAAGCGTTCTTGATCTTCGGTCGCAATGAAATCGCCAGCAGAAAGAGAGGCCTGCGTCACCAACACCTGAGTGAGGGTTTTCAGCTGGTTCTGCTGGATTTGCTCGTTACCCTTGGTGATTTTGACGCTGTTTACGCCGATTATCGCCACCATGGCTATCAGAGCCAAGATAGCAAGGGCTCTGACCGCGACTCGAAAAGAAAATAGAGAAGAATCCATGTGACCCCAAATAGTAATTATTTAGCAATACGCATATTGAGACTTGCGCTCTTAAATTGCAATAGGTTAACTTGTTGCAAGGTTTTCTAAGGATTATATACATGGAACGGTTAAAAACATTAAAGATTCGACGCCATATTCCACTTCTCAACCGATTATCTGAAGCTCGTCTATCAAACAATTTTGATATCGCTAAGGCGAACTGGATTGTTTATGCCCCTTTTTTATCAGCAGGGCAATTTGAAGATATCGACTTTTTTACCGGATACTACAACGCGGTGGTTGAAGTCTGGAAGGTAGGACAATACGAAGTCGCACTCATGGAAGGAGATTTAACGCCAGAGCATGAAGAGATTCTTCAAGCGCTACAGTTGGATTATGCGAAGTTGCAGGACTTACCTGAATTGACGAAACCGGGTGTCGTTGTCTTTGATATGGACTCTACAGCTATCCAGATTGAGTGTATTGATGAAATCGCCAAACTTGCTGGTGTGGGCGAAGAAGTCGCAGAAGTAACAGAACGTGCAATGTTAGGTGAACTGGATTTCGAACAAAGCTTACGTCAGCGAGTAAGTAAACTCGAAGGAGCGGATGAGTCTATTTTAGCAGAGGTAAGAAACGACCTACCGTTAATGCCGGATTTGCCAGAGCTTATCCAGACATTTAAGCAGTTTGGTTGGAAAACGGCGATTGCTTCAGGTGGTTTTGACTACTTTTCTGATTATTTAAAAGAGCAGCTTGAACTGGATTTTGCTCGCTCGAATCAGCTTGAGATCGTTAAGGGTAAATTGACGGGTAAAGTGTTGGGCGATGTGGTAAACGCTCAGACAAAAGCAGACATTTTGGAAGAACTTGCAGAGCGATACGATATTGAATCTCACAATACCATCGCTGTCGGTGACGGTGCGAATGACTTAACCATGATGGGCGTAGCTGGTTTAGGGATTGCGTATCACGCAAAACCGAAAGTGGAGCAACAAGCTCAAGCTGCTATTCGTTATAGTGGCTTAGGCGGGGTGATGTGTATTCTCTCTGCTGTGCTGGTTAAGCAAAAGCGAGTCAGTTTTTCTCCGCTTCCCTAGTGTAAGCAGATAATTGAATAGGCGAACTGAGTTCGCCTTTCTTATGCTACTTGGTCAGCTCTAATCGAATTAATACTTCTTCGGTGATGTCTGTTAACTCACTGTAGCCCACAATTCCCGTAATCTCTTTCTCTAAATTGCGCGCTTTGTGCAGACTAATTTGTCCAAGCTCTTCTAGGTCTTTTTGCATTAAGGCGGTCATTGCATCGAAAACGGGGGCGCTGGATACTCGTAACGCATAAAACTCACCCATTACTTGAGCCTTCTTAATAAAGGTGATTCGTTCTTTGACGTTACGGAACTCACTACTTAACTTGGATTCCACTGATTGAATACGAGTGCCAAACTTGACGACCATCATGTAAAGCTCTTGAAACTGGGGTTTTGCACCTTCGATTCGCTTCATCGGTTGAGCAAGCAAGGTGTTCGTTCGGCCCTTAAATATGGGCTCCAACGAGTAGCTGTGACCGTCACCGAGTTTGGCGAGTAGCGCGACATGGGCAGCTAAAGGGTAATTGATACCGATGACTTTCGGTCTTAAGTTTGCGCCTTTCTTTTCTATGAAGATAGGAGAGCAAACGATCTTGTCCAACAAAATATCATGCAGCCCTTCAAGGAGCTGATTGCTGGGTAAAAGCTCAGTCTTCGTGATGAACTTATCCAGGTTATGGTTAATCAATCTACCAAAAAACGCACTGGTTCTGAGAGTGTAGCTCTCTTCAATAATGGCAAGCTGAACATCTTTTCCATCTGGACTTACTCGTACCACTTTGTAAGGAACAGCATCCAATAATACTTTCTTATCGTACAGCTGAAGCTCTCTATAGTTGAGTTCGCACGTGTCATCGGCTTTAAGTGAGCTCGGTTCAGATAGACGGATGCTCACACCATGCTTAGACAAATCCAACGTGACTCCAGTGTGAGCTTGGAATGTCTCTGTCGTGAGAACCACGGGCGATGAAAATCGGTATCGCGGTTCTTTGCGACGAGATTTTGCGTCAAAATAGAGGCATGTCGGATTGTACTCTGGGTTACGAGGGTGCTTGAAACCATTCAGCTCACTGCTTGATAACCCTGGTTTGTCAGTCAGTAAATAGTCTTGATGACTGCTATGATCACCAATTTCCTGCAAAATACCACAATGTGTTAGAGAGTTTGGATCTAGATTGAGTTCTGTTGAGTGCTGAGACAGCTCTTGCTTCTCTTCTTTGGAAAGTTCAAATATTGAAAGACGAAACGCTTTCCAGCTGTTACGTTTCGCTCCAATGTGCCAGAATAGTTGTCTAACCTCTCTTTTCGCTTCTGGCATCATCATCGAGAAAAAGTGTTTCTTTCCTTTATGCTCGTGAGTAAAAGAGTAGAGGACATTGTTACTGCCCCTCATCCCCGGTGTAGTGAGGTGAGACATTCTCTGTGGGTTAAACAAGTTGCTTAATGTTTGTTGATTGCGCTCGTCATGCCAATATTGCCAGATGGGTTGGTTATGTTCTGTCATCAGAACCAGTTTGAGTTCATTTCCGCTAAAAAAGACAGGTAGGCAGTTGGTGTGCTTTAAGTAGCTGTGTTCGTATCCGCGAGTACGTGCGCGAATAATTTTATCTTGGTTGTCGTGCTTTGCTCTTTGGTTGTCGGTTTTTAAAAACTGTTCTATAACCGCGGCGAGTGTATCGTCATCCCCTAGCTTTAATAAGCGCAGGAACTTAACAGCATCGGTTTCGTATGACTCGTCAATCCCGACAATTCGATAAGCGATAGGGCCCTGAAGGCCTTCCACATTGCTAGACTTTGCCAACTCGACAAAGCTGACCTCAATCACATCCCCTAATTTATACGTAAATGCTGATGGAACTTTGAATCTTGCGCCAGAAGGCGATAAATCGACTGTAACAGCATGAACGACGTGTCCATCAGGCAGTAAAAATTCGATTTGGGATGAGATTTTAAAACGGTTTTCTTTACGCTTAAGGTCATAACCAAGATTGATCGCTTCGACCTCAAGAGGATTAAACTCATCATTTTGGTAAGAATTAAGAACAATGCCGTTCTTCTTCATGACGCGGAAGTTATTGTGGGTGTTGCAAAGAGCCTCCCAAACGCCTTCGGTATAGCCACCAAATTTACGTGTCTTTTTATGGTAAGCATTAAAAGCAACGTCATCTAGCCAGTGTTTTCTTCCATCGAGTTTGTATTCTCGACACTCGCCCTTTACCCTGCCTCTTAAGTCCACACTTTTTGTGCAAGGTGCCATGATGCGGTTGAGCTCCATCTTAACCAATATTTTTACAGACGGCGCTTCGCCTTTCGTCATTTGGCTAAGTACAACGTCGAAATCGTTAGATTGGTAGGCGGGAATCAGCTTTTCTGCTAAAGAAAGAATTTCTGGCTTTTGCATATCTGTTTCTTTATGTGCTCCATGCTAAATGACGACTCCATATCACATCAACCTGCCTGGAACAGCGTCTAATTTCACAGAACTCTTCGCTGCGAAAGGAATTTGAGACAGGCGCTAAACCATGAAAATTGAAGTTACTGAGTGTATCGACCTTGATATTCAGATCTTTAGTGATATGTTACCGGGAATCAAGCAAAATTAAGCGCTAAGCAATACCCAACTTCACAATTTATAACTTGAGGCAACATGGCAAAAGCGAAAACAGCATATGTGTGTAACGACTGCGGTGCAGACTTTCCTAGATGGCAAGGGCAGTGTAATGCCTGTGGATCGTGGAACACCATCAGTGAAGTTCGACTAGCTGCGTCTCCTGCGGCTGCGCGAAATGAGCGCTTATCTGGCTATGCGGGTAACAGTGGTGAAACAACCGTTCAAACACTGGCTGAGATTGATCTTCAGGAAGTGCCTCGATTTACCAGCGGCTTTAAAGAGTTCGACCGTGTTCTTGGCGGTGGCGTTGTGCCGGGAGCAGCAATACTGATAGGCGGCAACCCGGGAGCCGGTAAATCGACATTGTTACTTCAAACGATGTGTTTACTCGCGTCTAAAATGCCGACGCTGTACGTCACAGGTGAGGAGTCTTTACAACAAGTTGCTATGCGTGCGTCGCGCCTTGGTTTGCCAAAAGATAACCTGAAAATGCTGTCTGAAACCAATGTAGATCGCATTTGCCAAATAGCGGAAAAAGAGCAGCCTAAAATCATGGTGATCGACTCGATTCAGGTGATGCACGTTGCAGATGTTCAATCTTCGCCGGGCAGTGTAGCTCAGGTACGAGAATCCGCGACAGCACTTACCCGTTATGCCAAACAGAATAATGTTGCAGTATTTATCGTAGGGCATGTGACAAAAGACGGCACGCTTGCTGGGCCTAAGGTGCTTGAGCATATCATTGACTGTTCGGTACTTCTTGATGGTGGCGCGGATAGCCGTTTCCGTACATTGCGTAGCCATAAAAACCGTTTTGGTGCGGTGAACGAGTTGGGCGTATTTGCCATGACAGGGCAGGGGCTAAAAGAAGTGAGTAACCCATCGGCAATATTTTTGTCGCGTGGTGAAGAGGAAACATCGGGTAGTTCGGTGATGGTGGTGTGGGAAGGTACGCGTCCATTGCTGGTGGAGATACAGGCGTTGGTTGATTACTCCCAGTTGGCCAACCCACGTCGTGTTGCCGTTGGTTTGGAGCAAAACAGGTTGTCGTTGCTTTTAGCGGTGCTACACAAACACGGTGGTTTGCAAATGGCGGATCAAGATGTGTTTGTTAATGTTGTTGGTGGTGTAAAAGTGACAGAGACCAGTGCTGACCTTGCTTTGGTCATGGCACTGCTTTCAAGTTTTCGTGATAGGCCATTGCCAAAAGATGTGGTGGTATTTGGAGAAGTGGGTTTGGCGGGTGAAATTCGTCCGGTCCCAAGTGGTCAAGAGCGCCTAAATGAGGCGTTTAAACACGGATTTAAAAAGGCGATTGTGCCTGCTGCTAACATGCCCAAAGGAGGCATTCCTGGAATGCAGATCCACGGTGTGAAGAAACTGTCCGAAGCGATAGAAGCCTTTGATGAACTGTAGTGTTCTGATGGAAAAAGAGCGAGCCTAATTGGCTCGCTCACTATTTAAACGCTAAAGCATATCAACCGCTTTCTCGACAGCTTGAATGAAACGCTCCACATCGTCTTTGGTGTTATAGATACCGAAAGACGCTCTCACCGTCCCCTTAACATTTAATGCATCCATTAATGGGTGAGCGCAGTGATGACCGGCTCTCACCGCTACGCCCTGCTGATCGAGTAAGGTGGCAATATCTTGGTGATGCACGCCATCAATAATGAATGAGAGCACAGACGCGTTTCTCTGATAGCCCAGAACTTGCACATCTTCAATCGCAGTGAGTCGAGTATAGGCTTCTTCTACCAATGAATGGATATGCTCTTCAATCTCTTTTTGATCAAAAGAACGATACCAATTAATTGCTGTTTCTAATGCAATGGCTCCAGCTACGTTTGGAGTGCCCGCTTCAAATTTCCCTGGAAGCTCGCTGTAAGTCGTACCCGAAAAAGAGACCTTTTCGACCATTTTCCCACCACCATGCCATGGCGGCATCTCATTGAGCAGTGTGAGTTTGCCATACAGAACGCCAATTCCCGCTGGCGCATACAATTTATGACCTGAAAAGACGTAAAAATCAGCGTCCAATTCACGTACGCTGACAGGCTCATGGACAATCCCTTGCGCACCGTCCACCACGACAATAGCACCCATTTGATGCGCTTTTTCAATCACACTTTCGATTGGTTGACGCGTACCAGTGACATTGGTGATATGAGCAAGGGCAACAATTTTTGTTTTCTCAGACAGCAAATTTTCAAAAGCAGTGAAGTCGAAGCGGCACTCGTGAGTCATAGGGATTTTCACCACTTTTGCCCCCGTCTGCTCCGCGACAATTTGCCACGGGACAATATTTGCGTGATGCTCCATTTCTCCGACCAGAATTTCATCTCCCGGTAGCAATGTGCTGCGAGCGTAAGTCTGCGCAATGAGATTGAGTGCTTCGGTTGCGCCACGAGTCCAAATGATTTCTTTACTCGATTCTGCATCAATAAAGTCTGCGATTGTATCGCGTGCAGATTCAAACTGGCTGGTCGCTTTTGCTGTTAAACTGTGGCTGCCGCGATGAACATTGGCGTTTTGCTGACTGTAGTAGGTAGTGATGGCATCAATGACGCACTGAGGTTTTTGCGTGGTCGCCGCACTGTCTAGATAAACCAAGTGTTGGTCATTGACGCTTTGCTTTAGCGCAGGAAACTGAGCAGTAATGTGTTTGATATCCAGCATTATGCGTCACCAAATTTATGATAATGCAGTGTTGGAAGCGTCACCATCGGTTCTGCAACCGTCCAAGCATACTCTTTACCCGACAGATTAATAATGATCTCCATGGCAAACTCTAGAGCTGTGCCCGGACCTTGGCTGGTCAGAAGGTTATGGTTGATGTCATACGTCACACGTTTTACTCGCCAATTGTTTTCTGGGATATGGTCCTGGAAGCTTGGGTGACAAGTCATCAGTGCATTAGGGTATAGATTGTGATGTGCTAAAACCAATGCCGGTGCCGCGCAAATAGCCGCGACCAATTTCCCTTCATACGCCTGTTGTCGGACAATTTCGATTAAAACGGTACTATCACGAAAGGTTTCTGCACCGACAACACCACCAGGAAGGATAACGGCGTCAAATTCATCATCGGCAATGTCTACTAGTTTACAATGGGCTGTTAACGTGACACCTCGTGATGCTTTCATGGTTAAATTGCCATCAAAATCCGCACTCGCCACGACGGTCTCATAACCAGCACGAACCATCATATCGATAATAGTGACCGCTTCCATTTCTTCTGTACCTGGAGCGATAGGGACCAGTACTTTTTTACTCATGAGGATTTCCAGCTTTGTTCAATTCGTTTTATTTGTTCATAGAGGGCAGCGTTGCTCGGAGCTGCAATGTTATGAGCTTTTGCTCTTTCCAGTAGGTATCCGGTGATGAAGTCTATCTCACTCGTTCGGTGATAAAAAATGTCTTGCTGCATCGAAGAGTGGTTTTTGGCCGTCGCATTAATCACCTTATAAACGGTTTCTTTTAGTGTAGCCAATGACGTGGTTATCCCCTCAGCATTCATTACTTGAGACACTTCATTTATCACACGATCTAATTCTTTGCTGTAGTTGTTAGAATTTAGCTCACCATTGGTTATTTGGTGGATCGCTGTCATGGGATTAATCGCGCAGTTAATGGCGAGTTTATGCCATAGCGCTTCTTGAATGTTCGGGTTCCAACTTACATTAGGTAACGCGTGGTGCAAAACATCTTCTAGAAACTGACACTGCTTTCCTTTCGCGTTGTAACCTCCAAGCTGAGTAGTCCCCAAACCTGTATGCAGAATAAGCGAGTCAGATTGTCGATATACGCCATGTGTTGTGGTTGCGAGTACTAATGGATTACCCGTCAGTATCTTAGAGGTAGGCTCAGCCGTCCCCATTCCATTATGCATAAGTAGGACAATGCACTCTGAATGGAGGTGTTTCAGTAATGGCTGTATTGCTTGAGTGACCTGAGGGGCTTTTACCGTAACCAGCAATAAATCGGCTTGTTCGAGTGCGGGGGTATCATGGTTAGCCAATACGATAGCGCGGCCGTCATCAACTTGGATGGTATGAGTGTGACCGTCGCTTCGAGACCAAAGAGACACAGAATGCCCAGCACAATGAAGTGAGTGTGCCCATAGTGAACCTATTGCTCCTGGGCCGAGTACCACAATGTTCATGCATAATTTGAGTGAGATGGGTTTTCCATGAGGATAAGGTTATCTATTGAGAAAGCAAATAAAAATGGCACCCGAAGGTGCCATTGTAAATCTGTAAAGCGACAACGATTAGAAGTTGTATTGTACGCGGTAGATAACAAGATCTTGGTAATCTTTACGCGCTAGCTTGTTAACTGTGTAGCGGTATAGAACACCAGTTGACCAGTTCTTATCAAAGTTCCAAAGTAGGTTTAAGCTACCGTTTAGACCCCAGTTCTCTGAACCGTTACCGCTTGCAAAATCTGTACTTTGAACATCTGAGTATGCATCGTTACGTGCGAATTCCAGTTCGTTCCACGTTGCGAATGTGAAGTTTTCGCCAGCTAGATCAAAGTTGTAGTAACCTACGTAACCGAACATACCGCCATTATCGCCGCTGATCTCACCATTGTTGATTTGGTGTACGCCGATGAATGGAGTCCATGCCCAACCGTCACCGCTAAGGCCAGTGTAACCCAGACCTAGAACACGGTTTTGCTCATGGAAACCTTTATCAGTATCTGTGTTGTACACCTGAGCGTATAGAGAAACACCAGAGTCTGTTAGGTTGTAGTGAATCGTACCTTTTGTTGATGCGCCACGGTCATCACCAGCACGGTCTACACCTTCGTAGTCGTAGAAACCGTAGATTTGACCCCAGTCAAATCCTGCACCACCTTCGATACCGATAACAAGTTGGTTACGATCATCAATCTCGTTACCAAAGTTATCCGCGTCATTACCGAAACCTTGATCCCATACTTGGTAGTCTGCATACATGCTGCCGAAACCGTAAAGATATTCTGCTTGTGCTGGCACTGCTGAAACTGCTGCAACAGCACCAAGAGCTAAAAGTGATTTACGCATACTGGTACTCTCTATTTGTTCAATGTTTAAATTTTTTATAGTTACTTATGTATAGCCATTTATTGATATAGCCATCGGGCACAATCTGTGTCGTGCTTTCTTGATGCGCATAATAGCGATAAAAATCTCAATTTGAAGTGACGTAAGATGTAAAAAATCACAAACCTAGTGATCCAGATCTCGATAACAAATAAAAAACATAAATGTCTTGGAACTTTCATATTTTTGCATAAAAAGTGATAAGGGTAACGATTGCGTGAGTTCTCATGTAAAGTTTGAACCTTGTCACACAAGTGGGCGATGTAAAATTAATGTATTGAGTTGTTGGTGTTGGGAGCTCTAGAGGAGTTTTTGTCTTAGTGTTGCGTTTTCTTAGAAACTTTTACGTAAGAAGAAAAGAAAGGCTTGGTGTCTGCCAAGCCTTATTAATGAGTGCATCAAATTATGAACTTTGAACTTCTTGATTTGCACTTTCTTGTGCGTCACGTTCTCTTGCTTTGTCCAGCAAGCTAGTAAAATAATGACGCAGAGAATAGAGCATGATCAGACTTGGGATCACCATTAGCGAGGTGAGAATAAAGAACAATGACCAGTCATTGAGATAATCGGCCAATTCGCCACTGAATGAAGCCAGTGTTGTGCGCCCAAAGTTTCCAAGCGATGCCAGCAGGGCGTATTGCGTCGCTGAGAATGCTTGTCCGGTGAGTATGGTTAAGAAGGAGACAAAGGCGACGGTAGAGAAAGCGGTAGTGAAATTGTCTACGATGATGGTCGCTAAGAATAGGTTCTCGTTAGGGCCTACTTTCGCAATCCAAGCAAACATCAGGTTACTTGCCGCCATTGCAACACCACCGATCATTAAACCTCGTACAATGCCAAACTTTACGTTGAACATACTGCCAACCAGAGTAAAGAAGATCGTTGCACCCCACCCGATCAGTTTGGAGTAATCACCAATTTGTTCGTTGCTAAAGCCCACTTCTTTGTAAAAAGCAATCGACATGCGGCCAAGGAAGGCTTCTCCAATCTTAAATAAGAAAACAAACAGCAGCAGCGTGATCGCAACTTGAACACCGTTGCGTTTGAAGAAATCGAGAAATGGCTCAATGACAGTCACACTTACCCATGCGAAAACCTTGTCACCCACCACTTTGTTATGTCTTTCTTCGGCTTCATGCTGAAGTGCCTCGCGGTTGGTTTTAGGCTCACCGACTAAAAGTGTAAACAGCATCAGTATCCCAACGACAAACGCCATTCCATAATAAACGCCATTCCAACCGATAGAATCTGCATTGATGAAGGCGAGGTAACCCGGAAGTGAGTAGCCCGTCCACCAACCAATCACAGCCATAGCAGACGCTTGTGGCAACTTGGAAGATTGAGATTTAGGAAAAGTATCAATACGGAATGCATCTATCGCAATGTCTTGGGTTGCCGACGAAATGGCTACGCCAAGGGCTAGCATCGACGTCAGCATCAAGTTATTCGCGGGATCAACACCAGCAATGAAAAGAGTGCAGACCAAAACAATCGATTGGCAGAAGAAAATCCAACTGCGTCTTTGCCCTAGAATGGCGTGCAGGACAGGAAGTTTTACGCGATCGACTAACGGAGCCCATAAAAAGTTGATCGCATACACCGCAAAAACACTACCAAAGTAGCCAATGGCTGCGCGTGTCAGTCCAGCATCTTTTAACCAGCCAGACATATTGGAACCAATCAGAACCCAAGGGAAGCCACTAGAGCAACCGAGCATGAAGACCCACATCAGGCGTTTGTCCATATAACTGCGAATGGTTTCTCGCCAAGACATGGAAGAAGAATCAAATGACATACACGATTCCTTGTTTGGAGTATCTGGTCAGCAAAAAAGGCTCTAGATCATCAGGATGACGACCAGAGCCTAAAGTGGATTAAGGTTGGAGTGTCACTTTTTTAATTATAATGGCTTCAACTGGGACATCTGCGTAACGGCCAACAGTGTGAGTCGGTTTGTTTGCCATTGCTTGGATTACATCAAAACCTTGAATCACCTGACCAAACACCGCGTAGCCTGGCGGGCGTTGGTCGTAGTCAAGGAAGTTGTTATCAACCAAGTTGATGAAAAATTGACGAGTAGCAGAGTTCGGATCATTCGTTCTCGCCATCGCAATCGATGCAGTCTGGTTTTTTAATCCATTTGATGCTTCGTTTTTGATTGGCGCGTAAGTTTGTTTCTGGTTCATGTTTGTATCAAAACCACCGCCTTGAGCCATGAACCCCGGAATCACTCGGTGGAAAATGGTGCCTTCGTAGCTGCCATCTTCCACGTATTTCAAAAAGTTTTCAGCAGACACGGGGGCTTTTTCTTGGTTTAGCTCAACGGTAAAGGCACCGATGGTGGTTTCAAATTCTACCTTTGGTCCAGCAAATGCTAAGCTACTGACAAGCGCCAAAGAGGCCGTTGCAAATTTCCACATTAGAATCTCTCCTGCATGTAGGTTTGTAGCTCACGGTCTTTAGAAATCTCTTGTAGGACTAGCTGAACCACATCGTTAAGGACAACTTCGATATCTTGGTTAGATGCACTCAGTGCCCCTGTACGTTTCGCTGTACCTGTATACGTTTTTACCAATTTCCCTTGTGGAGTTTCAGCCGTCACTTCAACGACCACTTTTCCATCCATGGTGTTTTCCATGACAGAATGCTTAACAGACACAAGCGCTTCCTGAACTTCTAGCTCTACGCTGTTTTCGCTATTAACCGTATTACGGAAACCTTGAGACTGAAGCTGCTCTAATAGGGCATTTTCGAATGAGATACGGACATTCTGTTTGGCGTGAATTGGCTCAATTTTGGAGCGACCACTATCGACTAATGCAACATACTGGGCTGAACGGACATCTTTACTGGTTAAAGTGAACGTCGCATCACGCACGATGTCGCTGTTACTTAATACCGCTTTAGGCATCAAGTTAATCTGCTGTTGCTGTGGTGCTGAACATGCAGTCAGTAGTGCCATGGATGCGGCTAGGAGCAGTTTTCTCATTGATTTTTCCTTTGTTCGTCGCTCAAAATGTACAGGAGTGATGATAGTGAACTATTTAGTCGCTTGTAAAATAACAAACTTTTTGTTCGAAGCGATAAGTCTGACGTTATTTTTACCAAATAATCGAGATAGTTTTACATCGTAGCCGAGGTGGCGGTTGCCGATAACTAATAATTGACCGCCTTGAGTAAGAACATGCTTCGTATCACAGAACATCTGCCAGGCGATATGATCGGTGATTGCCTGCTGCTGGTGGAAGGGCGGATTGCACACCACGAGCTCTGCGCATTCCTTCTCAAAGCCATCAAGACAGTTATTAGCGGTACACTCAAAACGGAAACCATCAGGGAGATTGTTCTCTAAGTTTTGCTTGGCAGACTCTACCGCCATAAAGCTTTCGTCTACACAGGTGATCTGGATGTCTGGATTGAGTTGCCCCAGTTTGACGGAAAGCACGCCGTTGCCACAGCCTAAATCAATGACTCGCTTGCTTCCTAGATCACTCGGTAAGTGTTCAAGTATAAAGCGAGCACCTAAATCGAGTTTCTCGCCAGAATAGACGTTGGCAAGATTGTCGAGGGTAATTTTGTGGTCTTCCAAATTCCAACGAGTGGAGGCTTCTATTTCAGTTAGGGCAGGGCTATCCGCTTGAGCAAACACTAAGCGATGTTTCTTCCATGCTAGGGATGTCGTTGTCGAGCCTAGGTACTTCTCAAACAATTTAAGGGTAGAGGAGTGAATCTCTTTGGCTTTGTTGACAGCGATAACGGGAACTGAGGCGGAGAGCGCCCCGCGCAATTGAGCCAATTGCCAAACCAAATGACGGTTACTTCTAGGGATTTGCATCAGAACCAGATCGATATTATCTGGAATGCTGTCCATGGTTGTGGCAAAAGTGATTTTTTTGCATTCATTTCGATGCAAGTTTGACAGCGTTCCTTTGTGTGTAATGAAGGAATCACTCATCATAGTGATGTCATGTTTTTCTGAAAACCAGCAACTCAGTGTGCCAAAGTTATCATTGAGAATAAGGATTCGCTTTCCCTCTAAACCAAGATCTTCTACGTGATTGATGAGGTACTCATCGCCAGCGTCCCATGCTTGGAGAGTTTCATTATTTCTTTTTGGGAATCGGTATAAAGAAAGGATCCGCTCATGTAGAGTAAGCTCGTTTTTCATAATTGGGGTGCTAGCAAGTGAACAAGAGCTCAAATTGTCGCAGATGCTAGGCTAACTGCAAACTAAAACCTTTTTCTTTATGAGTATCGAGATTATTATCTTTACTTTGAAGCGGTTCATAATGAGATGGTGAGACACTATGTTGCAAGAAGTGATTGAAACCAAGTTGCATAATGCGCTTGATCCAGAACATCTGAAAGTAATTAACGAAAGCTATATGCACAATGTGCCAGCGGGTTCGGAAAGCCACTTTAAGGTGATCGTTGTGAGTAACAAATTTGATGGTTTAAGGCTGATTGCTCGTCACCGCGAGGTCAACCAAGTGTTGGCAGATGAGTTAGCAGACCACATCCATGCATTGTCGATTCATACTTACACGCCACAAGAGTGGAAGGCTCAAAATGAGTCAGCGCCAGATAGCCCGATGTGTTTAGGTGGTTCAAAGTAAGACAAATGAGAAGAGGCAGCTATGGCTACCTCTTTTTTTGTTGAACTAACTTATTGTATTAACAATATAGAAACAAATTAATGAGTGGTTGAGTTGCAATCATGTATGTTTCAAAATATGAATAGTAATTAACCATGTAAATACTATGGAATAGTCTGACTGTGCGATGGTTCAAAATTATGACTATTCCTTGACCTTTAAACTCAAAACTCCCCAAATATCCACTCTAATCCTTCCATTGGTCATGGCATCCCATTCCCAAAAAATGCTAGACTACGGCACCTGATAAATCCCCTTCATTATTTGTTGGGAATTTGTTAATAGGATGTTGCGATTTTGGTGCTTTAAACAGCGCCGAAACCGGACACTAGTGTCGTGTCTAAAAGTTACGCAATCAAAGAATCTTTTTCCCGATAAAAGTAGTGCAAGTGCGTATGATTACAATAAAGAAGGGTTTGGACCTTCCTATCGCAGGAACTCCTACCCAGGTGATTAATGATGGTAAGACCATCAAGAAAGTCGCCTTGCTTGGCGAAGAGTACGTCGGCATGCGTCCTACTATGCATGTTCGCGTAGGCGATGAAGTAAAGAAAGCTCAAGTTCTTTTTGAAGATAAGAAGAACCAGGGTGTGAAATTTACTTCACCAGCAAGTGGTAAAGTGATCGAGGTTAACCGTGGTGCTAAGCGTGTGCTTCAATCCGTTGTGATTGAAGTGGCAGGTGAAGAACAGGTGACATTCGATAAGTTCGAAGCTGCTCAACTAGCAAGTCTTGACCGTGAAGCGGTGAAAACTCAGCTTGTTGATTCAGGCCTTTGGACAGCTTTACGTACTCGTCCGTTCAGCAAGGTTCCAGCAATTGAGTCTTCAACTAAGGCAATTTTTGTTACTGCTATGGATACAAATCCATTGGCAGCAAATCCTGAGTTGATCATCAATGAACAACAAGAAGCATTCGTTGCTGGCCTAGATGTGCTTTCAACTCTGACTGATGGCAAGGTTTACGTATGTAAATCTGGCACCAGTCTTCCACGTTCTTCTCAGTCAAATGTAGAAGAGCATGTTTTTGATGGCCCTCACCCAGCAGGTCTTGCTGGCACCCACATGCATTTCCTATACCCAGTAAATGCAGAAAATGTGGCGTGGAGCATCAACTACCAAGACGTTATCGCGTTTGGTAAGTTGTTCCTAACTGGTGAACTTTACACTGACCGTGTTATCTCTCTGGCTGGCCCAGTAGTGAATAACCCTCGTCTAATCCGTACGACTGTAGGTGCTAGCCTAGAAGACATTACGGATAGCGAGCTAATGCCAGGTGAAGTTCGTGTGATTTCTGGTTCTGTACTGACAGGTACTCATGCAACTGGTCCTCACGCTTACCTAGGCCGTTACCACGTTCAGGTTTCTGTTTTACGAGAAGGCCGTGAAAAAGACCTATTCGGCTGGGCAATGCCTGGTAAGAATAAGTTCTCGGTAACACGCTCTTACCTTGGTCATTTCTTCAAAGGTCAGTTGTTCAACATGACAACGTCTACGAACGGTAGTGATCGTTCAATGGTTCCAATCGGTAACTACGAACGCGTAATGCCGCTTGATATGGAACCTACTCTGCTGCTTCGCGATCTATGTGCAGGCGACTCTGATAGTGCTCAGGCACTTGGTGCGCTGGAACTGGATGAAGAAGATCTAGCATTGTGTACCTTTGTATGTCCTGGCAAAT
The DNA here is from genome assembly GCF_024582835.1 of Vibrio japonicus. NCBI lineage: Bacteria > Pseudomonadati > Pseudomonadota > Gammaproteobacteria > Vibrionales > Vibrionaceae > Vibrio > Vibrio japonicus. Next base: position 641,807 of record NZ_CP102096.1, read on the forward strand.
ACGAGTACGGTCAACTACTTCGTGAATGCTTAGACAAGATCGAGAAGGAAGGGTAATTTTCATGGCTCTTAAAAAGTTTCTTGAAGACATCGAGCATCATTTTGAGCCTGGCGGTAAGCATGAAAAATGGTTTGCCTTGTACGAAGCTGTAGCGACAGTTTTCTACACACCAGGTTTAGTGACAAAAAAAAGCTCACACGTTCGTGATAGCGTTGACCTAAAACGCATCATGATCATGGTTTGGTTCGCGGTATTCCCAGCAATGTTCTGGGGTATGTACAACGCGGGTGGCCAAGCTATCGCTGCACTTACTCATATGCACGCTGGTTCTGAACTAGCATCAGTTGTTGCGGGTAACTGGCACTACTGGCTAACAGAAATGCTAGGCGGAACGATTTCTGCTGATGCAGGTGTTGGCAGTAAGCTGCTACTAGGTGCGACTTACTTCCTACCTATCTACGCGACAGTGTTTATTGTTGGTGGTTTCTGGGAAGTGCTATTCTGTATGGTGCGTAAGCACGAAGTTAACGAAGGCTTCTTTGTAACTTCTATCCTATTCGCGCTTATCGTTCCACCAACACTTCCTCTATGGCAAGCAGCGCTAGGTATTACCTTCGGTGTTGTTGTAGCGAAAGAGATCTTCGGTGGTACAGGTCGTAACTTCCTAAACCCTGCACTTGCAGGCCGTGCTTTCCTATTCTTCGCTTACCCAGCGCAAATCTCGGGTGACGTAGTATGGACAGCTGCTGACGGTTTCTCTGGTGCGACGGCGCTTAGCCAATGGGCTCAAGGTGGTAACGGCGCACTAGTGAACACTGTAACTGGCGCTCCAATCACTTGGATGGATGCTTTCATCGGTAACATCCCAGGTTCAATTGGTGAAGTTTCAACACTGGCTCTAATGATCGGTGCAGCGTTAATCGTGTACATGCGAATCGCTTCATGGCGCATCATTGCGGGTGTATTGATCGGTATGATCGCAACAGCAACGCTGTTCAACGTTATCGGTTCTGAGACTAACCCTATGTTCAACATGCCATGGCACTGGCACCTAGTTCTAGGTGGTTTTGCATTCGGTATGTTCTTTATGGCGACAGACCCTGTATCAGCTTCATTTACTAACAAAGGTAAGTGGTGGTACGGCGCACTAATCGGTGTGATGTGTGTACTAATCCGTGTGGTTAACCCAGCGTATCCAGAAGGTATGATGCTGGCGATTCTATTCGCGAACCTGTTTGCACCTCTGTTCGACCACTTAGTTATTGAGAAGAACATCAAGCGGAGACAAGCACGCTATGGCAAGTAATAACGACAGCATTAAAAAGACGCTGGGTGTTGTTATCGGGTTGAGCCTTGTTTGTTCAATCATCGTATCAACAGCAGCAGTAGGTCTACGCGATAAGCAAAAAGCTAACGCTGTACTAGATAAGCAATCTAAGATCGTTGAAGTTGCGGGCATTGATGCTGAAGGCAAAAAAGTGCCTGAGCTATTTGCACAATACATCGAACCACGTTTGGTTGATTTTGAAACGGGTAACTTTATCGAAGGTGATGCAGCTAATTACGATCAGCGTAAAGCAGCAAAAGATCCTTCTCAGTCAATCAAGCTAACGGCTGAAGATGATAAAGCAAAGATCCTACGTCGTGCTAATCAAGGCATGGTATACCTTGTCAAAGATGGCGACGCAGTATCTAAAGTTATCCTACCTGTTCACGGTAACGGCCTATGGTCAATGATGTACGCATTCGTTGCGGTTGAAACTGACGGTAACACAGTGTCTGGTATCACTTACTACGAGCAAGGTGAAACTCCTGGACTTGGTGGTGAAGTTGAAAACCCATCTTGGCGTGCTCAATTCGTAGGTAAGAAACTGTTTGATGAAAACCACAAGCCAGCTATCAAGGTAGTGAAAGGTGGTGCTCCAGCAGGTTCTGAACACGGTGTTGATGGCCTGTCAGGTGCGACACTAACTAGTAACGGTGTTCAACACACATTTGACTTCTGGTTAGGCGAGATGGGCTTTGGTCCATTCCTAGCAAAAGTTCGTGACGGAGGTCTGAACTAATGTCTAGTGCACAAAACGTTAAAAAGAGCATTCTAGCGCCAGTATTGGACAACAACCCAATCGCGCTACAGGTTCTTGGTGTATGTTCTGCGCTTGCAGTAACAACTAAACTAGAAACAGCGTTTGTTATGACTCTGGCGGTAACATTTGTAACTGCATTGTCTAACTTCTCTGTATCTCTAATTCGTAACCACATTCCTAACAGTGTGCGTATCATCGTTCAGATGGCGATCATCGCATCTCTAGTAATCGTGGTAGACCAGATCCTAAAAGCTTACTTATACGATATCTCTAAACAGCTATCGGTATTCGTAGGTCTGATCATTACTAACTGTATCGTAATGGGTCGTGCTGAAGCGTTCGCTATGAAGTCTGCGCCAGTGCCGTCTCTTATCGATGGTATCGGTAATGGTCTAGGCTACGGTTTCGTTCTAATCACTGTTGGTTTCTTCCGTGAGCTATTTGGCTCTGGCAAACTATTTGGTATGGAAGTACTGCCTCTGGTGAGCAATGGTGGTTGGTATCAGCCTAACGGTCTGATGCTACTAGCGCCATCTGCATTCTTCCTAATCGGCTTCCTAATTTGGGCGATTCGTACGTTCAAGCCAGCACAAGTAGAAGCGAAGGAGTAAGGACGTCATGGAACATTACATTAGTCTGTTAGTTAAATCGATTTTTATCGAAAACATGGCTCTGTCTTTCTTTTTAGGTATGTGTACGTTCCTTGCGGTATCTAAGAAAGTTAAGACCTCTTTCGGTCTTGGTGTTGCGGTAGTAGTAGTACTAACCATCGCGGTTCCAGTAAACAACCTTGTTTACAACCTAGTTCTGAAAGAGAACGCGTTAGTTGAGGGTGTAGACCTTAGCTTCCTGAACTTCATCACCTTTATCGGTGTAATTGCAGCACTTGTACAGATCCTAGAGATGGTTCTAGACCGTTTCTTCCCACCTTTGTACAACGCGCTGGGCATCTTCCTACCGCTGATCACAGTAAACTGTGCAATCTTTGGTGGTGTATCTTTCATGGTACAACGTGACTACAACTTTGCTGAATCTGTTGTTTACGGTTTTGGTTCTGGTGTGGGTTGGATGCTGGCAATCGTTGCTCTTGCAGGTATCCGTGAGAAGATGAAGTACTCTGACGTTCCTCCAGGTCTACGTGGTCTAGGTATCACGTTTATCTCTGTAGGTCTTATGGCGTTAGGCTTTATGTCTTTCTCTGGTGTTCAACTGTAAGTCGGGTAAACCGCAACAATTAAGGAATAGTCAATGGACATTATTCTTGGTGTAGTGATGTTTACTCTGATCGTACTTGCATTAGTACTAGTGATTCTTTTCGCTAAGTCTAAGCTTGTACCAACAGGTGACATTACAATTTCTGTGAACGATGACCCGTCACTGGCGATCGTTACACAACCAGGTGGTAAACTACTTGGCGCTCTTGCAGGCGCTGGTGTATTCGTTTCTTCTGCCTGTGGTGGCGGTGGCTCTTGTGGTCAGTGTCGCGTAAAAATTAAATCTGGTGGTGGCGATATCCTACCAACTGAGCTTGATCACATTACTAAAGGTGAAGCTCGTGAAGGTGAGCGTCTAGCATGTCAAGTTGCAATGAAAACTGACATGGACATCGAACTTCCAGAAGAAATCTTCGGCGTTAAAAAGTGGGAATGTACGGTTATCTCTAACGATAACAAAGCGACGTTCATCAAAGAGCTTAAGCTGCAAATTCCAGATGGCGAATCAGTACCTTTCCGTGCTGGTGGTTACATCCAGATTGAAGCGCCAGTTCACCACGTTAAATACGCTGATTACGATATTCCTGATGAATACCGTGAAGACTGGGACAAGTTTAACCTGTTCCGTTACGAGTCTAAGGTAAACGAAGAGACGATTCGTGCTTACTCAATGGCGAACTACCCAGAAGAGCACGGCATCATCATGCTGAACGTTCGTATCGCGACTCCGCCGCCAAACAACCCAGATGTAGCTCCTGGCATCATGTCATCGTACATCTGGTCTCTGAAAGAAGGCGACAAGTGTACGATCTCTGGTCCATTCGGTGAGTTCTTCGCGAAAGACACTGATGCTGAAATGGTATTCGTTGGTGGTGGTGCTGGTATGGCTCCGATGCGTTCGCATATCTTCGACCAACTTAAGCGTCTAAACTCTACGCGTAAGATGTCTTTCTGGTACGGTGCTCGTTCTAAGCGTGAAATGTTCTACGTAGAAGATTTCGACGGCCTCCAAGCAGAAAACGACAACTTCGTATGGCACTGTGCTCTATCCGATCCAATGCCAGAAGATAATTGGGATGGTTACACAGGCTTCATCCACAACGTATTGTACGAAAACTACCTGAAGGATCATGAAGCTCCTGAAGATTGTGAATACTACATGTGTGGTCCACCGATGATGAACGCGGCTGTTATCGGCATGCTGAAAGATCTTGGTGTAGAAGATGAAAACATCCTACTGGATGACTTCGGTGGTTAATCCATCTAAGTGATTGAAATCTATGGCTGGCTCTTTTGAGTCAGCCATTCTTTTTTAAAAGCGTTCTTCAACGACAGTTGATATAGAAAATCGTTTTGGGTAGTTCTTGGTTTGAACCGATTCTCTATATCCATTTTTGATAATAGGAGTTAACAAGTGAAAAAGTGGCTTGTTGCGTTTGCTTCTCTATTGATTTTAGCGGGTTGTGAAAAGCCAGCTGAGCAAATACATCTTACGGGTCCTACAATGGGGACTACGTACAATATCAAGTATATTGCCGCTGAAGGCATCCCGACTCCTGATGAACTACAAAAGGAAGTTGACCGTTTGCTGGAAGAAGTGAACGATCAGATGTCGACTTACCGTAAAGACTCTGAGTTAAGCCGTTTCAATCAGTATACTGAGTCTGATGCGTTTGAAGTGTCTCCTCAAACAGCAACGGTGGTGAAAGAAGCTATCCGATTGAATCATCTTACTATGGGTGCATTGGATGTGACTGTGGGTCCATTGGTCAACCTTTGGGGATTTGGTCCTGAAGCTCGTCCTGAAGTTGTACCGACAGATGAAGAACTGGAAGCTCGTAGAGTCAAAACAGGTATTGAGCATCTTCAAGTATCGGCAAATACACTGAAGAAAGACATTCCTAGCCTTTATGTGGATCTATCAACGATCGCCAAAGGGTGGGGAGTGGATGTTGTTGCTGATTACATCCAATCTCAGGGTGTAATGAACTACATGGTGGAAGTGGGTGGCGAAATGCGTCTGAAAGGTGTTAACCGTGAAGGTGTAGCATGGCGTATTGCGATTGAGAAGCCGTCAGTGGAAGAGCGTGCGATTCAAGAAATTATCGAACCTGGTGATATGGCTGTGGCAACATCGGGTGATTACCGCAACTACTTTGAGCGTGATGGCGTTCGTTACTCGCACATCATCAACCCAGAAACAGGTAAGCCAATTAACCACAAAGTGGTCTCGGTGACGGTGTTAGACAAATCTTCTATGACCGCAGATGGCTTGGCGACAGGTTTGATGGTGTTGGGGGAAGTCAAAGGTATGCAGGTCGCACAAGAGCACAACATTCCAGTTTTAATGATTGTTAAAACTGAAGATGGATTTGAAGAGTTGGTTTCAGAGGCTTATAAGCCATTTATAAACAAATAATTACTTTAGTGAGCATGTCATTATGAGTACATTTCTAATTACATTTGGTGTTTTTGTTGCGGTTATCGCGGCAATGTCAATTGGTTACATTATCCAGAAAAAAGTCGTGAAAGGCAGCTGTGGTGGCCTTGGTGCAGTGGGTATCGAAAAGGTGTGTAACTGCCCTGAACCTTGCGACGCACGTAAAAAGCGTGAAGCACGTGAAGCTGCTCGTGCAGAAAAGCTAGCTGCATGGGAAAAAGACCGTATTGCTTAATCACTAAGCGTTCTACATATTATTATCCTAACCCGGCATTGGCCGGGTTATTTTTTGCTGTGTATTCCGTGTGAACATTTTTGTTGTGGGAAACTAACTATACTCATCTCAATGAGCCATCAGAATGAATCAAAGATTGGAGGCGTTATGGAAATGCATCAACACGGTATGGTTGAACTTTTTCAGCAACTGGGGTTAGGAAGTTCAGAACAAGAGATAAACACATTTATTCGTGAGCACAGACAGCGTCGAGACGCGGTTCTGCTTCATGAAGCCAGTTTTTGGACGGAGGCACAGGCGGCTTTCCTTAAACAGGCGATAGATGAGGATGCAGACTGGGCTGAACTGGTCGATCAGCTCGATGTCATGCTGAGAGATTAGCAATAAGGCTTGTACCTCAGCATACTCTAGTGAATGCGATATGTTTGCTTCAATCTGGAACTGATTTATACTGTTTTTTTAAACAGTGCTTATTTGGGTTGAAGCAATGCTTGAGCGAACACGGAAAATCATTCATGTTGATATGGACTGTTTTATGCAGCCGTAGAAATGCGTGACAACCCAAGCTATCGCGGTAGACCTCTTGCTGTTGGCGGTCATGAAAAGCAGCGTGGCGTTTTAAGTACCTGTAACTATGAGGCGAGAAAGTTTGGTATAAGAAGTGCGATGCCTACCGCGCGCGCGTTGCAGTTGTGTCCTAACTTGTTAGTGGTTCCTGGTCGGATGCAGGTTTACAAGCAAGTTTCTCAACAAATTCGCGAGATCTTCTCCCGCTATACCTCGCTTATTGAGCCTCTATCTTTGGATGAAGCCTACTTGGATGTCACCGACTCAACTCAATGTCATGGCTCTGCCACGTTGATTGCAGAGGCGATACGGCAAGATATCTGGAACGAACTTCAGTTGACCGCGTCGGCAGGTGTTGCTCCGGTTAAATTTCTCGCGAAAGTGGCATCGGATATGAACAAACCGAATGGCCAATATGTGATCCCACCTGATCGAGTTCAAGAAGAAGTAGATAAGCTGCCATTGGAAAAAATCCCAGGTGTGGGAAAGGTGAGTTTGGAAAAGTTGCATCAGGCGGGCTTTTACACTGGTGCAGACATTAAGAATAGCGACTATCGTGAGTTGCTGCTTAAGTTTGGTCGACTCGGCGCGTCTTTGTGGAAAAAAAGCCATGGTATTGACACTCGAGAAGTCGTCGTGACACGTGAAAGAAAGTCAGTGGGCGTTGAACGCACGTTCAGCCAAAATATCGTGACTTACGAAGAATGCTGGCAAGTGATTGAAGAAAAATTGTATCCAGAGCTAGAGAAGAGACTCGAAAAAGCCTCTCCAGATAAAGCGATCATAAAACAGGGCATTAAAGTAAAATTTGCTGACTTCCAACTCACAACCATTGAGCATATTCATTCCGAACTCGAACTTGAGTACTTTAAGCAGTTATTGAGAGATATCCTCAAGCGACAAAAAGAGCGGGAAATCCGTTTGCTGGGCTTAAGTGTTATGCTTAAGCCCGAAGAGCAAACCAGACAGTTAAGCTTTTTCTGATTGCTGTCTAGATGCCACCTTTTGTAGTACGTCAGAGTACGGAATAGACATCATCTTTCCAAACCCAGAAAGTGAGCGTGCCTTAAGTTTGGTTAATGCTGGTGTTGTGATGCCACAAAGAAATTTAGCTTTGAGGTGAGTGGATATGGCGTTTGCTGATTTTTGCTCTAATTCTGTTAGCCACGAATGTATTTGATCTTCATGAACCTCTGGTGGTTGGCTCATAGGCAAGGAAGCGATCGCTCCGCGACAGACACTGCAATGACCGCAGTTTTTAGGGGCTTTATTGTCACCAAAGTAGTTGGCAAGGTTATAGCTTAGACATTGGTCTGACTCAAAAAGGGCAAGCAGATTATGGATTCGGCCGATGTCGCTATGTTCTTTATCTTTATACAGTTTCTCAAGGCGACGGCTGTACGTATCTAAGGAGTCAGCCAGCGGCTTAACTCGGTACACTTCCGTTATTAGTTTGCTTTCTAGCTCTATCCAGCCTTTCTCATGGAAATAGTCCAAAGCGGCGATGGCACGCTGTCTATCCCCTTTAAAATGGGTCCATAGCGTCTCAAAGTCGACTTGGCACCATGTCTTAGCTTGTGGTGAACAGTTAAACACAGCCGTGATAAAGTCTCTACGCTCTTCGTTAAAGTGGTCGATAATGGATTGCTTGTTCATGATGAACTTGAAGCGGTAGTCGGCAAAATAGCTGTACTGAGATTCGATGTGGCCTGCCATCTCCATATAAACCAACAGAGTCTTAAGTGGTAATTGCCTTATATTACTTTCCGTTGCTAAGCGGCTTAAGACAACCTCCCACTGAGGAGCAGCCTGATTCGCGAGTTCAACAATGTGTGTTATCTCGTCTAGTTCTGGGGTGTCACCATAGACAAAGTTTTCGAGCGTACAAATGCCATCTTTGTTGGCAAGTAAAACACATTGAGAGGTCTTTCCGTCTCTGCCCGCACGACCAATTTCTTGTGCGTAGTTTTCAATCGATTTTGGCAGGTCATAGTGGATTACCCGACGAATATCAGATTTGTCGACGCCCATACCAAAAGCGATGGTCGCGATAATGCAATCTATCTCTCCTTGCATGAAAGCGCGTTGGATTTGCTCTCTCAACTCATTCGCGAGACCTGCATGGTACGCTTGAGCATTAATCCCACTTTGTTGTAATAACTGGGCGACACTTTCCGCTGTACTTTGGAGTGTCACGTATACAATGGTAGGTTCCGTCGGATTTGGCGCTATGGTTGAAAGCAGTGCTTCTGCTTTGTCCTCTCCTTCACAAGGCGTCACAGAGAGATCGAGGTTTGGGCGATAAAACCCAGTAACGACCACATCAGATTCATTAATGGAAAACTTTTCCTGCATATCGTTAATGACATCTCTCGTCGCGGTCGCGGTGAGCAACAAGGTCTGAGGTATATTAAACTCTCGCAGATAGTGGGGAAGTTTAAGGTAGTCTGGTCGGAAGTTGTGCCCCCACTCTGAGATACAGTGCGCCTCATCCACAACCATCAACGAAATGGGTACTTGAGAGATAAACTGACGAAAACGTTCGTTCTTTAGTCTTTCCACAGAAATCATCAAGACTTTAATTTGTCCTTGCCTAGCGCTTTCCATTACCTGCTGGATTTGTTCTCGGGTGAGAGTGGAATCAATTGAGGCCGCTGGGATACCTTTACTATGTAAAAAATCCAATTGATCCTTCATTAGCGCCAGTAAAGGAGAGACCACCAAAGTTAGATGAGGAAGAATGACTGCGGGTAACTGATAGCAAAGTGATTTGCCTGAGCCAGTCGGAAAGATCGCCGCACATGAACGGTTATCTAATACAGTCTGGATCACTTGCTCTTGTCCTGGGCGAAGAACGTCGAACCCAAATGTCGAGCGTAATGTTTGGTAAAGATTGATCTCTTGATTGGAATTATTCATCACTTACTATTCAGCTATCCTTTGGGCGCAATGACATCTATTCTAGGGGGAATTGCATAGATGGAACATGATTTTAGTATGAATAAATCTGATCTGCGCCAAAGCATTTTAGATGTTTTAGAGCAGAAATTAAAAGTAGCCCACCGTTCGATGAAACGAGCGATAGAATCTGCGACCGACGAAGAGACGATACCCGAGCACAAATACGATACTTTGGCATTAGAAGCGTCGTACTTAGCACATGGTCAAGCAATGCGTGTGCAAGAGAGCGAAAAAGAGATTCGTCTATTCAGAGATTTGGTATTACCTGACGCGCCAGAAAAAGTCGTGCTGGGTTCACTTGTGACCCTGCTTGATTGCGATGAACAGCAGCAATTGTTTTTTGCAGCACCTTGCGAAGGTGGACTGAAGGTTTCTTTTGCTGATCAGACAGTGACGCTAGTGACGTTTGAATCGCCTTTAGGGAAGGCGCTCAAAGGCATGCAAGTCGGTGACGAGGTGCGCTACCAAGCGGGTGTAAATACATACTATTACGAAATAGAAACCATAAGCTGACAATGACTTATGGCTTGTTGGTATTATTGAAATAAATAGGCAAGGTGAGATGAAGATGAAAAAAGTATTGTTGACACTACCATTACTGCTGTCTGGCCCTGTTCTGGCTTCTCAGTGTAAGGTCGATATAAAAAATGAAATTCACTTAGATGGAGAGGCGGTTGAAATCTACCAAAAAGGTGGAGACACGGCTATTGTTGACGCAAATAACAATCTTCAGATTGCTGGAGAGAATGTTGCACTTACAACAGAGCAGAAGCAGTTGCTGTCTGACTACCGAGAAAGTCTAAACGCGTATATTCCAAGAGTGAAACAAATGGCTCAGGATGGTTTAGAACTTGCCAATAATGTTATTGATGACGTTGCGGTGAGCTTTGATGCTCCGGGAGCCTTTGATAACGTTAAAGATTCGATGAAAAAATTCTACGAAGATGTGGAGTCTCGTTACTACAAAAATGGAGATTTCATCTTGCCAGTAGATGGCGTTAGCTCAATGGCAGATACCTGGACACAAGATCTTGAAAAAGCGGGTGAACTGTTTAACGAAGAGTTCGTGATCAGTGCGTTTAACGCGATGTCTGAAAAGATGAAAGCGGAAGGTGGCATTAACTTGACTCAAATGGCAAACTCTATGACTGAATTAAAAGAGAGAGTATCGCAAAGTATTGCTGAGCATGAGAAAGATGTGATTGAGCAAGGCCAAGAGTTCTGTGACTCTTTAGGGGATATGGCAGATCAAGAGCAGAAATTGCATCAGAAGATACCTGAACTGAAGGATTATCAAGTGTTTACCATCTAAGATACTCCAAATAGATATCCCAAAGAGCGCAAAACGCGCTCTTTTTGTTTGTAGAATACAGACTCATCGAAAAACTCCGCCTTGCTTTCAGTATTTTGCCTACGCTATTTCTGAACACGGGCTTAGTATGGCCCGTTTAAAAGCGACATTTAAATTTTTTATAGAATAAAGGTGGGATGTACGCGTAAATCTACACACGTAATACCTATTATATGGATTAACTGTCGAGTAAATAACCAGTCAGTTCTTGTTGTGTAGCGCATATTGCTATATTGTACTAGTCAACTAGTTCATTGGTATCCTATGTTAGCAATATGACACAACAAACCTCTTCTCAGCCCCGCGAGCATTTTGGTTCTCGCTTAGGTTTTATCCTTGCTGCGGCAGGTGCGGCAGTAGGCCTTGGAAACATCTGGGGTTTTCCTACTCAGGCTGCAAGTAACGGCGGCGGTGCTTTTCTTTTGGTGTACTTGGTGATGATTTTGGTGGTTGCATTTCCTATGCTGGTCGTAGAAATGGCAATCGGTCGTCATGGTCAAGCAAACCCAGTCGATAGCATGCGTTCACTCACATCAAACGCGACTGGAAAAACATTGGGTGGGGCAGTTGGCTGGATAGGTTTGAGTGTGCCTAGCGCTGTTCTAGCCTTTTATAGCATCGTCGGTGGTTGGTTAATCTGCTTCTTACTTGGCGCGATTTGCGACGTGTTGGGTATGGAAACGGCAACCGCTTGGTTTAAAGGTTTTAGCGTAGAGCGCAACCTGTTTGGTACGATTACGTTTTATGTGCTTACCGTCCTAATTGTTCAAGGGGGTGTTAAGCAAGGTATTGAGAAGTGGTCAACTCGCCTGATGCCAGCGCTATTTGTTCTGTTTGCTCTTTTGTTTGTGTACATTATGACGCAAACAGGTGCAATGGAAGGGCTTAAACACTATCTAGTGCCTGACTTTGAAAAGATCATGGATCGCAAATTGGTTCTTGCGGCGATGGGACAGGGCTTTTTCTCATTGACGATTGGTGGCTGTTCAATGCTGATCTACGGTTCTTACTTGAGCAAGAAAGAGAATTTGCCCAAAATGGCGATGAATGTGACGTTAGTTGATACTGCGGTTGCGTTTATTGCTGGCTTGGTGGTGATGCCAGCCATGTTTGTTGCCATGCAAAAAGGTGTGCAGATCTACGCCGAAGATGGTTCGCTACTCAGCTCTGATACGTTAGTCTTTACTGTACTGCCATTGATGTTTGATAGTTTAGGGTTGCTTGGTCAACTGTTTGCAATTGTATTCTTTCTACTTCTGACCATTGCTGCACTGACTTCTTCTATCTCTATGCTTGAATGCCCAGTGGCACTCGTAGGTGAGCGTTTCAATACCAAGAGAAGCACAACCAGTTGGGTGTTAGGTGGTGTTATCGCGCTCTTTAGTGTGGTGATCGTCTATAACTTTGGAGAGCTGTTTGGCCTTGTCGCAACGGTCGCTACTCAGTATCTACAACCAACAGCGGCATTACTGTTCTGCCTATTTGGTGGTTGGGTATGGAGCCGACACTCAAAAATTAAAGAGTTGGAACAAGGTTTCCCTGAATTCTCGTTAGGCTGGTTTGGTAAGTTGTGGCCTGCTTATGTGAAGTTTGTTTGTCCAGTTTTGGTCGCCACAGTGATTTGGGCTTCCTTTGGATAACCGAACAAAGAAATAGCAAAAAGCCCGCATGTTGAATTGCGGGCTTTTCGTTTAGGGTTCGATTACATTGATGGTGTGGTGATTTGTCCGGTTGTTAGAGGCTCTCGATCAGCATCAGTCACATCTTCAATAAACTCACCTACCGCTTGTTCGACTTCTTCGTCATCTTCTCTAAAGTAGGCTAAGTGGAACACGGCATCCCCTTCATTGACCAAAGGCAATGTTTGCTGACCGATAACTATCCCGCTTTTGGGTGCGGTAAGCTCAATCTCACTATGGCCGAGCGGGGCACTGATGTAAGCCAGCACCTGACCCTTATCCACTTTGTCGCCCAACGTCACCAGCGTACGTAAAATGCCATCGTTCTCTGCTCGCATCCAGCTGGTGGATTTCGCGATAACAGAGGAAGGCAACTTCTTACGACTTGCTCTTAGCATTCCAATTGCGCGCATTACGCGCTGAACACCTAAAAAGCCTGCATTGATGCAGATAGGTTCAAAGCGAAGTGCTTCACCTGCTTCATAAGTTAACACCGGTATACCGAGTTTTTCGGCTTCACTGCGCAGTGAACCATCGCGCAGTGGTGAGTCAATAATCACTGGCGTTGCAAATGCTTGTGCAATCCTTAGCGATTCAGGGTTACTCAAATTTGCCCGGATCTGTGGCAGGTTGGTACGGTGAATCGCGCCAGTGTGCAAGTCCAAGATATAATTGCAACGTGTGGCTACCTGGTCAAAAAAGGTGTGTGCCATTCTGGATGCTAATGAACCTTTTTCGCTGCCAGGGAAGCATCGGTTTAAATCGCGGCGATCGGGTAGGTACCGGGATTTATGAATAAATCCAAATACGTTGACGATCGGCACGGCAATTAAAGTCCCTTTCAGTCTATCAGCATCAATGGTGTTGATGAGATGACGGACAATTTCTACCCCGTTGAGCTCATCACCATGGATCGCAGCGTTAACCATAAGAACGGGGCCCGCGTATCTGCCGTTGACGATCTCCACCGGAATAGAAAGCGGTGAATGGGTATAAAGTTTAGCTGCTTCCAGCTCCATCATTTTACGTGTCCCCGGTGAGATAGACTCACCGAGAAATTCGAATGCGCTATTGCGTTTAGCCTTTACCACGCGTTCTTGTCCTTTGGCTTGATGCATTTTTCTCAATAAATGCGACGATCATCCCTGCAATGTCTTTTCCGGTTGCATGTTCAATGCCTTCCAGACCTGGAGATGAGTTTACTTCCATGACTAGTGGTCCACGCTCAGAACGAAGGAGGTCAACCCCAGCCACATTTAATCCCATTATTTTTGCCGCTTCTACGGCTGTTCTGCGCTCTTGAGGTGTGATTTTCACCAAAGACGCGCTTCCGCCTCTGTGCAGGTTGGAACGGAATTCACCTTCTGCACCTTGGCGCTTCATAGCTGCAATTACGCGGTCGCCAATCACAAAGCAGCGGATGTCCGCACCGCCCGCTTCTTTAATGTACTCTTGCACCATGATGTTGGCTTTTAGCCCTAGGAATGCTTCGATAACACTTTCAGCTGCTTTGCGCGTTTCCGCTAGAACCACACCAATGCCTTGTGTACCTTCCAGTAGCTTAATAACAACTGGTGCGCCACCTACCATGTCAAGTAAGTCTTTAACGTCATCTGGCTTACTTGCAAAGCCTGTGATCGGCATTCCAATCCCTTTGCGTGAAAGCAGTTGCATTGAGCGTAATTTATCACGAGAACGCGTAATAGCGACAGATTCATTTACCGGGTAAACGTGCATCATCTCAAATTGTCGAAGCACCGCAGTACCATAGAAGGTCACCGATGCGCCGATACGTGGGATGATGGCATCAAAACCTGCTAACTCTTCACCTTTAAAGTGAATCTCAGGCTTATCCGAGTTGATATTCATATAACAGCGAAGGGCGTCGATGACTTTCACTTCGTGACCGCGCTCTTTACACGCTTCAATCAGACGACGGGTTGAATACAGCTTAGAGTTGCGAGACAGAATACCAATTTTCATTAATTACTTTCCTCGAAAGGGACTAAAAACGATTCGACCGGATCCACTATGATGCGATTGTGCATCGCGGTCCGGCCTAATAACATACGAAAAGCCATGTTTTCTCGGTTGGTCAGCGTTATTTCGATTGGCCAAGTTTCACCGCCAATCGCCAAGTCAGTTTTGATGACATAACGCATTTCTTCATGACCACCAGAGTCGCGTACGACACGCTCATCGAGAACTTCAGCTTCGCACATAACTTCTACATCTGAGTTACGCTGAATCGGGTGAATCCAGAATCTCACCCAAAGAGTTTCGTCTTTCTCAAAGGCTTCTACTTTGAATGCGTGTAAACAAGAAGTTTTGGCTCCGGTATCGATTTTTGCGTTAATTTTTCTAATACCTAAATTTGGCAAGCTAAGAGCTTCACGCCAACCTACTAATAGTTTTTCTTTCATTGCAGTAATAATCTTTTTAGAGAAGATGAAAGATGCTTGATGGAATTTAGCATCCCCAATGTAACTCGTTTGAGTATAGACGAGTCTGGCTTGAAGAAGGGTAAGGGACCCACCCCAGGGTGCTTCAAGAAGCGCGAATTTAGCAACCTTAAGTAGGAGTGACTAACTAAAAAAGATCACCGTTACGACAAAATTAATTTATTGAGTGATAAGAATTATTTGGAAAAAAGAGCAATAAAAAGCCAGCGCTGAGGCTGGCTTCATAGTGACTTTGTCGTTAAGAGAACGAGATTATGCTTTTTCTGGAATTGCTTCGAGTAGCGCTACCATCTGATCCCAATACAGTGAAACTGTGTCGATTTTTACCTTCTCATCCGGAGAGTGTGGGAACTTAATAGTAGGGCCAAAAGAGACCATATCCATATTTGGGTAAGGTTCTTTAAACAAACCACATTCAAGGCCCGCATGAATCACCATAATGTTCGGCTTGTGACCGTAAATGCCTTCATACATATCACGGAAGATAGCCATGATTTCTGAGTCTGCATCAGGCTTCCAGCCAGGGTAAGCACCAGAGAACACAATCTTCGCACCAGCAAGTTCAGCAACAGAAGTCAGCATGCTTTCTACTTGATTGCGGCCAGAGTCAATCAGTGAACGAACAAGACATAAAACTCGAATCTTGTCTGCTTCTGTCGTGATAACACCAACGTTAAGTGATGTTTCTACCACGCCTTCGATTTCGTCACTCATGCGAACCACGCCGTTAGGGCAAGCGTTCAGAGCAGCAATGAAACGTTGTTGATCGGCAATAGCCAGTACTTGATCTTGTGTATCAATTGCTTTGTTGAATGAGACGATGTTTGTCTCAATTTTACCGAGTTCTTGAGTCAGCAGATTAGTGTAAAACTCAAACAACTCTGCCAGTTTAGCTTCGTTTTCAGCTGGAACCGCCACAGTAACGAATGCTTCACGAGGAATGGCGTTACGTAAGCTGCCGCCACGGAATTCAATTAGGCGTAGGTCGAGTTCTTGCGCGTGGCCAGCTAAAAAGCGCGCCACCAGTTTGTTTGCGTTGCCGCGACCCGTGTGAATATCACAACCAGAGTGGCCGCCTTTTAAGCCTTTTAGGATAAGCTGACGCGTCACGTAGCCTGTTGGAAGTGCTTCGCGTTTGATGTCGAATGTCATTTCACCATCAATACCGCCCGCACAGCCCATGTATACTTCGCCTTCTTGCTCTGAGTCAGTGTTAAGAAGGATGTCACCTTCCAACCAACCAGCTTCAAGGCCAAATGCACCAGTCATGCCTGCTTCTTCATCAATAGTGAGCAGAACTTCAATCGGGCCATGCTTGATATCTTTTGATGCCAGTACAGCAAGGCAAGATGCCATACCAATGCCGTTGTCCGCACCGAGTGTTGTGCCTTTCGCTGTGACCCATTCGCCATCGATGTATGGTTGGATAGGATCTTTGGCAAAGTCATGCTCAGTGTCTTCGTTCTTTTGCGGAACCATATCGATGTGAGCTTGAAGAACGACCCCTTTCTTGTTTTCCATACCTTGCGTCGCAGGCTTTTTAATAAAAACGTTGCCTGTTGGATCACGACGAACTTCTAAGCCTTGTTCTTTCGCCCACTCGATAATGTATTGAGCTAATGCTTCTTCATGCTTAGAAGGATGAGGGATAGAACAGATCTTATCGAAGAACTGCCACAATGGGGCAGGGGATAAGTTGCTGATTTCAGAATGGAATTCGGACACGGATGGCTCCTTTTTCGAACAATGCCAGATCTTATAAAGCAAATATTGGGATTTGCTAGAACAAAAAACCAAATCTGACTTATAAATTAGAGGAACTAAGAATAGCACCACCTGAGCCTAGGTAATAGTAAAAGCAGAAACGAAAATGGTCGAAGGCATCACAGAATTTGAACTGAATCACACACGCTGATCCGCATGAAATCTTATGGTTAAGCTCAAAATATTCGTAATGTAGTAATAATTTTGTAATTTAATTACACGGTTCATTTGATCTTAGTCACTTTATGAACTTTATGTGATTTGAGTCACGATTTTTCTTGTAATTTAATTTCTTTAAGTTATAGTGGTCACAACTTCGAAAGCGAAGACAAAATGCTCAAAGGATGAGTCCGATTTGTCGCCTCCAGGGAACCGAGAAATCAGAATTTGTTATCTATTTAACTTGATTTAGAAGGTGATGTTTATGAAAGGTTTACCAAGTGCAGCGTTCTGGATAAACAGCTCTGTTTACACTAGCAGCTTTGCATACCCAACAACTTTTGGTTACTAACCTAAAGCTTGTAACTCTCGAACAGTTTTGTTCACCCCTATATATTGGAATTTATTTACAGCTCCTTTTGAGCTGACATGATTCAACCGCCACTCATTCATTGAGTGGCGTTTTTTTATCTTATCTTTTTGCGTTCATAATAGGCTCCGATCCTGACTTGAGGATCAAAGTTGTGTTTTATTCGCATAAACACATACAACCTTTCTTATCTCGAACAGATCATCCGCTGAAAGTTTGCGACATGGTGCAAAAAAACATCTTTTAGAATTTTTATTCAAAAAAGTCGTTATCCATTGATTCTCTGCGCTTTTTCTTAACCCTGTGACGCTCTCTGCCATGTCTAAGTACTGATTACTAATAAAAATATTAGTTTTAGACCGAAATCCGTCTGGAATTTGATATTTGATGACTTTATAATCCCCGCCAATCGATTACGCAACCGTTTACCTCTCACCCTCTAGGATTCGATTATGTTCGAAAAACTATTTAAACTCAGTGAAAACGGCACGAACGTGAAAACTGAGATCATCGCAGGTATGACAACCTTTTTGACGATGGCCTACATTGTATTTGTGAACCCAGCGATTTTGGCTGATACAGGTATGGACCGTGGCGCTGTCTTTGTCGCGACATGTTTGGCAGCGGCCATTGGCTGTTTCATTATGGGTTTTGTCGCTAATTACCCTATTGCTCAAGCTCCAGGTATGGGGTTAAACGCATTCTTTACGTATTCGGTTGTACTTGGCATGGGCTACACATGGCAAGTTGCATTGGCAGCCGTATTTTGCTCGGGTCTTCTTTTTATTCTTCTGAGCGTGTTTAAAATTCGTGAATGGATCATAAACTCGATTCCGCTATCGTTACGTACGGGCATTTCTGCGGGCATCGGTCTGTTCCTTGCGTTTATTGCACTGAAAAATGCAGGTATTGTTGTCGATAACCCAGCGACGCTAGTTTCTTTAGGTGCCATAACATCGGTGCCTGCTGTGCTTGCATCGGTTGGTTTCTTTATGACAATTGCTCTTGTTCATCGCGGTGTTAAAGGTGCGGTGATGATTGCGATTCTTGCGGTTACAGGCCTTGGTCTTTTGTTTGGTGATGTGCAATGGAACGGCGTGATGTCAACGCCACCAAGCATTGCGCCGACTTTTCTTCAGTTAGATTTTTCTGCTGTCTTTGAAGTTGGCATGATCTCTGTTGTATTTGCCTTCTTGTTTGTCGATTTGTTCGATACCGCAGGTACGCTCGTTGGTGTGTCTCAAAAAGCGGGTCTAGTGGGCAAAGATGGCAAGATTCCTCGTCTTAATAAAGCGCTTCTGGCGGATTCGACAGCAACTTCAGTCGGTGCTCTTCTAGGCACATCGAATACAACATCGTATATCGAGAGTGTTTCTGGTGTTTCTGCTGGTGGCCGCACAGGTTTGACCGCAGTTGTAGTTGGTATTTTATTCTTACTTGCACTATTCTTCTCGCCATTAGCAGGAATGATTCCAGCATACGCGACCTCTGGTGCTCTATTTTACGTAGCTATTCTGATGCTTTCTGGCTTGGTAAGTATCGATTGGCGTGATTTAACAGAAGCGGCTCCGGTCGTAGTAACGTGTCTATTAATGCCACTGACGTTCTCTATCGCAGAAGGTATTTCTTTTGGATTTATTGCGTACGCTGCTATCAAACTGTTTAGTGGTAAAGGTCGCGGTGTATCTCTAAGTGTTTGGATTATGTCTGCTATCTTTATCGTTAAATACATCGTCGCTTAAGTAGTTTTTAAAGGGTCTGTAATCCGGAGCTATTCTGGTTTACGGGCCCTCACAATTTTAGATTTAGGTTAATAACAATGAGCAAGAAATTCGTCATTACTTGGGACCAAATGCATGCATACTGCCGTGAGTTAGCAGCAAAACAGATGCCAGCAGAACAATGGAAAGGTATTTGGGCAGTAAGCCGAGGTGGTTTAGTTCCTGGTGCAATCCTAGCGCGTGAATTAGGTATTCGCTATGTAGATACCATCTGTATTTCTAGCTATGACCATGATCACCAACGTGATATGAGCGTTCTAAAAGCGCCAGAAGGCGATGGTGAAGGTTACCTTATTGTTGAAGATTTGGTCGATAGTGGTGATACGGCTCGTCAGCTACGTGATATGTATCCTAAAGCGAAATTGATCGCAGTATGTGCGAAACCATCAGGTGCTGCGTTGCTTGATGACTATGTTGTGGATATTGCTCAAGAAACTTGGATTGAACAGCCGTGGGATATGGCTATTCAGTACATTGAGCCTATCAATCGCAAGCAAAAATAACGAAACGTAGCGATAACTTTCAGTTTCTTGATAAATGACCCTTCACTGGGTCATTTTTTTTATTACTATTGATTAAACAGCAATTATCCAGGTTCTCCTATGTCCGAAGAAGTGAGCAAAAATATCTCTGAGACTCTATTTGTTAAACACAAACAAGCAAGAGAAACTTCAGCTCTGATTCAATATATGCCGAGTAGTCAAACGTTTTTGGAAGAAAAGCGTGAGAAAGAAGGTTATCGATGGTATCGCAACCTGCGCCGAATGCAGTGGGCGTGGCAGGGGTTAAACCCCATTGAGATAGAGGCCGTTCTTGCTAAAATCGCGTCTTCCAAGCACTCCAGAACTCAGGAACAATGGCTGGACACAGTCATGGGATACCATAGCGGCAACTGGACGTACGAATGGATCAAGCTTGGCATGCTTCATCAAAAACGTTCGGGTGAACTAAAAGGAGAGGAAGCGGCGGATGAACTTTTTAATGCTTCCTTATGCTACAGCATTGCCGGTTATCCCCACCTGAAGAATGATAACTTAGCGCTACAGGCTAGGGTCCTTGCTAACAGTGCCTATGACGATGCGGCCAAAAAAACGAAGTACATTGTTAAGCGTATTGAAGTGCCTTATCAGAACAAAAAGATTATCGCGCATCTTCATTTAACGAACACAGATAAACCTCAACCAGTTGTGATGGTGAGTGCTGGGTTAGATAGCTTACAAACGGATCTTTGGACGTTATTTAAAGACCATTTCGCAAAAAAAGACATTGCGATGCTCACTGTCGACATGCCTTCTATTGGACATAATACTCATTGGAACCTCACAGAAGATACCTCATGTTTACACCAAGCGGTCCTCAACGAGCTTCACAATATTCCTTGGGTGGACCATTTTAGAGTAGGCTTAATTGGGTTTCGCTTTGGTGGTAATGCCATGGTGCGCTTGTCATTTTTGGAACAAGACAAAATTAAAGCTTGTGTTTCGTTAGGTGCACCTATTCATTCGGTACTTTCTTCACCTGAAAAGCTCAAGCAGATGCCTCAAATGTATTTAGATGTATTGGCCTCGCGTTTAGGCAAAAGTGCGGTCGACATTCATAGCTTAGCGAGTCAATTGAAGGCATGGTCGTTAAAGGTACAAGGCATTCTTTCTAGCCGGAAAACCAAAGTGCCAATCTTGGCGATGAGTTTAGAAGGGGATCCAGTTTCACCGTATAGTGATAACCAGCTCGTTGCAATTTTTAGTGACTATGGTAAGGCAAAAAAAATCAGTTCCAAAACGATTACAAAAGGATATGAGCAATCCCTCGATTTGGCTATTCAGTGGTTGGAGGACGAGCTAACCAGGTGACATACGGTACGATTTGGGGGACACTGAAACTAAGGGCACTGTAATAAAGCTTTAATTGTGCACCTGTAATAATAAATACAGTCATGAATACGGAGATTCATATGTCTGACTTAATAAAAAGTCCAACCCATTATCGCTTGCTTTCCTCACTTCGCTCGATTGGTCCTTATTTACGTGAACCTCAATGTGTAGATGGGTCTTATCTTTTTGATTGTTTGTCTGTGTGTGTTAACGACAAAAAGTCACCGGAAAAGAGAGAGTTCTGGGGGTGGTGGTTAGAGCTTCAAAAACAAGGAACCTGTTATCAAGCTCTTTATCGAACTGGTCTATATGACACGACAGGGGATTGGCTGGACGAAGAGCTGCCGAAAAATGTCGTAGGTGATGTGAATCGAACTCAGGAAGAGTTTCATAATAAGCTGGTTGAAACTATGAAATCTGAGTTTGATATACAGATAGAATTACACGAAGAATCTGTTGAATTCGTCTGATTTACACCTGTTATATCTTTTCTCTACTAAAAAGGCGCCTTTTGGTGCCTTTTCTACTTGTGAATTTGTGCTTGGGTTGCTAAAACAACAGGTCTGGACGCCATTTTGCTATAACGCTGTAAATCCAACAGTTTGCTCAAATGGCTTAGAACCCTGTTTATTTTATTGATAGCAGAACGAGAATGAATCAAGAATGCGGACAAATACTACAACCTAAAACGGTGGTAGTTAAACTAGGTACCAGTGTTTTGACTGGTGGTACGTTGGCGTTAGACCGTGCTCATATGGTCGAATTAGCGCGTCAGTGTGCAGAGCTAAAAAAACTAGGCCATTCAGTGGTCATGGTATCGTCGGGCGCCATTGCTGCCGGACGTGAGCACCTAGGTTACCCCGCACTCCCCAACTCGATGGCGAGCAAACAGTTGCTTGCAGCCGTGGGTCAGAGCCAATTGATTCAAACTTGGGAAGCCTTGTTTGGCATCTACGGCATTAAGATCGGTCAGATGCTGTTGACCCGTGCAGATCTAGAAGATCGAGAGCGTTTTCTCAACGCGCGTGACACTATCAATGCGTTGGTCGAAAACGACATCATCCCAATTGTAAACGAAAATGATGCGGTAGCGACTAGCGAGATTAAAGTTGGTGATAACGACAACTTATCTGCGCTAGTGGGTATTTTGTGTGGCGCAGACAAGTTATTGCTACTGACCGACCAAAAAGGCCTGTTTACCGCCGATCCACGTAAAGACCCAGATGCGGAACTGATTAAAGAAGTCAAAACCATCGACGATACGCTACGTAAAATTGCCGGCGGCAGCGGCACGACGTTAGGTACGGGTGGTATGGCAACTAAGCTTCAAGCAGCAGATATTGCACGTCGCGCTGGTATTGAGGTGATTATTGCCGCTGGCAGTGCGCCGAACGTGATTTTTGACTCGCTCGGTGATGAGCCACACGGAACTCGTTTCTTACCGTGTGAAGAAGCACTAGAAAACCGTAAGCGCTGGATTCTTGCTGGGCCAGCAACGTCCGGTGATATCGTTATTGACGAAGGTGCTGTCAACGCTGTGTTTGGCAAAGGAAGCAGTTTATTGGCAAAAGGGGTGACAAAGGTCAGTGGCGAGTTCGAGCGTGGTGACGTAGTCAGAGTGACTGACGTAAACGGTAAGCTCGTTGCTCGTGGTATCTCTAGTTACTCGAGCAAAGACATGGCCAAAATCATTGGCAAACACAGCAAAGATATTTTAGGAATCTTAGGTTATGACTATGGGAACGAAGTTCTTCATCGTGACGATATGGTTGTAATCCAAGAGTAATACCAATCTCTATTTCTGCATTAAAAGTGATATTGGTATAAAAGAGGGAAGTATAGTGGAATTGAATTTTATGGGTAAAGCTGCCAAAGACGCGGCTTTCCAACTTGCAACAGCTTCAACAGCACAAAAAAACAAAGCGTTGGCGATCATTGCCGATGAATTAGAAGCAAACGCGGCTGACATATTAGCGGCTAACAAGAAAGATATTGATTTGGGTCGTGAAGCGGGTTTAACCGACGCTTTACTTGACCGTTTATTGCTTAACGAAGCGCGTTTAAATGGCATCGCTAACGATGTACGTAATGTGATCAGCCTGAATGACCCTGTCGGTAGAGAAATTGACAGCAAGGTTCTGGAAAACGGCATGTCTTTGTCTCGTCGTCGCGTACCACTTGGTGTGGTGGGCGTGATTTACGAAGCGCGTCCAAATGTGACTATTGATATCGCGGCACTGTGTCTAAAGACGGGTAACGCAAGCATCCTGCGTGGCGGTAAAGAAACTTTCTTCTCTAACATGGAGTTGGTGAAAGTTATTCAATCGGCACTTGCAAAAGCGGATTTACCTGCTGCGGCTGTTCAGTACATAGAGAAACCGGATCGTGAGTTGGTATCACAACTGCTAAAGCTCGATGAGTATGTTGATATGATCATTCCACGAGGCGGTGCTGGCTTACACAAAATGTGTAAAGAAAACAGCACTATCCCAGTGATTATTGGTGGTTTCGGTATCAGCCATATTTTTGTGGATGAAAGCGCAAACCTTGATAAATCACTGGATGTGGTGGAAAACTCAAAAGTTCAACGTCCTTCGGCGTGTAATTCACTCGATACTTTGCTTGTGCATGAAAAAGTCGCGGCTGAATTTTTGCCGAAACTGGCTGAGCGCATGAATGACAAAGTCACCTTTGTTGCTGAAGCAAAAGCGAAGTCTCTGATGAGTAATGCTAAAGAGATACGCGACGCAGTTGATGGTGATTTTGATACCGAATGGTTGAGCTACACATTGGGCGTTAAAGTTGTCGCAGATGTGAAAGAGGCGATTGACCATATGCGAGTTCACAATGCCAGCCATTCCGATGCCATCATGACAAACAGCTTAGAAAACTCTGAATTGTTTATTAACTCGGTAGGTTCGGCGGCAGTCTACGTGAACGCTGCGACCCGTTTTACTGACGGCGCACAATTTGGTTTAGGTGCGGAAGTGGCGGTATCAACACAAAAACTGCATGCACGCGGCCCGATGGGGCTGGAAGAGCTAACCAGTTACAAATGGGTTGGTAAGGCGAATTACTTATCGCGTAGTTAACAAAAACGTGTGATGGGTTGATTAAAAGGGGCTGTTCGGCCCCTTTTGCTTTTCTTAGCTTTGTTAAATCCGCTACACTAACTGGCATTATTTTGGAGGTGATATGCATTGTCCTTTTTGTTCAGAAAATGATACTAAGGTAATTGACTCCCGTTTGGTTGCTGATGGTCATCAGGTTCGTCGTCGTAGGCAGTGTCTGGCGTGCAACGAACGTTTTACCACGTTTGAAACCGCAGAGTTAGTGATGCCTAAAGTGATAAAATCCAACGGTAACCGTGAACCATTTAATGAAGATAAAATGGTGGGCGGTCTGCAAAGAGCGTTGGAAAAGCGTCCTGTCAGTGCCGACGCGGTAGAGTTAGCGATCAGCATGATTAAATCTCAGCTACGAGCAACGGGTGAGCGAGAAGTGCCGAGTGAAATGATCGGTAACTTGGTGATGGATCAGCTTAAAGAGTTGGATAAAGTCGCCTATATCCGTTTTGCATCGGTTTATCGCAGCTTTGAAGATATTCGAGAGTTTGGCGAAGAAATCGCGAAACTAGAAGATTAATGGTCACGCTCAATGTCTGAATTCACTTCTCTAGATTTTCAAATGATGTCGCGAGCCATCGAGTTGGCAAAAGGCGGCATCTATACTACTCCTCCAAACCCGAATGTCGGTTGTGTTATTACGCGTGACGGTGAAATTGTCGGAGAAGGTTTCCATTTTAGGGCTGGTGAGCCTCACGCCGAAGTGCACGCATTGCGTATGGCTGGAAACCAAGCCGAAGGTGCAACGGCTTATGTAACGTTAGAGCCTTGCTCTCATTACGGAAGAACGCCACCTTGCGCTGAAGGATTAATTAACGCCAAAGTTGCCAAAGTCATTTGTGCGATGCAAGACCCGAACCCGCAAGTCGCGGGGCGTGGTATTCAAATGCTGCGTGAGGCGGGGATTGAAGTACAGGTAGGCTTGCTTGAACAAGATGCCAATGCTCTGAACCCAGCGTTTATCAAACGCATGAAAACGGGTATGCCATATGTGCAGCTGAAAATGGCGGCGAGCCTAGATGGACAAACCGCGCTTGCTAATGGCCAGAGTCAGTGGATAACCTCCCCGCAGGCACGACAAGATGTGCAGAAGTACCGTGCGCAAAGTGGTGCGATTCTCTCGACCAGCAAAACAGTAATTGATGACAATGCATCGCTGAATGTTCGTTGGGCTGACCTTCCTAAGAGTGTTCAAGCTAGTTATTTGGAACAGGGTTTACGTCAACCTGTTCGGGTCATTCTTGATAGACAAAATCAGCTCACACCTGAACTTAAACTGTTTCACACAGGCGGTGACAAGATAATCGTATCTGAGCAAGGGAATCTGACTCCCAAGATAAACCATCAACAACAGATTGACTTGAGAGAGACGTTGGCAGATCTAGCAAACTCTCACAATATTAATCATGTTTGGGTAGAAGCAGGCGCGACACTAGCGAGTAGCTTAATACAAGCAGAGCTGGTGGATGAGCTTATCCTTTATCTAGCACCTAAAATAATGGGTAGTGATGGCCGAGGTCTACTCGGTGCGTTAGGGTTGGATTCTATGGCTGACGTTATTGAGTTAGACATAAAAGATGTAAGACAAATTGGTAAAGATATCAGAATCGTTGCCAGTTTATTGAAAAAAGAAATGTAATCATGTTTACAGGTATTGTAGAAGCAGTCGGTACTTTGGCTGCAATTACGCCCAAGGGCGAAGATATTAGCGTAACGGTCGAAGTCGGCAAATTGGACATGTCAGACGTAAAGCTGGGTGACAGTATTGCGACCAACGGTGTGTGCCTAACTGTAGTGGCGTTTAGTCAAACGAGCTATACCGCAGACCTTTCGCTTGAGACACTGAAAAAAACAGGCTTTGCGGATTATGAAGCGGGCGATAAAGTCAATTTAGAAAAAGCGATGTTGCCGACGACCCGCTTCGGTGGACACATTGTGTCTGGTCATGTTGATGGCGTGGGCGAAATTGTTGAGCGCAACATGGTTGGGCGTGCGATCGAATTTTGGGTTGCGATGCCAAGTGAAATAGCCAAGTACGTTGCCGAAAAAGGCTCAATCACAGTGGATGGCATTAGCTTAACGGTAAATGCGCTGCGTAAGGGGGCTTTTAAGCTCACTATCGTTCCTCACACAGGGGAAGAGACCACGATTGCTGACTTCCACGTTGGGCGCAAAGTGAACTTAGAAGTTGATGTACTTGCACGTTACATGGAACGTCTATTGACGGCGCAGAATGAAGAACAACCAGAGTCCCGTATTACGATGGACTTTTTACGACAAAATGGATTCGCCTAAGCAAAGGCAATCTGGGCTACATAAAACAATTCGCCGCTAGAAGCTGAGATAGGAAAAAAAGATGCCAATTAGTACGCCAAAAGAAATTATTGAAGATATTCGCCTTGGAAAAATGGTCATTCTGATGGATGACGAAGACCGTGAAAATGAAGGTGATTTGATCATGGCTGCGGAGCATATCACTCCGGAAGCGATAAACTTTATGGCAACTCATGGCCGCGGATTGATTTGTCTAACGATGACGAAAGAGCGTTGTGAAATGCTAGGCCTACCACCTATGGTGCAAGACAACAACGCCCAGTACACGACAAACTTTACCGTTTCAATCGAAGCGGCTGAAGGGGTAACGACCGGTATTTCGGCAGCCGATCGCTCTCGCACAGTACAAGCAGCGGTAGCCAAAGATGCTAAAGCCGCAGATTTGGTTCAACCAGGACATATTTTTCCATTGGCAGCGCAAGAAGGCGGTGTCTTAACTCGTGCTGGTCACACAGAAGCAGGTTGTGACTTGGCTCGTCTGGCGGGGCTAGAACCAGCGGGTGTGATCGTAGAGATTCTGAATGATGACGGTACAATGGCACGCCGCCCAGATCTCGAAGTGTTTGCTGAAAAACACGACATTAAACTGGGCACGATTGCCGATCTGATTGAGTACCGCAACAATACAGAAACGACGATTGAACGTGTTGCAGAGTGCAAACTGCCTACAGAGTTTGGTGAATTCGACTTGGTTACCTATCGTGACACAATAGATAACCAGGTGCACTACGCACTGTGCAAAGGAGAGTTAAAGGATGCTGCGCCATTAGTACGTGTTCATCTGCAAGATACATTTACCGATTTGCTTCGCAGTGACCGAAATGCAGAGCGTAGTTGGACGCTGGATAAAGCGATGAAGCGTATCGGTCAAGAGGGCGGGGTACTGGTTATTCTGGGCAATGAAGAATCGACGGATCTACTTATCCACCGCGTGAAGATGTTTGAAGCACAAGATAAAGGCCAAGCACCGACGTTGGCGAAAAAACAAGGTACTTCACGTCGTGTTGGTGTCGGCTCACAAATTCTGGCGGATTTAGGTGTTCACGATATGCGCCTTCTATCATCGACAAACAAAAAATATCACGCATTAGGTGGTTTTGGCCTGAATGTAGTGGAATATGTCTGCGAGTAATCGCTAAATCATATGAAATAGCCGGAGGGGTAAGCGGTCGAATAAGCGTTTGCCCTTTTTACATCCCCTCCTTTAGTGAAGGGAGGAATACGAAATTTCCATTAGATATTGCTCACAATTCTATGCTAGAATCCGGCGATTCTCACTTGATGAACATAGTTAAAGGAAAGCTTATGAAAGTGATCGAGGGTGGCTTCCCAGCGCCAAACGCAAAAATTGCTATCGTTATTTCTCGTTTCAACAGTTTTATTAACGAAAGTCTATTGTCTGGTGCAATCGATACTTTAAAGCGTCATGGACAGGTTAGCGAAGAAAACATTACTGTAGTTCGTTGTCCTGGTGCAGTGGAATTACCTCTTGTTGCTCAGCGTGTAGCAAAAACAGGTAAGTTCGATGCGATCGTGTCTCTAGGTACAGTAATTCGTGGTGGTACACCACACTTCGACTATGTTTGTAGTGAATGTAACAAAGGTCTTGCGCAAGTTTCTCTGGAATACAGCCTTCCAGTAGCATTTGGCGTCCTGACTGTTGATACAATTGACCAAGCTATCGAGCGCGCAGGAACCAAGGCTGGTAATAAAGGTGCAGAGGCTGCACTGAGCGCACTTGAGATGATTAACGTTCTTTCAGAAATTGATTCCTAATGGGGGCCAGTGTGAAACCAGCCGCACGTCGTAATGCACGTCGATTCGCTCTACAAGCGATCTACTCATGGCAAATTACCAAAGAGAATGTTGCCACTATTGAAGAGCAGTTCTTATCTGGTGGTAAGTATGATGAAGAAGAGCATCATGCCGCAGAACCAGCACTTGCAGCTCCAGAAACTGACGTTGCCTACTTCCGTGACCTACTAACAGGTGTTGTGCTAAGTCACACAGAGCTAGACAGCAAGATTCGTCCTTATACTGCACGTCCAATGCAGGATCTGGACATGATGGAGCTAGCATTGCTTCGCCTTGCTATGTATGAAATGACACGTCGTGAAGACGTACCTTACAAAGTGGTTATCAACGAAGCGATTGAACTTGCAAAAGTATTCGCAGCTGAAGACAGCCACAAATTCGTGAACGGTGTGCTTGATAAAGCAGCACCTCACGTACGTAAGAAGTAATAGATTTCAAAAATAAAAAGGTCAGCAATCGCTGACCTTTTTTATTCGTACTCAACAATCTGTGGAATTCCTATGTCTGGTGAATTTAATCTGATTGATAAATACTTTGTTGGCAGACAACAGCAGCGTAAAGATGTGCTGTTAGCGGCAGGTGATGACTGCGCATTGGTTCAAGTGCCACAAGGTTTATCTGTCGCCATCAGCACTGATACCTTAGTTGCTGGCACTCACTTTCTTCCAGAGGCTAATCCTTCTTGGGTGGCACACAAAGCACTCGCGTCGAACATCAGTGATCTTGCTGCAATGGGGGCTACTCCTTCATGGGTTTCTTTTGCGCTCACTATGCCAGAGCCGGATGAAGAATGGTTAGCACCGTTTTGCGATGCATTTTTCCAGCTTGCCGATTATTTTGGCATCCAGTTGATTGGCGGAGATACCACAAAAGGGCCTTTAAGCTTAACACTGACGGTCCAAGGGCTGGTTGACCCTGCAAAAGCACTGCGACGAAATGGTGCTCAAATTGGTGATAGAATTTATGTCACGGGTGAATTGGGTGACAGTAAAGCAGGCCTTGATGTTATTCTGAATCGAGATCTTTCACAGAAACCTTTTGCCAGTGAACTTGAGCTGAGGCATTACCTATCCACTCCGCGCGTTTTAGTCGGTCAGGCTCTATTAGGGTTGGCGAGTTCGGCGATTGATATTTCAGACGGGCTGATTTCTGACGTGAAACATATTTTACAACGCTCGAATGTCGGTGCCAGTATTGATGTTTCCAAGCTTCCTGTGTCTAATGAGTTAGTCCAGTTTGTTGGCGATCGAGAAACTGCGCTCCAGTACGCTCTCACGAGTGGAGAGGAATATGAGCTTTGTTTTACCGTGCCTGAGCAAAACCAAGGTGCGTTAGAAAGTGCATTAGCTCACTGCGGCGCGAAGATAACGTGTATCGGGCAGATTAGACCTCAAGGTACGTTTGATCTTCACTCTCAGGGCGAAGCGCTTAATTGGTCACTGAGTGGCTATGATCATTTCAAATAAATAGACAGCAGTATGACAAACCCATTATCTCGAATTTCACTGAAAAACCCTTGGCACTTGCTTGCAACGGGTTTTGGTAGTGGCTTATCTCCGATCATTCCTGGCACGATGGGCACGCTCGCAGCGGTTCCAGTGTACTTATTACTTGCGCAGCTACCGCTCTTTTTGTACATGCTGGTGGTTATTGTTTCTTGTGTGGTGGGGATTAAGATCTGTCAGGTAACATCTGATGATATGGGTGTTCACGATCACGGTTCTATTGTGTGGGATGAATTCGCTGGGCTATGGATTACAATGTTGGTTGTACCATGGTTTGGTTTGTCAGCATTTGATTGGAAGTGGCTTCTGATAGGGTTTGTCTTGTTCAGGTTTTTTGATATGGTCAAACCTTGGCCTATTGGCTGGCTAGATAAGCGTGTACACGGCGGCTTAGGAATCATGTTAGATGACATCGTCGCAGGTGTCATGGCCGGGGTGTCACTCTATTTAGTGGGTCTGTATTTAGGCTGGCTATAAACACTGACTATAAATAAAGGCTTCCAAGTGGAAGCCTTTTACGTTTTTATACAGTGTTACTATTTTAGTTTTTCTAGATCCGCTTCGATTTCAGCGATCTTACTTGCCACTACTTTTTCTAAATGACGTAAGTCTGACAGAATTTTCTGTTTAACATCTGTCTCAACCACGGTTTCTGGCTTGGTAATTTTGTTCAGCTCATCAATAACTAATGTTAGGTTACGGTTGATCTCGGTGACTTCTTTGTATTTGTGACTGCCACTATCAACCAAAACATTCTTCACTTGACGTGGGTATTTGAATTTAACGCTTTTCGCAAACAACTCACCTTTCTGCTTACGAAAATAGATTTTTAACACGTCTTTGTGCGCTTCTTGGCGGAGTGAATAGCGCTCAATCTGCTTAGGATCTTGAATGCCTAAACCGGTGAGGTGTGGGAACATAGGCTACCTCTTTAACTGTGTCTAGTTTTTAATTAGTTCAATAGTTAATGTAGCAGCCTATTTATGTTGTAGACAGAGGATTTTTCAAGCAGAGCAGTAACTTGTGGTCAAGATCGCTTACGGAGCGAGCTTAGCCACGTTTTCCGTTATAAGCTGCCTTAGATCGTGCTCTTCTTCTTCTGTTAGTTTACCGCCATTGTCACTGGTGAGGATAAACAAGTCTTCTGCTCGTTCTCCGATTGTCGTGATTTTTGCAGCGTGTAAGTTAATACCCAAATCCGCAAACGTTGCACCAACGGTCGCAAGCAACCCCGGTGTATCTAAGGCGACAAATTCCATTAACGTACGCTTTTTGCTTTTAGTCGGCAAAAAGTCAACTTGCGTTTTCACCTTAAAATGTTGCAGCTTTCGAGGTATACGACGAGTTTTTATTTTAGTGGGACGCCCATCTTGAAGAACGTGCACCAAATGTTTACTTATCGCCTTGTGACGGTTCTCATCAATCACGTCACCATGCTGGTCTAACACCATAAATGTATCGAGAACATAGCCGTCTTTACTTGTCATAACTTGCGCGTCATGCACATTGAGATTGCGACGGTCTAGCTCAGCGACGACAGTGGCAAAGAGGGCATGTTGATCTTTACTGTAGACAAAGACTTCAGTGCCGCCTCGTGTCGCTTTCTTGGAAATCAAGATGAGCGGTTTCGAATGGTCTTCATGACGGAGAAGATGAGAGCAGTGCCACGCAATTTGCTTGTGACTATGACGAAGGAAGTAATCGGCTTTAAAGCGCTGCCAAAGTACCTCGATTTCACGCGCACTAAACCCTTCTTTGCGTAACAGTGCTGACGCAAGTTGTTGGTTATGGCGAATGCGCTCACGTACATCGACCGGGTTTTCTAATCCTCTACGAAGCGCTCTCTGGGTCGAGTAGAACAATTCAGCAAGAAGTGTCCGTTTCCAGCTATTCCAAAGTTCTGGGTTAGTCGCGCAAATATCTGCGACAGTAAGGCAAACGAGGTATTCAAGCCTTTCTTCGTCTCGGACCTGTTTTGCAAATTCGGTGATCACCTCGGGATCATAAATATCACGTCTTTGTGCGGTGACTGACATTAACAAATGATTGCGAACCAGCCATGAAACAAGCTTCGCTTCAGGTTTTGAGAAGCCGTGTTGAATACAAAAATCATAGGATTCTGTCTCACCGATTTCTGAGTGATCGCCACCACGGCCTTTACCGATATCGTGGAAAATTGCCGCTATGATGAGTAGCTCTTTTTTCTGAATTCGAGGATATACTTCGCAACAGATAGGGTGCTTATCGTGATTTTTCGCGTAACTAAAAGTGTTGATATGCTTTAAAAGTCGAATACTGTGCTCGTCCACCGTGTAAACATGGAAAAGGTCGAATTGCATTTGGCCGACGATCTGGCTCCACTGCGGTAGGTATGCGGCAAGCACGCCGAGTTTGTGCATCAAACTAAATGCTTTATGCAGCGCATTTGGATGACGGCAAAGCTCGATAAATTTTTCTCTGGCCGCTGGAATGGTATGTAAAAACTTATTTAGCCTGCGTCTGGCGGTGCGAAGTTGTCGCATCGTAGGTGGTGCAACGCCTTCAATCGTCGAGTCATTGGCGATATGTAGGAACATATCGAGAATGGTTTCAGGACGAGCTTGAAACAGGGCTGGTTTTCTTGCTTCGATTAAATGGCCACGACGCAAAAAGTCATCACTGATGATTTCCGGTTCGCTTTCGATGCCATTTTCCAAAATGGCTTGATCAAACAGCTTTAACAACATTTTATTGAGTTCAGCCACACGCCTCAGTGTGCGGTAGAACTCTTTCATCATTTTTTCGACCGCCTGATTGCCTTCTCCTTGAAAACCAAGGCTCTCTGCGACTTGAGCTTGATGAGCAAACGTCAGTCGGTTGTCGTAACGTTTCAGCTGTAAGTGCAATGCAAAGCGAACGCGCCAAAGAAAGTTTTGGCACTCAACAAGTTCACGATATTCAGCGTCGGTTAAGAAACCAAAGTGGCTCATTTCGAGCAGAGAAGTGGCACCGAAATGACGTCTGGCGACCCAACTGAGCGTATGGATATCGCGCAGACCACCCGGCGTCGACTTTATATCAGGCTCGAGATTGTAGGTCGTATCATGATAACGAGCATGGCGATCACGTTGCTCTTTAACCTTCGCTTTGTA
The DNA here is from genome assembly GCF_024582835.1 of Vibrio japonicus. Taxonomy (NCBI): domain Bacteria; kingdom Pseudomonadati; phylum Pseudomonadota; class Gammaproteobacteria; order Vibrionales; family Vibrionaceae; genus Vibrio; species Vibrio japonicus. The sequence goes on from NZ_CP102096.1 coordinate 674,658, forward strand.
GAAAACGTCGCTTGGCCAAAAGGATTCGGAATGTATGAGGACTTTTAGCTGGTGGAATGTATCTTCACAGCCACACAGGAGGCGTGCTTCCTGTAAGTTTGTAGCAACGGTTAAATCCTCTTTGCCAATCTTAGCGCACTCTTCAATACTGCGAACAGCGTGGCCAACCTCAAGCTTCAAGTCCCACAGTAGAGTAATAAACTCACTGACTTTAGCTGCGAGGTTTTCTGGCAGGGATTTACGAGAAATAATCAGTATATCGATGTCCGATAAAGGGTGGAGTTCACCGCGACCATAGCCTCCAACCGCGACCAAACTAATGTTCGGCAGCTCTGAAAAACCAAAGTGAGACCATAATCGGTTTAGCATCAAATCTATGTACTCGGCTCGGCCTAAAACCAAGTCGGCAATCGGATGATGGTTGAGAAATTCTCTCTTTTGGTAGTCAGCGAATTGTTCTAATTGATTTTTTAGCTCACTAATGGTGATTTGGTCTTTTTCTAAAGCCAGAGGTGATTGAAAGCTCATTCCGCAAGTCCGTGCAATGTACCTGATGACTTTCAATCTACCAAAATAGGGTAGTAACCTAAATAAATAATTAGTTTTGGTGTGTACGGATATGTTTGGTGCTGGGAAGGATGCAATAAAAATATCCCCGCCTGAGCGGGGATATGAGAAAAGCTGAGATTATGCGTTGTTCATAATACGTGGGATTGTGTCATCGCTACGTAGTGTGAATACTTCACAACCCGTTTTTGTTACTACGATAGTGTGCTCGTACTGCGCCGATTTTTTGCCATCGCCCGTGTAAACTGTCCAGTCATCTTCAGCGTCAACACTCACACCAAATTTACCAGCGTTAATCATTGGTTCGATGGTAAAGCACATGCCTTCTTTAAGAACGCGACGGTCGCTGTTTTTGTAGTGAACGATTTGTGGTTCTTCATGGAACTCGTTTCCGATACCGTGGCCACAGAAATCTTTTACAATAGAGAACTTATTGCGTGGGTTCTTTTTGTTGTTTTCTTTGATGTATTTTTCGATTGCAGCACCGATTTCACCAACGGTAGAGCCATCTTTAACCGTGCGCATACCCACGTAAAGTGCTTCTTTTGTCACCATACATAGGCGCTTGTCAGCAGGGTTTACGTCACCTACGAAGAACATTTTTGATGTGTCACCGTGGTAGCCTTCAGGACGTACAGAAAGGTCAGCATTTTCGTCATTTGGTACGATTACAGTAATGTCGATGTTGATGATATCGCCATTTTTCAGTACTGCTGGCTTAACTTGACCGTTGCTGCCTGTTTCGTCTTGTGACGCAGGAATGCCGTGACACACGATATGGTTGATCGATGTACAGATTGATTTAGGGAAACCATGGTAATCAAGTGGAGCAGAGTAGGCTCCTTTCTCTAGAGCGTAATCGTGACAGATTTGGTTAAGCTCATCCGTCGTCACCCCTTCTTTGATATAAGGTTCAATCATCTCTAGAATTTCAGCGGCTAAAGCACCCGCTTTGCGCATACGTTCGATTTCTTCAGCTGTTTTTATCTTGATTGACATCGGCTTTCTCTACTTTCTTCAATTGCACCCATTGGTGCGATTCGGCGCATTCTAACAGGAAGATGTCAGAATGTGTAATTGTGGCTGTGCTTGGTACCCATTGGAGTGATGGAGCGTAGAGTCTTTTTTAAGTTTAAGTCAAACCCGCCTAGCCGTTTTTTTACTAGCCAGATACCTTGAAAATATGGTATAAAGCGCGCCGGAATGTGGCTGTTCTCTCTGCTAGCATTATCGCAATGCGGCGAAACTGTTTACTTCCAACTAAACTTATATCTTTAAATCACACACATTCCGTCACATGTTCCGGGGTGCTGAGCAGAAGCTTAGTCGGAGTTATGGGGGATGTGGAGGCCTAACCCCATAGAGGATTTTAAAATGGCAACTGTATCAATGCGCGATATGCTGAAAGCTGGTGTTCACTTCGGTCACCAAACTCGTTACTGGAACCCAAAAATGAAGCCATTCATCTTTGGTGCTCGTAACCGCGTTCACATCATCAACCTAGAAAAAACTGTACCAATGTTCAACGAAGCTCTAGCTGAACTAGCTAAAGTTGGCGAGAAGAAAGGTAAAGTTCTATTCGTAGGTACTAAGCGCGCTGCATCTGAAGCTGTTAAAGAAGCTGCAATCGCAAGCAACCAGTACTACGTAAACAACCGCTGGTTAGGCGGCATGCTTACAAACTACAAAACTGTTCGTCAGTCAATCAAGCGTCTAAAAGATCTTGAAGCTCAAGCTCAAGACGGTACTTTTGACAAACTAACTAAGAAAGAAGCTCTAATGCGTACTCGTGAAATGGAGAAGCTAGAGAAATCTCTTGGTGGTATCAAAGATATGGGCGGCCTACCAGACGCTCTATTCGTAATCGACGCTGATCACGAGCACATTGCGATTAAAGAAGCTAACAACCTAGGTATTCCAGTATACGCTGTGGTAGATACTAACTCTAACCCAGACGGCGTTGACTACATCATCCCAGGTAACGATGACGCGATCCGCGCGGTACAACTATACCTAAACGCTGCTGCATCTTCAGTAACTGAAGGTCGCAACAAAGACGTTGCAGAAGTTGCTGAAAAAGACGGTTTCGTAGAAGCTGAATAATAGCGGCTCTGTGTCACACTTAGTCTATGTGAAACCTTGTTGTAGCATGGACTAAGTTATAGTTAGCATCAGGGGCCGACAATGTAGGCCCCTGTTTTTTACCTTATTCGAATCAAACGAGGAATAGAGAATGGCAACTGTAACTGCTGCTCTAGTTAAAGAACTTCGCGAGCGCACTGGCGCTGGCATGATGGAATGTAAGAAAGCGCTTGTAGAAGCAAACGCTGATATCGAACTAGCAATTGAAAACATGCGTAAATCAGGCGCAGCGAAAGCAGCTAAGAAAGCTGGTAACGTTGCAGCTGAAGGCGCAATCATCATTAAAGAAGAAAACGGCGTTGCTGTTCTTCTTGAAGTTAACTGCCAAACTGACTTCGTTGCTAAAGACGCTAACTTCACAGCTTTCGCTGAGAAAGTAGCAGCAGAAGCACTAGCATCTAAAGTTGCTGTTGAAGAACTAGTAGCTAAATTCGAAGAAGAGCGTGTTGCTCTAGTTGCTAAGATCGGCGAAAACATCAACATCCGTCGCGTACAATACGTTGAAGGCGCTGCAATCGCTTCTTACCGTCACGGCGAGAAAATCGGTGTAGTTGTTGCTGGTGAAGGCGACGCAGAAACTCTTAAGCACGTTGCTATGCACGTAGCTGCTTCTCGTCCAGAGTACGTAAACCCAGAAGACGTACCAGCAGACGTAGTTGCTAAAGAGAAAGAAGTTCAAGTTGAAATCGCTATGAACGAAGGCAAGCCTCAAGAGATCGCTGAGAAGATGGTTATCGGCCGTATGAAGAAATTCACTGGCGAAATCTCTCTAACTGGTCAAGCGTTCATCATGGAGCCTAAGAAAACTGTAGGTGAAATGCTGAAAGAAAAAGGCGCTTCTGTTTCTACGTTCGTTCGCCTAGAAGTAGGTGAAGGTATCGAGAAAGGCGCAGAAATGAGCTTCGCTGAAGAAGTTGCACTAGCTCAAAAAGGTTAATCCTTAGAGACTTAGTGAGTATTAGACCGTAGCTCAGGCTGCGGTCTTTTTACGACTATCGATTAGCCGTGATCAATAGATACCAATGATTTGTGTCTATTGATGACTGTTAATCAAAAAAACTCTCTTTTGGAAGGTAAAGTCCATGACTACAAACCCTAAACCTGCATATCAACGTATTCTGTTAAAATTGAGTGGTGAAGCACTTCAAGGCGAAGATGGCTTTGGCATCGATCCAGCGATCCTTGATCGCATGGCACAAGAAGTGAAAGAACTGGTTGAACTAGGCGTTCAGGTTGGTGTAGTTATCGGTGGTGGTAACCTGTTCCGTGGTGCTGGTTTGGCTGAAGCGGGTATGAACCGCGTAGTGGGTGACCATATGGGCATGCTGGCTACAGTAATGAACGGTCTTGCAATGCGTGATGCTTTGCACCGTGCTTACGTAAATGCACGCGTAATGTCTGCGATCCCCCTAAAAGGCGTATGTGATGACTACAACTGGGCAGACGCAATCCGCGAACTTCGTCAAGGCCGCGTTGTTATCTTTTCTGCAGGTACTGGTAATCCATTCTTTACAACGGATTCAGCTGCGTGTCTACGCGGTATCGAAATTGAAGCAGATGTTGTTCTTAAAGCAACAAAAGTAGATGGCGTATTTACGGCAGACCCAGTAGCAAACCCAGACGCAGAGCTGTATGATAAGCTTACTTTTACTGAAGTTCTTGATAAAGAATTGAAAGTGATGGATTTAGCAGCGTTCACACTAGCTCGTGATCACAAGATGCCAATCCGCGTATTTAACATGAACAAGCCAGGCGCACTACGTCGCGTGGTTATGGGTGAAGCAGAAGGCACGCTAATTAGCACTGCTGAATAATAGAATTCAACCGCAGCAAGGTATTTAATCTTTGTTGCGGTATTGCCTTTTGAAGAATCCAGCTTAGGTTTTCTTCGAGAAGAATTACATATTTAAGGTGATATTGTGATTAACGAAATCAAAAAAGACGCTCAAGAGCGCATGGAAAAAAGCGTAGAAGCGCTAAAGAACAACCTTTCAAAAGTGCGTACAGGTCGTGCACACCCAAGCCTACTTTCTGGTATTTCTGTAGAGTACTACGGTGCGCCTACTCCTCTAAACCAAGTAGCAAACGTTGTAGCGGAAGATGCGCGTACGTTAGCAATCACAGTGTTTGACCGTGAACTGACTCAGAAAGTTGAGAAAGCGATCATGATGTCTGATCTTGGTCTAAACCCAATGTCTGCAGGTACGATCATTCGCGTTCCTCTTCCACCGCTAACGGAAGAGCGTCGTAAAGACTTAGTGAAAATCGTTCGTGGCGAAGCTGAAGGTGGCCGTGTTGCAGTACGTAACATCCGTCGTGACGCAAACGGCGACTTAAAAGCGCTACTGAAAGACAAAGAAATCTCTGAAGATGAAGATCGTAAAGCACAAGACGAGATTCAAAAACTGACAGATGCTGCAGTGAAGAAAATCGACGAAGTTCTTGCTGCTAAAGAAAAAGAGTTGATGGAAGTTTAATTCCGCTACAACTCCTCTTTTAGAAAACGCTGTGCTCGCAGTACAGCGTTTTTTTATGCTACCCTCTATCCTTTGCTGATAACCTATCAACTTCTTTATGCAAAACTCTCAACTCTCACCAGATCAACTTCCTCAACATATTGCGATCATAATGGATGGCAACGGCCGATGGGCGAAAGAGCAAGGTAAGCCTCGCGTATTTGGCCATAAGAATGGTGTTGCAGCAGTAAGAAAATCCATATCCACCTCCGCTAAGTTAGGCATTAAAGCCATTACTTTATTTGCTTTTAGCAGTGAAAACTGGCGTCGTCCTGAAGAGGAAGTCGGTGTGTTAATGGAGTTGTTCATTTCTGTACTGTCTACAGAAATAAAAAAACTGCATAAGAATAACTTACGCTTAAGAATTATTGGTGATACGTCACGGTTTAATGACAGATTGCGAAAAAAAATAGCGCAGGCTGAGGCGCTGACAGCAAACAATACGGGCATGGTGATCAATATCGCTGCAAACTACGGCGGTAAATGGGATATCACACAAGCGACAAAAGTGTTGGCTGAAAAAGTTGCGAGGGGAGAGTTGCAACCAAGCGATATCAATGAAGACTTGATTACTCAGCATTTAACTATGGCAGATTTGCCTGAAGTCGATCTCATGATTCGTACGAGCGGTGAGTGCCGAATCAGCAACTTTTTATTGTGGCAAATGGCTTATGCAGAAATGTATTTTACGCCAATTTATTGGCCAGATTTCGATGAGAATAGCTTAATTGAAGCAGTGACTTGGTTTGTTAACCGTGAAAGAAGATTTGGTTGTACTGGTGAGCAAATCAAGGCATTGATGGAAAGCGAATAAAGGATCCAAGTTTGAAACAAAGAATAATAACAGCCCTCATCCTTGCGCCGTTGGTGATTTTAGGGATTTTTAAACTCTCATTAGCAATGTTTATCCTCGCCATTGCAGCCATTATGTTGATTGGCTACTGGGAATGGACTCAATTTGTTGAGGCAAAATCTCGTTTTACAGCTTTGATCCCTGCTGTAGCTTTGAGCGCACTAAGCCTTGTTGTCATACCGTTTGATGCGCATAGCCTGAATTCAGTTTTAGAACCTCATTATCTTATATTGGGCATAGGGTGCGCATGGTGGGTAGCGGCAAGTTCATTGGCGATTACGTACCCTAAATCTTCCGCCTTGTGGCAAAACTCTTCACTATTACGTCACGCTTTTGGTTTATTAACGCTTTTACCGTTTTTTTGGAGTGTCATTCTTCTACGTGCTGAAGGTATCGACGATGACGCATACCATGGTGCTAAACTAGTATTGTATGTTTGCTTTATCGTTTGGGCTGCAGATAGCGGCGCTTACTTTGCTGGAAAGAGCATGGGTAAACGAAAAATGGCACCCAATGTTAGTCCTAACAAAACGATTGAAGGTTTGATTGGCGGGATTATTACAGCCCTTCTCGTTGGATGGGGAACATCAGTTTGGTTTGATATCGAATTTTCTAGCCCTATCACGATGATTGCGATTACTTTGGTTACGGTTGTTATTTCAGTATTAGGTGATTTGGTAGAGAGTATGTTTAAGCGTGTCTCTGGAATCAAAGACAGTAGCAATATCATTCCAGGGCATGGTGGTGTCTTAGATCGTATCGACAGCCTTACCGCAGCATTCCCTGTTTTTGCATTTCTTTACTTCATCCTTTAGGCAGGCTTCGGCTTGCCTGAATCACATATCGGTTTCTTGCTATGCGTAACTTAACAATCCTTGGTGCAACCGGTTCTATTGGTGCCAGCACTTTTAAAGTTATCGAACAAAACCCAGAACAATTTTCGGTTGTTGCATTAGCGGCAGGACGCAATGTCGAGAAAATGCGCCAGTTATGCCAGAAGTGGCAGCCACGATTTGCTGTTATGGCTTGTGACTCTGCGGCCATGCAGCTTAAGCAGCAGCTTAAAGAATTAAAAATCAATACGGAAGTGCTATCGGGCGTTGACGCTATGTGTCATGTATCCTCCATGGATGAAGTGGATACGGTTATGGCTGCAATCGTTGGTGCTGCTGGTTTACTGCCGACGATGGCAGCGGTAAAAGCAGGAAAGCGCGTTCTATTAGCCAATAAAGAAGCCTTGGTGATGTCGGGTCAGCTGTTTATCGATGCTGTTGCCCAATCGGGTGCCGAGCTTCTGCCAGTGGATAGTGAACATAACGCGATTTTTCAGTGCCTACCAAGTGACATTCAGATTAACTTAGGGCGATGTGACTTAAATGAGAAGGGCATTCAGCATATTTTGTTGACGGGCTCAGGTGGTCCATTCCGATATAGCGACATTAATGATTTAAGCTATGTAACTCCAGAACAAGCGATTGCTCATCCTAACTGGTCGATGGGGCCTAAAATATCCGTAGATTCAGCCACAATGATGAATAAAGGCTTAGAATACATTGAAGCTAAGTGGTTGTTTAATACATCGCGAGAGCAGCTTAAAGTACTTATTCATCCTCAATCCGTGATTCATTCGATGGTTCAGTTTAAGGATGGGTCTGTGCTGGCACAAATGGGTGAGCCGGATATGGCGACACCGATTGCATTGACCCTGTCTTACCCTAATCGTGTTTCTGCGGGCGTTGCGCCACTCGATTTTACAAAAGTCGGAGAGCTAACGTTTTTAGAACCGGATTACAGCCGTTATCCATGTCTAAAGCTAGCGATTGATGCTTGTTATGAAGGTCAGCATGCTACGACGGCGCTGAATGCGGCCAATGAAATTTCGGTCAATTCTTTCTTAAATAGAGAACTTTCCTTTACAGACATTGCTACAGTCAATGAGCTCGTTCTGTCTAAAGTGTGTGCTGTCTCGACTCCCTCGACTTGTAACGACTTGGAAAGCATTCTCGAGCTAGATAGAATGGCGAGAGAAATGGCGACTGCATTTATAAGTGAGCGTAAGTTATGACAGGCATTCTATGGAACTTTGTTTCATTTATTATCGCCTTAGGCATTTTGGTAGCAGTGCATGAGTTTGGCCACTTTTGGGTTGCTCGTCGTTGTGGCGTGAAAGTTGAAAAATTTTCAATCGGTTTCGGCAAGTCCATTTGGAGCAAAATAGGGAAAGATGGGACAGAGTACAGCCTGTCTGTGATCCCTCTTGGTGGCTATGTAAAAATGCTAGATGGCCGCGTGGATGATGTTCCTGAATCTGAGCAGCAATTCGCATTTGATAAAAAAGCCCTTTGGCAACGCAGTGCTATAGTGGCAGCTGGACCCGCCTTTAATTTCCTTTTTGCCATCGTTGCCTATTGGTTGGTATTTATCATTGGCGTACCCGCAGTAAAGCCTGTAGTTGGAGAAGTAACGCCTTATTCTATCGCCGCAGAAGCCGGATTAGAAAAAGGAATGGAACTTAAATCCATTTCTGGCGTCAAAACCGCAGACTGGGAATCAGTTAACATGGGATTAATTTCTCATATTGGTGATGAGCGGCTAACGATGACAGTTACACCAACGGATGGTGTGGGGGTTGAACAAACAATTACGTTAGATTTGGCGGATTGGAACTTCGATCCCGAGCAGCAGTCAGCGATGTCGGCGCTTGGTTTTGTTCCTTTTACACCTGAAATATCCACAACACTGGTTAATATCTCGAAAGGCAGCGCGGGTGAAAGAGCTGGGCTACTTGCAGGAGATAAACTCGTCGCTATTGAAGGGAAACCACTCGATGGCTGGCAACAAGTTGTGGCATCTATTCAGCAACATCCTAATACACCATTACAAATGGAAGTGTTGAGAGATGGCGAACGTATAGAAATAACCATTATTCCTGATAGCCGAGAGCTGAAAGGTAAAGGCGAAGTAGGCTTCGCTGGTATTGCACCAGAAGTGGCAGAATGGCCTGATAACTATCGCTTTGACTTACAATTTGGAGTCGTTGAATCTGTAGGTAAAGCGGTTGAAAAGACAGGTCAAGTGATTGGTTTAACAATCAGTATGTTGAAGAAACTGATTGTTGGTGATGTAGGATTGAATAACCTGAGTGGGCCAATTTCAATTGCAAAAGGAGCTGGAACAACGGCCGACTACGGCTTAGTTTACTTTCTTGGCTTCCTAGCACTAATTAGCGTCAACTTAGGGATCATTAACCTTGTGCCGTTACCTATGTTAGATGGCGGACATCTATTGTTTTTTGCTATTGAGGCTGTAATTAGACGTCCCGTTCCTGAAAAAGTACAGGAGATGGGGTATCGCATTGGTGGTGCTATTATTTTCTCTCTTATGGCAGTGGCGATTTTCAATGATTTTGCGCGTCTCTAACGTGGCAAAGGTTGTAGTAAGGAATAACTAAAACAAATATGGCGATGAAAAAGATTCTGTTTGCCACGTTGCTTGCAACAAGCGTAAGCGCAACGGGCGCTGAGAACTTCGTTGTTCGAGATATTCAAGTTGAAGGTTTACAGCGGGTCACGCTTGGTGCAGCGTTATTAAAAATGCCTGTGCGTATCGGTGACACTGTTGATAATCAGGACATTTCTCAAATCATCCGTTCTCTCTATGCTTCAGGTAACTTTGAAGATATTAAAGTTTTGCGTCAGGACGAGGTATTGGTTGTTCAAGTAAAAGAACGACCAACGATTTCAAGTATCTCGTTTTCTGGAAACAAAGCGATTAAAGAAGAGCAGCTAACACAAAACTTAGAAGCTTCGGACATTCGCGTCGGTGAGGCGCTTGATCGCACCACTCTAGCGAATATCGAAAAAGGTTTAGAAGACTTTTACTACAGCGTGGGTAAGTACAACGCCAATGTAAAAGCCGTTGTGACACCTCTACCACGTAACCGAGCGGATCTTAAATTTGTTTTTTCAGAGGGTGTTTCTGCGAAAATTCAACAGATCAACTTTATTGGTAACGAAGTGTTTAGTGATGAGGACTTAAGAAGCCGATTTGAACTAAACGTTGACGTGGCATGGTGGAACTTCTTATCGGATGACAAGTACCAAAAACAGGTACTGGCTGGTGATTTAGAAGCGCTAAAGTCCTACTACCTAGATCGTGGTTATCTAAAATTTAGAATAGATTCTACCCAAGTTTCAATTTCCCCTGACAAAAAGGGTGTATACATAACTCTTGGTTTGAACGAAGGTAAGCCATACACCGTAAAGGATGTTAAGTTCCGCGGTGATCTCATTAATGGCGAAGAAGAGCTACAAAAGCTGGTGACATTTGAAATGGGCGAGCTGTACAACGGCTCGGCTGTAACCAGTTTAGAAGAAAACGTAAAGAGACAGTTAGGTGAAGCGGGCTATGCGTATCCGCAAGTTCGAACCATCTCTGAGTTTGACGATGAGAAGCAAGAAGTTTCCTTGGTTGTAAATATTGAATCGGGCAAACGAATCTATGTTCGTGATATTCGTTTTGTTGGTAACAACGCAACGAAAGACGAAGTGCTTCGACGTGAAATGCGCCAAATGGAAGGTAGCTGGCTGAATTCGAAATCTATCGAAACCGGTAAAAACCGTTTGAGCCGATTGGGTTACTTTGAAAATGTTGACGTACAAACTGTCCGTGTTCCAGGTAGCGAAGACCAAGTTGATTTGGTCTATAACGTAAAAGAGGCAAACTCAGGGAGCATTAACTTTGGTGTCGGTTATGGTACTGAATCTGGTGTAAGTTTTCAGGTGGGTCTTCAGCAGGATAACTTCCTAGGTACGGGTAACCGTGTTGGTGTTACCGCCATGATGAACGACTACCAACAAAACATTAGCCTTGACTACCGTGATCCGTATTGGAACCTAGATGGCGTCAGTCTTGGTGGTAAAGTTTTCTACAATACATTTGAAGCGTCAGAAGCTGGTATTGTTGAATATACGAACGAGAGTTATGGAACAAGCCTAACTTGGGGATTCCCATTCGATGAGCTAAACCGATTCGAATTTGGTGTGGGCTACACGCATAACAAGATTGGTAATGTACCAACGTATGACCAAGCTCAGCGTTTTGCTGAAAGTATCGGTCAAACCGATGGCGATATCTTGACGAATGACTTTGATATTAACATTGCTTGGACACGTAACAACTTAAACAGAGGTTATTTCCCTACTGCTGGTAATTATCAACGAGCGTCTGCAAAAGCAACGGTGCCTGGCTCCGATGTGCAATATTTCAAGCTCCAATATGATGTTCGCCAGTATATGCCTCTGACGAAAAAGCATGAGTTTACGCTCTTAATGCGTGGTCGTTTGGGTTACGGTAACGGTTACGGTCAAACAGACGGTAATGACAACCTGTTCCCATTCTACGAGAACTATTACGCAGGTGGTTTTTCTACCCTACGTGGTTTTGGTTCGAATTCAGCAGGCCCTAAGGCGGTATACACGACTCCAGGAGGAGGTGGTGAATTTCTTTGTGGCGAGTATGAGTGTGGTACGGCTACCGATGATGCGGTAGGTGGTAACGCGATTGCCTTGGCTAGTTTAGAGTTGATTGTTCCAACACCATTTGCATCTGATGAAGTACGTAATCAAATTCGTACCAGTGTTTTCCTTGATGCTGCAAGTGTTTGGGATACCGAGTTTCAATACAACTCAAGCTACGCGGATCAACGATACTATAACGATTTCTCGGATCCGACTAATTACCGAGCATCATATGGTGCTGCATTACAATGGATGTCGCCAATGGGACCACTGGTGTTCTCCGTTGCGAAGCCTATAGAAAAATACGAAGGTGACGATGAAGAATTCTTCACTTTCACCATCGGAAGAACCTTCTAATATAGAGGAAAATGAAGTGAATAAAACAATTAAAGCGGCTGGTATTGGCCTTCTTATTATGACGTCATCACTCTTTGCAAATGCTGCTGAAGCTGCGCAAAAGGTCGGCTACATCAATACTGCTCAAGTGTTCCAAGCTCTTCCTCAACGTGAAGTTGTATCGCAGAAAATGCAGAAAGAGTTTAAAGACAAAGTCGATGAGCTTAAATCTATCCAGTCTCAAGCGAAGACGAAAATCGAAAAGCTTAAACGCGATGGCGAGTTAATGAGCCAAGACAACATTGAGAAACTTCGTATCGAGATTGCTCAGCTAGACAGCAAGTACAAAGTAAAAGCTCAAGCATTAGAGCAAGCAACGGCTCGTCGTGAAGCTCAAGAAAAGCAGAAGTTATTTAAAGTCATTCAAGATGCGGTCAAGAAAGTAGCTGAAAGAGAAGGTTACGACATGATCGTTGATATTCAGGCTATGCAGTATGGCAAACCTGAATACAACATCTCTGAGAAAGTAATCAAACAACTTAAATAATCGATTATGAAAGAAATTTCTTTAGCCGAGTTGGCAACTATTACCGGGGGAACGCTACACGGTGAGGCAGATGCGACTGTTACTATGGTCGCTCCTATGGATAAAGCACAGGAAGGTCATGTTACCTTCCTGTCAAATCCAAAATATGCCAAGCACTTGGCAAGTTGCCAAGCAACGGTAGTGATGGTGAAAGAGGCACAGCGTGAATTGTGTATAGGCAATGCTTTAGTCGTTGATGATCCATATGTCGCGTTTGCTAAAGTTGCTCAAGCTCTTGATACAACACCAGCACCTGCAAGTGATATCGCTGAATCAGCAGTGATCTCTCCGGATGCGAAAATAGGTAATAAGGTATCAATTGGTGCGAATGCCGTTATCGAATCGGGCGTGGAATTAGCTGACAACGTTGTCATTGGAGCGGGTTGCTTTATTGGCAAAAATGCCTCTATTGGCGCGAACACCAAGCTTTGGTCTAACGTGAGCATTTACCACGACGTAACTATTGGCAGTGATTGTTTGATACAAGCAAACACCGTGATTGGTTCTGACGGTTTTGGCTACGCAAATGACAAAGGTGAGTGGGTTAAAATTCCTCAACTTGGCTCAGTTAAAATTGGTAATCGTGTAGAAATTGGTGCTTGTACGACAATAGACCGTGGAGCATTGGATGATACGGTTATTGAAGACAATGTTATCATTGATAACCAGATGCAAATTGCCCATAACGTACACATCGGATATGGTACGGCTATGGCTGGTGGTACGATTGTTGCCGGCAGTACGACAATCGGCAAATACTGTATTATTGGCGGTGCGTCGGTACTCAATGGCCACATTCAAATTGCTGATGGTGTCACTATCACAGGTATGGGTATGGTAATGCGAAGCATTGAAGAGAAGGGTATGTACTCTTCTGGCATTCCATTACAAACCAATAAAGAGTGGCGTAAAACGGCTGCTCGTGTTCATCGTATTGATGAAATGAACAAGCGCCTGAAAGCCGTCGAGAAGCTATTGGAACAGAAATAGGAATCTTGATCCCTAATCTGGTTAAAAAGGCTCGCGAATTGCGAGTCTTTTTCGTCTATAATGCTGCCAGAAAATAATATTTAGCATTCAACATAGGAATATGACTTTGACTACTGAAAAGAAAACGATGAACATCACTGAAATTCAGGAACTGTTACCGCATCGCTATCCATTCTTGCTGATTGATCGCGTAACGGATTACCAAGAAGAAAAATACCTGACAGCGATTAAAAACGTTTCAGTGAACGAGCCTCAGTTCACAGGTCATTTCCCTCAGCTACCTGTATTTCCTGGTGTGTTGATTCTAGAAGCTATGGCACAAGCGACAGGTCTTCTAGCTTTTAAATCATTTGGCGCACCGACAGAAAACGAACTGTACTACTTTGCAAGCGTAGATGGCGCTAAATTCCGTAAGCCAGTGACACCAGGCGATCAACTCGTGATAGAAGTGGAATTTCTAAAAGAACGTCGTGGCATTGCTGCTTTCAGTGGTGTTGCTAAAGTAGACGGTGAAGTAGTATGTTCAGCAGAATTGAAATGTGCTCGTCGAGAGTTTTAATATGATTCATGAAACTGCACAAATTCATCCATCAGCCGTTATTGAGGGTGATGTAACCATAGCAGCCAACGTAAAAGTTGGCCCATTCACGTATATCTCAGGTCATATTGAGATTGGTGAAGGCACAGAGATAATGTCTCATGTTGTGATCAAAGGTCACACGACAATTGGTCAAGACAACCGTATTTTCCCTCATGCAGTGATTGGTGAAGAAAACCAAGATAAAAAGTATGGCGGTGAAGATACAACGGTAGTGATTGGTGATCGCAACGTTATTCGCGAAGCAGTACAAATTCATCGTGGTACAGTACAAGATAAAGCGACCACGGTTATCGGTAGCGATAACTTGCTTTGTGTTAATGCGCACGTTGCTCATGATGTGATCGTGGGTAACCACACTCACATCGGTAACAACTCGATTCTTGGTGGTCACGTTACTGTAGAGGATTACGCGGGTGTGATGGCGTTGTCTGCGATTCATCCATTCTGTAAAGTGGGTGCATATAGCTACATTGGCGGCTGTTCTGCCGTTGTGAAAGATGTGCCGCCGTACGTACTGGCGCAGGGCAATCACGCGACACCATTTGGACTAAACCTAGTGGGTTTGCAGCGTAACGGCTTTGAAAAGAGCGAGCTACGAGCACTGCGCAACGCGTACAAAGAGTTCTACCGCGCAGGTAAAACTCAGGCTGAAGCGAAAGAAGTGTTAACGGAAATGGCAAATGAGTGGCCTTCAATTAAGCACTTCCTTGAGTTTGTGGAAACTTCTGAGCGTGGCGTTATTCGCTAAGCTTGATAAGTTATTGATTAAAAAGATCGTAGCCGCTTGGTTACGGTCTTTTTGTGTTTTTATACCAATAGAGTTGAATGATTGGATATGGGTAGACCATTACGAGTAGGCATCGTCGCTGGCGAGTTGTCAGGTGACACACTAGGCGAAGGTTTTATCAAAGCCGTTAAAGAGCAGTATCCCGACGCGGAATTCGTTGGCATTGGTGGGCCTAAAATGATCGCACAGGGCTGCCAATCTCTTTTTGATATGGAAGAGTTGGCTGTCATGGGGCTAGTGGAGGTGCTCGGCCGCTTGCCACGTCTGCTTAAAGTGAAAGCAGAACTCGTTAAATTCTTTACTGACAATCCACCGGACGTTTTTATTGGTATTGATGCACCTGACTTCAATTTGCGCTTGGAATTAGACCTTAAAAAGGCCGGGATCAAAACAGTACACTACGTTAGCCCGTCAGTTTGGGCTTGGCGACAAAAGCGTATCTTCAAAATTGAAGCAGCGACTAACTTGGTGTTGGCTTTTCTACCATTTGAAAAAGCGTTCTACGACAAATATAACGTGCCTTGTGAATTCATAGGCCATACGTTGGCCGACGCTATTCCTTTGGTTAGTGAAAAAGCGCCGGCACGAACGCTACTGGGCATGGAACAAGATAAAACATGGTTAGCCGTTTTACCCGGAAGTCGTGGTAGTGAACTCAAGATGTTGTCCCAGCCGTTTATCGAAACCTGCAAGCGTCTACATCAACGTCACCCAGATCTTGGTTTTGTCGTTGCTTTGGTTAATCAGAAGCGTCGTGAGCAGTTTGAGCAAGCTTGGAAAGAGCACGCGCCGGAACTGAATTTCAAATTGGTTGATGATACAGCTCGCAACGTGATTACCGCTTCAGACGCCGTCATGCTGGCGTCCGGCACCGTTGCTTTGGAATGTATGCTGATTAAACGACCAATGGTTGTCGGTTATAAAGTGAATGCGTTCACCGCTTTTCTTGCACGCAAGATGTTAAAAACGAAGTACGTTTCATTACCGAATATTTTAGCCGACCGAGAGCTGGTTAAAGAGTTTCTTCAGGAAGAGTGCACAGTGGACAATCTTGCCGCTGAAGTAGAACGCTTACTCGGTGAAGAGGGCTCTAACATGGTCGATAAGTTTACGGAAATGCATCACTGGATCCGTAAAGATGCCGACAAACAAGCCGCTAAAGCGGTTCTCAACCTGATTGGCAAAGAATATTAAACGTTATGACTAAAGAAAAAAAAGAGCTTCCGCCATTTGAATACCCTCAAGGCTATCAACTGGTTGCCGGTGTCGATGAAGTAGGACGAGGCCCTCTTGTAGGAGACGTCGTGACTGCTGCCGTGATATTAGATCCAAACAACCCAATAGACGGCCTTAACGACTCCAAAAAACTCTCTGAGAAGAAACGCTTAGCATTGCTGCCTGAAATTAAAGAAAAGGCATTAGCTTGGTCTGTTGGACGTTGCTCGCCCGCTGAAATTGATGAACTGAACATTCTGCAAGCCACTATGGTTGCGATGCAGCGTGCGATTGAAGGGCTGAGCGTAAAGCCTGATTTGGCACTCATTGACGGGAACCGTTGTCCAAAACTGGCAATGGACTCACAAGCTGTCGTGAAAGGCGATTTGCGCGTGGCAGAAATCAGCGCCGCTTCTATCATTGCTAAAGTGGTTCGTGATCAAGAAATGGAAGAGCTAGATAAGCAACACCCTGAATTTGGTTTCGCTAAGCACAAAGGTTACCCAACCAAAGCTCACTTTGAAGCGATAGAGAAGCATGGTGTCATTGACCAGCATCGCAAGAGCTTTAAGCCAGTAAAGCGCGCACTTGGTCTAGAATAAACCAGACGGAGAGATACCACACTGAAATAGGGTATATCTCCGATCTTATATCACGTAAAATACCGAGATTATCTTTCCGATTAAGCCCTATTTGCGGAACAATTCATGTCAGATCCTAAGTTTATCCACCTTCGAGTACACAGTGACTTTTCCATGGTTGATGGCCTTTCTAAAGTGCCACCTCTGGTTAAGAAAGTGGCTGAAATGGGAATGCCAGCAGTGGCACTTACCGACTTTACTAACCTTTGTGGCTTAGTGAAGTTCTATGGTACAGCGCACGGTTGCGGCGTGAAACCAATCATTGGTGCAGACTTCGCAATGCAATCGCCAGAATTTGGCGATGAGTTAACCAAACTAACCATTCTAGCATCAGATAATACGGGTTATAAAAACCTGACGCTTTTGATCTCAAAAGCTTATCTCCGTGGTCATGTCCAACATCAACCCGTCATTGATAGAGAGTGGTTGGCTGAGTTATCAGAAGGCCTAATTCTTCTGTCAGGTGGTAAAAGTGGTGAAATCGGTAAGGCCCTTCTTAAAGGCAACCAAAAAGTTGCGGACGATTGCGTTGAGTTCTACAAAACGCATTTTGAAGATCGCTTTTATCTAGAACTGACTCGCACAGGGCGACCTGATGAAGAAAGTTACCTGCACTTTGCTCTAGAGCTCGCTGAGCAAGCAGAGCTCCCTGTTGTCGCCACTAACGATGTCGTTATTCTTGACGAATCGTTCTTTGATGCCCATGAAATCCGCGTTGCCATCCATGATGGTTATACGCTCGAAGATCCACGACGCCCGAAAAATTACAGCCCTCAGCAATATCTGCGCACTGAAGAGGAAATGTGCGCGCTATTTGCCGACATTCCAGAAGCATTGGAAAACAGTGTCGAAATTGCTAAGCGCTGTAACGTTACCGTACGTCTTGGCGAATATTTCCTTCCTGCGTTCCCGACAGAAGGCATGGAAGAAACCGAATTCCTGGTCAAAAAATCAGAAGAAGGCCTAGAAGAGCGATTAGAGTTTTTATTCTCTGACCCAGAAGAGCGTGCTAAGCGTCGCCCTGAATATGACGAACGTTTAAAAGTCGAACTTGAAGTAATCAATAACATGGGGTTCCCAGGATACTTCTTGATCGTAATGGAGTTTATCCAGTGGTCGAAAGATAACGACATTCCAGTGGGGCCAGGTCGTGGCTCGGGTGCGGGCTCGCTGGTGGCCTATGCCCTAAAAATTACCGATCTTGATCCACTTGAATATGATTTGCTGTTCGAACGTTTCCTTAACCCAGAACGTGTATCTATGCCCGATTTCGATGTCGATTTCTGTATGGATAAACGCGATCAGGTTATTGATCACGTGGCCGAGATGTATGGCCGTGATGCGGTATCTCAGATCATCACTTTCGGTACTATGGCGGCCAAAGCGGTAATTCGAGACGTTGGGCGTGTTCTTGGGCACCCATTTGGTTTTGTGGATCGCATTTCTAAGCTTGTCCCGCCAGATCCGGGCATGACACTCGAGAAGGCGTTTAAAGCAGAGCCTGCGTTGCCTGAATTGTATGAGGCGGACGAAGAAGTCAAAGAACTGATTGATATGTGTCGCATCCTTGAAGGGTGTACACGTAACGCAGGTAAGCACGCGGGTGGTGTTGTTATTTCTCCAACTACCATCACGGATTTTGCCCCGATTTATGCGGACTCAGAAGGGCACTTCCCTGTTACTCAATTCGATAAGAACGACGTTGAAACCGCAGGATTAGTTAAATTTGACTTCTTGGGATTACGAACCCTAACTATCATCGATTGGGCGTTAGGTCTGATTAACCCGCGTTTAGAACGTGAGGGTAAAGATCCTATTCGAATAGAGTCGATTTCTCTGGAAGACGACGCATCATTCCGTTTGCTACAAAACTCAGAAACCACGGCAGTATTCCAGCTGGAATCTCGTGGTATGAAAGAGCTGATCAAGCGCCTGCAACCTGACTGTTTCGAAGATATCATCGCACTGGTAGCGCTATTCCGTCCGGGACCATTGCAGTCAGGCATGGTAGATAACTTTATCGACCGTAAGCACGGCAGAGAGGCGGTCTCGTACCCTGATGAAAAGTGGCAGCATGAGTCATTAAAAGAGATTCTTGACCCTACCTACGGCATCATCCTGTATCAGGAACAGGTTATGCAAATTGCGCAGGTGTTGTCTGGCTATACCCTAGGTGGGGCGGACATGCTTCGTCGTGCGATGGGTAAGAAAAAGCCCGAAGAGATGGCCAAGCAGCGTGCCACCTTTGAAGATGGCGCAGTAAAGAATGGCGTAGATGGCGAGCTGGCGATGAAGATCTTCGACCTAGTGGAGAAATTCGCAGGTTATGGCTTTAACAAATCGCACTCGGCTGCTTACGCGCTGGTATCGTACCAAACTCTTTGGCTTAAGACGCACTTCCCAGCAGAGTTTATGGCTGCGGTAATGACCGCCGATATGGATAACACCGAGAAGGTCGTAGGCCTTGTCGATGAATGTTTCCGTATGAAGCTCAAAGTTCTTCCGCCAGATATCAACTCGGGTTTGTACCGTTTTAACGTTGATGAAGACGGCGCGATTGTTTACGGTATTGGTGCGATTAAAGGCGTCGGCGAAGGCCCGATTGAAGCGATCTTAGAAGCGCGTAATAAAGATGGCCATTTTAAAGACTTGTTTGACTTCTGCGCTCGGGTTGACCTAAAGAAAGTCAATAAACGTGTTATTGAAAAGCTCATTTATGCAGGCGCTTTAGATCGGCTTGGTCCTCATCGTGCTGCCATGATGGCGTCACTCAATGATGCGGTAAAAGCAGCAAGTCAACACCACCAAGCGGAAGCGTTCGGTCAAAGTGATCTATTCGGTGTTCTTACTGAAGCGCCGGAAGAAGTTGAACACAAGTACACGAAAGTGCCACCATGGCCTGAAAAGGTATGGTTGGAAGGTGAACGCTCCACACTCGGGCTTTATTTGACAGGGCACCCAGTTAATGCCTATTTAAAGGAACTAGGGAAGTACACTAGTTGTCGACTAAAAGACGCGACACCAACAAGGCGTGATCAAAGTGTGACAGTGGCTGGTTTGGTGATCGCGGCTAGAGTTATGACAACCAAGCGTGGTACGCGAATTGGCATCATGACGCTAGATGACCGAAGCGGGCGTATGGAAGTCATGTTGTTCTCTGATGCGCTGGAAAAATACGCAGAACTGCTAGAAACTGACAGAATTTTAGTGGTTTCCGGACAGGTCAGCTTTGATGATTTCAATGGTGGTCTTAAAATGTCGGCGCGTGAGGTTTTGGACCTAGGCGCTGCACGCGAAAAATACGCGCGTGGATTATCCGTCTCGATTGATGAATCCCAGATCGACGGCCAGTTTTTTGAGCGTTTTAGTAAAATACTAGAACCTCATAGGGCAGGGAGCGTTCCTGTCCATGTATACTACCAACGTAGCGATGCACGAGCACGATTTACGTTAGGTACTGAATGGCGAGTAACGCCAAGCGACACATTATTAGATGATTTAAAACAGCTACTTGGGAAAGGCCAAGTAGAACTCGAATTTAACTAAATTCGGTCACAATACCGAATCAAAAAGGATCTATAGATGAGCCTGAACTTTTTAGAATTTGAAAAGCCTATCGCAGAACTAGAAGCTAAGATTGAAGCACTTCGTGATGTCTCTCGTCATGGTGGTGATTCTGGCATAGATCTGGATAAAGAGATCGAACAGCTAGAGAAGAAAAGCTTAGAGCTTAAGAAAAAGACCTTCAGCGATCTTGGTGCGTGGGAAACGGCTCAGCTAGCTCGTCACCCTCTGCGTCCTTACACGCTAGACTACATCGAGCACGTATTTACTGAATTTGAAGAACTTGCTGGTGATCGTGCATACGCAGACGACAAAGCTATCGTTGGTGGTATGGCTCGCTTGAACGGCCGCCCAGTTATGATCATTGGTCATCAAAAAGGTCGTGAAACCAAAGAGAAAGTGAAGCGCAACTTTGGTATGCCAAAACCAGAAGGTTACCGCAAAGCACTTCGCCTAATGGAAATGGCAGAGCGTTTTAATATGCCAATCATTACTTTCATTGATACAGCAGGTGCATACCCAGGTGTTGGTGCAGAAGAGCGTGGTCAGTCTGAAGCGATCGCTAAAAACCTAAAAGTGATGTCTGGTCTTAAAGTACCTGTCATCTGTAACGTGGTTGGTGAAGGTGGTTCTGGTGGTGCACTTGCAATTGGTGTTGGTGATTACGTGAACATGCTTCAATACTCAACGTATTCGGTTATTTCACCAGAAGGTTGTGCTTCTATCCTATGGCGCGATTCAGATAAAGCGCCACAAGCGGCAGACGCAATGGGCCTGACTGCACCTCGTTTGAAAGAGCTTGAGCTTATCGACCAAATCATCGAAGAGCCTCTAGGTGGCGCACATCGTGACCACGCTAAAATGGCTGAGAACATGAAAGAGACGCTTCTAAAGCAGCTAGAAGAACTAGAGCAGTTTGATAATGATGCGTTGCTAGAGCGTCGTTACCAGCGTCTAATGAGCTACGGCTACTGCTGATAACAAGCAATTGTGATACAAAAAAGGCTGAACTTGTGTTCAGCCTTTTTTTTGGGTATCAGCTTTAAGCTCTATTACCAACCTTTAACTACGCCACCTTTAAAGATGTCCGATGCCGCAGTGTATACTTCTTCAGTCTGGTAAGATTTAACGAAGTTCTGTACGTTTTCTGCGTTTACGTTGTTTTCACGTGCAACGATTATGTTTACATATGGAGACTCTTTATCTTCAACGAATACACCGTCTTTCTGCGGAGTTAGGTCAATAGAGCTTGCGTAAGTGGTATTGATGATAGATAGCGCTACATCGTCCAGAGAGCGTGGTAACTGCGCTGCTTCTAGTTCAACAATTGTGATGTTTTTCGGGTTTTCAACGATGTCACGTACGGTAGCCAGTAGACCTACACCTTCACGCAGTTTTAGTAGACCCTGTTGCTCTAGAAGAAGCAGAGAGCGGCCTAGGTTAGTTGGATCGTTTGGTACAGCAATACGGTCGCCTTCTTTAATTTCGTCTACTGACTTCACTTGCTTAGAGTAGCCAGCGATAGGATAAACAAACGTGTTGCCAGCGATAGTGAGTTTGTAACCACGGTCAATAACTTGCTGATCTAGGTATGGCTTATGTTGGAACGCGTTGATATCGATAGAGCCATCGTCTAGTGCTGCGTTTGGTGTTACATAATCAGTAAACGTCACTAGCTCAACATCTAGGCCGTATTTTTCTTTTGCAACTTTCGCTGCTACTTCTGCCACCTGTGCTTCAGCACCAGCCATGACGCCAACTTTGATTTTGCTGTTGTCGACTTCTTTCTCACCACAACCTGAAAGAATCAGTGCAGACGCAGCAGCCGCGATGGTTAGTAAACCTTTTAAACCGTATTTCATAACTTTCTCCTTGTAATAAATTGAATTCTTTATCTGTGATCAACGCGGCGAACCACGGCGTCACCAATAGATTGAATGATCTGTACCAATACGATGAGCATAACGACTGTTACTGCCATGATGCCAACATCATATCGGTGGAATCCGTAGCGAATAGCCACATCACCAAGGCCGCCGCCACCAACTGTTCCAGCCATTGCAGAGTAGCTGACTAATGTGACAAGGGTAATCGTCACAGAGTTAACAATGGTAGGCATCGCTTCAGGAAGCAGAACCTTAGAAATGATTTGTATAGGTGTTGCCCCCATGGATTGAGCGGCTTCCACAAGACCAGAGGGTACTTCCAGTAGTGCACCTTCAATAAGGCGAGCAACGAATGGAATTGCACCAATTGTCAGTGGGACGATGGCTGCTGTAGTACCGATAAAAGTGCCCACTAAAAGTTTTGTCACCGGAATAATAGCGACCATCAGTACTAGGAATGGAACTGAACGGCCAATGTTGACAATCGCGCCTAATGTACGGTTGAGCTTAGTATTCTCCAAAAGGCCACCTTTTTTGGTGGTATGTAGGATAACACCGAGTGGAATACCCACGGCGAAACCCACGATTCCAGCCACAGCCACCATATAGAGTGTTTCCCAAGTCGCCCCAAGAAGTAGGTTTCCGTTTAGGCTTAACCATTCTGAAACTGTATTAAAGGACATAACCTAGCACCTCTACTTTTACGTTGTGGTCACGCAGGAATTGAATAGCCGCGTTATCATCATCTTCATTACCAAATAGTTCTGCGACCATCATGCCGAACTTCACGCCGCCGGCGTAATCAAGGTCAGAACTTAAGATACTGACATCGATATCGAATTTACGGGTAATCTGGCTCATTAGCGGTGCATCAACGGTTGCGCCTGTGAACTCAAGTCGAACGAGTGGATAGCTACCCTCGACGCGCGTTTTTTGCAAACGCACTTCGTAATCTTCAGGAATCGAAAGGTCCAACGTTGAGCGAATAAATTCATGCGCAAGTTCTGTTTTTGGGTGTGCAAAGATATCGCCAACGGTCCCTTTTTCTACCAGTTCACCACCGCCAATAATCGCCACTTCATGGCATATGCTTTTCACTACATCCATTTCGTGTGTGATCAGCAAAATCGTGATGTTTAGCTTGCGGTTGATCTCTTTTAGTAGTTCAAGGATGGATTGAGTCGTTGCGGGGTCAAGTGCACTTGTCGCCTCGTCACACAGCAATACTTTAGGATCAGATGCCAGCGCACGAGCAATCGCGACACGCTGTTTTTGCCCACCACTCAGGTTTGCAGGGTAGCTTTCATGTTTGTCAGATAAGCCCACAAGGTTAAGTAGTTCTGATACTTTGGATTTTATTTCAGCCGTGGCAGTGCCAGCTAGCTCCAGTGGAAGTGCAACGTTATCGAATACAGTGCGAGATGACAGCAGGTTAAAATGCTGGAAAATCATACCGATATTGCGTCGAGTTTTACCAAGTTCCGTTTTAGAAAGCTTAGTTAGGTCTACACCATCAACGATGATAGAGCCGGAGGTTGGTGCCTCAAGCATGTTTACACATCGAATCAGTGTACTTTTTCCTGCCCCAGAAGAACCAATAACGCCAAAAATCGTTCCTTGAGCAATATGGAGGTTAATATCTTTCAGGGCGTTAATTTCCTTCGTACCCTGATAGAAGACCTTGTTGACTTGATTAATTTCAATCATCGATAAACCCGCTATAAGACTTTGGAGCAGTTGATTATTTCGAACTACATCTCATTGAGTAGATGATGCTATGGTTTTGTTGTAAATGTGTCAATAGGTATTTTTACGTCTAGACGTCTAAACGTATCTTTTTACTGAACGGAATAGTAATTAGATAGTGATGAAAGAAATAAAGCGTGCAATAATTCTCTATATAAACAGCAGATAGAGAAGCATATTTTGGCTAAACCAGCAGTCTTTTTAGATCGTGATGGCGTAATTAACGTGGATCACGGCTACGTGCATGATGAGCATGACTTTGAATATATTGATGGCGTATTCGAAGCGACGAAGAAACTGAAAGATATGGGTTATTTACTTGTATTAGTGACGAATCAGTCGGGTATCGCACGTGGTATGTTTAGTGAAGATCGTTTTTTATCTTTGACTCAGTGGATGGATTGGAATTTCGTTGACAACGGTGTTGAGTTTGATGGCTTTTACTATTGCCCTCACCATGCTGAACATGGCCAGGGTAAATATAAAGAAGATTGTGAGTGCCGTAAGCCAAAACCAGGGATGTTTATTTCTGCGCGTGACTTTTTAAAAATTGATATGGAAAAATCAGTCATGGTCGGCGACAAGGCTGAAGATCTGATGGCGGCAGAAGCGGCAGGTGTCGGAACTAAAATTTTGGTACGCACAGGTAAACCAGTCACAGAAAAAGGTGAGTCCTTGGCGTCTGTTGTGCTAGACAGTATTGCCGATGTCCCATCATATTTAGCGAAATAATGGCTAGAGGTCGCGGCCTTTTTTATTTCAGGAGTAATCAATGCATCTGAACTTTCTCACCATTGCGGTATTCGTTGTCTTAGGTACAGGGTGTGCTGGAACTCAGGACAAAACTGAATTTTTGAATTATCGCTGTGAATCTGGTGAGCAGTTCAAAGTGGCGTATTTTCCAAGTAAAGAATCCGCGACTTTACGCTTGGCGGATCAATCTTACTCGTTAGTTCAAATCCCATCGGGCTCAGGGGCGCGTTACATCTTGGACGATAAATCCGCAGAAAAGAAAGCGATAACTTTGTATACGAAAGGTGTTGAAGCACGTCTGGAACTCGGACAATCCATTTACAAAAACTGTAAAACGGGTTCGTATTAGTACAGTAACCTCTAAGTTTGCTTCTAGGCTTTTCTGAGTCTGAAATTATGTTTTGACTCAAGCGAAAAAAGCCAGCTCGATGAGCTGGCTTTCTTTATATGGTGGAGGGGGACGGATTCGAACCATCGAAGGCAGTGCCGGCAGATTTACAGTCTGCTCCCTTTGGCCACTCGGGAACCCCTCCAGGGTATTTTTTATACTTAAAAGACGTTTTCCCAACACGTTTTTCAAGTGTTTCTCATAATGTATTCAGAGGTTATTCACCTAAAGAGCATCACAAGAAGAAATATGGTGGAGGGGGACGGATTCGAACCATCGAAGGCAGTGCCGGCAGATTTACAGTCTGCTCCCTTTGGCCACTCGGGAACCCCTCCAGGGTGTTTTTATACTTAAAAGACGCTTTTCCCAACACGTTTTCCAAGTGTTTCTCACAATGTATCCAGAGGTTATTTACCTGAAGAGCATCACAAGAAGAAATATGGTGGAGGGGGACGGATTCGAACCATCGAAGGCAGTGCCGGCAGATTTACAGTCTGCTCCCTTTGGCCACTCGGGAACCCCTCCAGGGTGTTTTTTATACTTAAAAGACGTTTTTCCCAACACGTTTTCCAAGTGTTTCTCACAATGTATCCAGAGGTTATTCACCTAAAGAGCATCACAAGAAGAAATATGGTGGAGGGGGACGGATTCGAACCATCGAAGGCGGAGCCGGCAGATTTACAGTCTGCTCCCTTTGGCCACTCGGGAACCCCTCCAGGGTGTTTTCTATTCTCAGTGAAGGAATAGCTTAAGTGATGTTTTCCCAACGCATCTCTCAAGTGCGGGGCGAATCATAGCAAACTCATTTAGGCTGTAAAGATTTTTCTTGTGATTTTGAATTGAATGCTGGCTTTTTGGCCAAAGGCGACAGTAATTAGCCATAAAGCGTATTAAAACAACAGCTAAACTTACACTTTATTTCTCTCTATTTACATTCATTGACGTTATTTATTCATTTAACAGCGTACAATAGACACAATTTTTAAGACAGAATTAAAAAAACGATGAAAATTAAAATCATTCTGGGTCTTTTTTCTCTTTCTCTCATCACGGCTACGCCAGTGGTGGGGGCAGACAGAAAAGGACCACCGGCGATTGCCGTCGTCGTAGAGCAAGTCAAAATGCACCAAATTTCTCAATCGCTATCACTGGTTGGGAAATTAAAAGCCGAGCAATCTGTCATGATTTCGCCTGAAGTTGCGGGTAAAGTCGACAAAATTGCCGTTAAAGCCAATCAAGAGGTGAAAAAAGGGCAGTTACTCATTCAACTTAATGATGATAAAGCTCAAGCGTCAGTTTCAGAGGCAAAAGCATACCTGAAAGATGAACAGCGAAAGCTCAAGGAATTCTCTCGACTCGCAACACGAAATGCGATTACTCAAACTGAGATCGATGCACAGAAAGCGAGTGTCGAAATCGCTCAAGCACGCTTAAATGCGGCGAATGCGGAACTTAAGGACCTGCATATTTCAGCGCCGTTTTCTGCCACGGTTGGTTTTATTGATTTCAGCTTAGGAAAAATGGTGAGTGTAGGCTCAGACTTGTTCACCCTCGATAATCTATCTGTAATGCGACTCGACCTTCGCGTGCCTGAGCGCTATCTCCCACAGGTTTCTACCGGAATGAAAGTGCAAGCAAAAACATCGGCGTGGGGAGATCAGGTTTTCGAAGGAGAGATTGTAGGGATTGATTCCCGTATTAATGAAGAAACATTAAACCTGCGCGTGCGTATTCACTTTAATAATGATGAGCGCAAGCTCAAGCCCGGTATGTTGGTATCAGCAAATATGGAATTCCCTGCAATCGAAGCGCCTATTATTCCTGTTCAGGCGCTCGAATACTCTGGCACTAAACGATATGTATACGTTGTGGGCGACGACAGCAAGGCAACGCGCTCGGAAGTGGTATTAGGTGCTCGCGTAGATAATTTTGTAGTGATAGAAAAAGGCCTAGAGATAGGCGAGAAGATAGTCGTGCAAGGCATTGTGAATATGCGTGATGGTGCTTCAATCAAGGAGGTCGACAAAGACGGTAAGGCGGCAGATGTAAAAAAAGAGGGCAGTAACTAATGTTGTTGTCGGATGTGTCGGTAAAGCGGCCAGTTGCGGCGGTCGTACTTAGTTTGTTGTTGTGTGTTTTTGGCATTGTCTCGTTTACTAAGCTGGCTGTTCGAGAGATGCCAGATATCGAGAGCCCAGTGGTCTCAATCAGCACCCGCTACGAAGGAGCGTCTGCAACGATTATCGAAAGCCAGATAACCTCTATTTTGGAAGACCAACTCTCGGGTATTAGTGGCATTGATGAAATTTCCTCCGTTACCCGTAATAGTAGTTCTCGTATCACCATTACTTTTGAATTGGGCTATGACCTAAATGCCGGGGTAAGCGACGTACGTGATGCTGTTGCCCGAGCGCAGCGATCATTACCGGATGAAGCGGATGATCCAATTGTTTTCAAGAACAATGGATCGGGGGAGGCCTCTCTCTATATTAATTTAAGCTCCTCGGAAATGGATCGAACTCAGCTCACTGATTATGTAGAAAGAGTTTTGATGGACAGGTTTAGTCTCATTTCCGGAGTGAGTTCAGTCGATATCTCAGGCGGCTTGTACAAAGTGATGTACGTTAAGTTAAAGCCTGAACAAATGGCTGGTCGTGGTGTGATTACTTCAGATATCAGCTCGGCACTGCGAAGTGAAAACTTAGAAAGCCCGGGCGGAGAGGTGCGTAACGATCAGATAGTGATGTCGGTTCGAACGGCTCGTAGCTACAACCAAGTTGAAGATTTTCAGTACTTAGTGGTGAAACGTGCCAGCGACAATACGCCAATATACCTAAAAGATGTCGCAGATGTGTATCTTGGCGCAGAGAATGAAAGCTCTACGTTTAAAAGTGATGGTGTGGTTAATGTCAGTATGGGTATTGTTCCACAATCGGACGCGAATCCTTTAGATGTTGCGGAGCTGGTTCACCTTGAAGTCGATAAAATTCAAAAATTCTTACCGCAGGGAACTCGACTTGCGATTGACTATGACTCAACGGTATTTATCGATCGTTCTATTTCCGAAGTGTACAACACCCTGTTTATTACGGGTGGCTTAGTCATTCTGGTGCTGTACATCTTTATCGGTCAGTCTCGTGCAACGTTGATTCCAGCCGTCACCGTGCCAGTGTCTTTAATTTCCTCGTTTATGGCCGCGTACTATTTTGGATTTTCCATCAACCTTATCACTTTGATGGCACTCATCCTTTCTATCGGTTTGGTAGTGGATGATGCGATAGTGGTGGTAGAAAACATCTTCCACCACATTGAGCAAGGCGAGAGTCCTTTGTTGGCGGCCTATAAGGGGACTCGCGAAGTCGGCTTCGCAGTGGTTGCGACCACGTTGGTATTGGTCATGGTGTTCCTGCCGATCTCATTTATGGATGGTATGGTCGGCTTGTTGTTTACGGAATTCTCCGTGTTGCTCGCCATGTCGGTGATTTTCTCGTCGATTATTGCATTAACCTTAACGCCAGTACTTGGAAGCAAATTACTCAAAGCGAACGTAAAGCAGAACCGTTTTAGCCAATTTATTGAGGGGATGTTTAAGCGCTTGGAAAGTGGTTATCGGAAAGTACTGGCAAGATCTCTACAGTGGAAATGGGCCGCGCCGTTGATCATTCTCACGTGTATTGGTGGAAGCTGGGGATTGATGCAACAAGTACCTTCACAGTTAACGCCATCGGAAGACCGTGGCGTACTGTTAGCGTTCGTGCGTGGCGCTGATGCCACCAGTTATAACCGAATGTCTGCCAATATGGATTTGGTGGAAGAGCGCTTGTTGCCATTACTTGGTCAGGGCTTTCTTAAATCATTCAGCATTCAATCGCCAGCGTTTGGCGGGAATGCGGGTGACCAAACGGGCTTTGTCATTATGATCCTTGAAGACTGGAACGAACGTGAAGTGACAGCTCAGCAAGGGTTGGGAGAGGTCAGAAGAGCCCTTGCTGATATTCCGGATGTACGAGTTTTTCCTTTTATGCCGGGGTTCCGTGGTGGTTCAAGTGAGCCCGTGCAGTTCGTGCTAGGTGGCTCAGATTACCCTGAACTCAAAAAATGGGCAGAAGAGTTGGAGAACTTGGCCGAAGAATCCCCATTTATGGAAGGCGTAGAT
Organism: Vibrio japonicus; assembly: GCF_024582835.1. NCBI lineage: Bacteria > Pseudomonadati > Pseudomonadota > Gammaproteobacteria > Vibrionales > Vibrionaceae > Vibrio > Vibrio japonicus. The sequence continues at coordinate 703,904 of NZ_CP102096.1, forward strand.
ATTAACTATTCAGAAAAAACACCTGAATTGGTGGTGACGGTGGATAGACAACGCGCGGCAGAATTGGGTATCAGTATCTCAGATATTTCCGATACGCTGGAAGTGATGCTCGGTGGTAAAAGCGAAACGACATTTGTTGAGCGTGGTGAAGAATACGATGTGTATTTAAGAGGGGATGAGAACAGCTTTAATAATGCGTCAGATCTTAGCCAAATTTATCTACGTACGTCCTCTGGGGAGCTAGTCACACTGGACACAGTTACCAAAATTGAAGAGGTGGCGTCGTCGATTCGATTAGCGCACTACAATAAGCAAAAGTCCATCACCATCACGGCGAATTTGGTGGAAGGGTATACGTTGGGTGATGCGTTGGACTTCCTCGATCAAAAAGCGATAGAGCTTCTGCCAGGGGACATTTCAATCAGCTACTCAGGTGAATCGAAAGACTTCAAAGAGAACCAATCGAGCGTGTTGGTGGTGTTTGCACTCGCGTTACTGGTGGCTTATCTTGTTCTTGCTGCTCAGTTTGAGAGTTTTATCAACCCGCTGGTGGTGATGTTCACTGTGCCAATGGGCGTGTTTGGTGGATTCTTAGGACTGTTCTTAATGAATCAAGGGCTCAACGTTTATAGCCAGATAGGGATGATCATGCTGATCGGTATGGTGACCAAAAATGGCATTTTAATCGTAGAGTTTGCCAACCAGTTGCGTGACCGAGGTTTTGAGTTTGAGAAGGCTATTGTTGCTGCATCGGCCCGACGTTTACGTCCGATCATGATGACGGCATTTACGACATTAGCCGGAGCCATTCCTCTGATCATTTCAACCGGAGCAGGCTATGAAAGCCGAGTGGCTGTCGGTACGGTGATTTTCTTCGGTATGGGGTTTGCCAGCTTGGTAACCTTGTTTGTTATTCCCGCGATGTATCGCCTGATTTCCATCAATACTCAGTCACCTGGCCATGTGGAAACAGAGCTAAATAAAGAACTGAGCCATGATGTAAAAACCAGAACATCACATTAATAGCAAAGAGCCCGCTATGAAAAGCGGACTCTTTTGCTTTGACAGTGTCTTATTGTTATCCGTAGGTCACGGTATAACGAGTGGGTTTATGATTCATTGCCAGTACGACATTTAAAAGAATGGCACCTAGAATAGACAAACCTATCACTTGAGGTGAAACGAAGAAGAAAGACGCAACGAGGATACAAACATCAATAATCAATTGGGACTTTCCAACAGAGATGCCGAATTTGTCCTGAATGAATAAACACAGCACATTGAAGCCACCCAAACTCGAACGGTGTCGGAACAAAATGAGCATACCGAGCCCCATTAACAATCCGCCAGCAACCGCGCAGTAGACTTCGTTGACCGTTTCTAATGTAATCACCAAGTAAAGGTGATCGGCAAAGATGGAGACTAATGCGCCGGAAATCGCACTATTAAAAGCAAAGCGCGCTCCAAAACGTTTCCAGGCTAACAAGTAAAATGGGCAATTGGCCAAAAAATAGAGCGTACCGAATGAAGCGGACACAAATTGACTGGCTAACAGAGCAAGTCCTGTTGTACCGCCCGTCAGTAAGTTGGCTGATTGGAGGAAGTACACGCCCTGAGCGACTAAGAAGGTCCCAGTTAGAATTGCAATCCAATCTTCCTTGTGTGAGTGTTTTTCCATCAAATTGAAACTTTTAGAGTAAATAATGGCGCGAATACTATTGAAAAAATAAGGATTTCGGTAGCTTGAGAGCTAAATTTAAGGTAAACCTATGTAATTGTCGTTTTACGGGGTGTAAAGGATAAAATTGACACATCTCAACTGGATGATGTTTGAGATATGCCAATTATGACGCCTCTTGAAAATCATTATGAAAAATCTGCATGAGAAAAGTTAGAATTTTCTCTTTATGACCAAGATCAAATTATGTAGAATGCGCGCCATTAGGTTGATGCAAACGTTTGCGTCAGAATCATAAGTGGATTTTTTGCAACTTTAAGTCTTAATCTGAGTCAGGAGATACAGATGCTAAAGCGTGATATGAACATCGCGGATTACGATGCGGATCTATTCGCAGCTATCCAAGAAGAAACTCTTCGCCAGGAAGAACACATCGAACTAATCGCTTCTGAAAACTACACAAGCCCACGTGTAATGGAAGCTCAAGGTTCTCAGCTAACAAACAAATACGCTGAAGGTTACCCTGGCAAGCGCTACTACGGTGGTTGTGAGTACGTAGATAAAGTGGAATCCCTAGCGATTGAGCGTGCATGTAAACTGTTTGGCTGCGAGTATGCGAACGTTCAGCCACACTCTGGCTCTCAAGCAAACAGCGCTGTTTATATGGCTCTTCTTAACCCAGGCGACACAGTTCTAGGTATGAGCCTAGCGCACGGTGGTCACCTGACTCACGGGTCTCCTGTAAACTTCTCTGGTAAGCACTACAACGTTATCCCTTACGGTATCGATGAAGCAGGACAAATCAACTACGACGAAATGGAAGCGCTAGCGTTTGAGCACAAACCTAAGATGATCATCGGTGGTTTCTCTGCGTACTCTCAAATCGTTGATTGGAAACGCATGCGTGAAATCGCAGACAAAGTTGACGCGTACCTATTCGTCGATATGGCGCACGTTGCTGGTCTTATCGCGGCAGGTGAATACCCAACGCCAGTCCCGCACGCACACGTTGTAACAACAACGACGCACAAAACGCTAGCAGGTCCACGTGGTGGTCTTATCCTGTCTAACGCTGGCGAAGACATGTACAAGAAACTGAACTCAGCAGTTTTCCCTGGCGGTCAAGGTGGTCCTCTAATGCACGTTATCGCTGGTAAAGCAGTAGCGTTCAAAGAAGCGATGGAGCCTGAGTTCAAAGCTTATCAAGGTCGTGTTGTTAAGAATGCGAAAGCGATGGTTGCTCAGTTCCAAGAGCGTGGTTACAAAATCGTGTCTAACAGTACAGAAAACCACTTGTTCCTTGTTGATCTCATCGACAAAGACATCACAGGTAAAGATGCTGATGCGGCACTAGGTGCAGCGAACATCACTGTAAACAAGAACTCAGTACCAAACGACCCTCGTAGCCCGTTTGTTACTTCTGGTATCCGTGTAGGTACTCCAGCAATCACTCGCCGCGGTTTCACAGAAGAAGACGCAAAAGAGCTGGCAAACTGGATGTGTGACGTACTGGATAACATCGGTAACGAAGAAGTTATCGAAGCGACAAAACAGAAAGTTCTGGCTATCTGTAAGCGCCTACCAGTTTACGCATAATCTGACTGATTTGAAAAAGCGCCTTTAGTTACTGTATACAGTGGTTAAGGCGCTTTTTTATTGCCAGAGTAATACCGATAAACAAAAGGGTCGATGCAATAACATCGACCCTTTTTAAATCTACTTAACTGAGGTTACTTTGTAATGCTCAGTAACGTGCCTGATTTACACTTAAACGAGTAGTATTTACGGCTTTCACTGAATTTACCTAGACCTTCACCATCACAGTAGTCGATGTTGATATCTCGCATCGTCTCTAGTGTATCTTCGCTGTCTAGAGCAAACTTAGCGCCGTCAGCACAAGAGATACGTACGCGACCGTCATCGCTGACAGAGTACAAGTTCACTTCGGTGTTACACAGCTCAAAAGAGGCTTCGCGGAAATTGTCTTGCTGCGTGTTTGAAGAGCAACCAGCTGCGAGTGCACTCAGTGCGATAGTAATAATCCCTAGTCTTTTCATTGTTTTCCCAATTATTTTTTAGTGATAGGACTAAGCCTATAGAAGAGTCCGTTCTCATTCAAGAATGGAAATGAAAAAGGCTGACGTTATCAGTCAGCCTTACAGGTATTACTTTGGTTGCATAATGAAATTAACTAATTTCAACGCCTTGTGCTTGAAGATCTGCGTGGTATGAAGAGCGAACAAATGGACCACAGGCAGCGTGCGTAAAGCCAAGTTCAAGTGCAATTTCTTTTAGCTCGTCAAACTCTGATGGTGGAACGTAACGTTCAACCGGCAAGTGGTGACGGCTTGGCGCTAGATATTGACCCAGTGTCAGCATAGTTACGCCGTGTGCACGAAGATCTTTGAGTACTTCGACGATCTCTTCTTTCGTTTCACCAAGACCCATCATCAGACCCGATTTAGTTGGGACATTTGGGTGCTGTTCTTTGAACTTTCTTAGTAGCTCAAGTGACCACTTATAGTTTGCACCAGGGCGTGCTTTACGGTACAGGCGAGGTGCTGTTTCAAGGTTGTGGTTGAAGACATCTGGCGGATTGTCTTTCATTAGATCCAGAGCTACGTCCATACGACCGCGGAAATCAGGAACTAGGGTTTCAATCTTGATGTTCGGGTTAAGCGCTCGAATTTCGCGGTTACAGTCAGCAAAGTGCTGAGCACCACCGTCACGCAGGTCATCACGGTCTACAGAAGTAATAACCACATATTTCAGTTTCATATCTGCAATGGTTTTTGCAAGCTTCTGCGGCTCTTCTGCTTCTGGAGGAAGCGGGCGGCCGTGGGCTACATCACAGAAAGGGCAACGACGTGTACAGATAGCACCAAGGATCATAAAGGTAGCTGTGCCGTGGTTAAAACATTCTGCCAAGTTAGGGCAAGATGCTTCCTCACACACTGAGTGAAGATTGTTTTTACGCATTGCAGACTTAATGTCTTGAATGCGTTGGCTGTCAGCAGGCAGCTTGATCTTCATCCATTCTGGTTTGCGCAGGATTTCTTTTTGCTCAGTTGGCATGTTCTTTACAGGAATCAATGCCATCTTATCGGCGTCGCGGTATTTAACGCCTTTTTCCATTTGGATTGGTTTACTCATGCTTCTCTTTACTTCTCTTACTGTGTGTCGCGTAGGGGCGCTTCTGTGTTGAATTCCACTTGCTCGTAACCAAGCAAAGTAACAAGTTCGTCGACGAGAGTCTTTTCCACTTGTTCAAGATCTGTTGGTCCACCTAGTTGGCTTACCTGAACCATTTCCATTCCTGCATAGCCACATGGATTGATGCGTAGAAATGGGGTTAAATCCATATTTACGTTTAAAGCCAAACCATGGAAAGAGCAGCCTTTACGGATTCTAAGTCCTAAAGAGCAGATCTTTTTACCATCAACATAAACGCCAGGCGCATCTGGTCGTGCTGCTGACTCTATATTGAAATTCTTTAGTGTGTTGATAACGAGATTCTCGATATGAGTAACGAGGTCTCGGACACCCAACTTCTTACGACGTAAATTGATCAGGAAATAAGCAACCAACTGGCCCGGGCCATGATAAGTCACTTGGCCGCCACGGTCACTTTGTACCACGGGAATATCTCCCGTATTCAGGAGGTGCTCTGCTTTACCTGCTTGTCCCTGAGTGAATACCGGGTTGTGCTCGACAAGCCAAACCTCATCTAGGGTGTCCTCAGTACGGTTATCTGTGAAATCATGCATTGCTTGCCAAATTGGCTCGTAATCTTGTCTTCCTAGATATCTCACAACAAGCTGGTTTTGCATTCCTGATCCTACCGTCAGTTAATAAAGTTTTGGGATTATAAACTGGTTCGAGTTTTTCAACTATATACCAGTAACACATTTTTAACCCCAGCAAAACTGAAGGTTTATTATCTGGTTGATATTTAAAAAGAAAGCAGCCCTAGCTGCTTTCAAAATAAATTGAATTAATCAAATAATATTATAGAACCATGCGAACAATGTCGATATCACCCAGTTCTTTATACAATGTTTCAACTTGTACAATAGACGTTGCGGTGATGTTGATTGATACCGAGTGGTAATTGCCCTTTGCGCTTGGTTTAATCGCTGGGCTGTAATCACCTGGAGCATGGCGTTGAATAACTTCAAGTACCTTTTCTGGTAGCTCTGGTTTTGCATGGCCCATTACTTTGAAAGTAAAAGAACATGGAAACTCTAGCAGGTCTTTCAGTTTTGCATCTGAGTTAATAGTCAGCATAGGAAACTCCAAGTTGGAAAGTCGGTTTAGCAGCGCGAAATAGTACTGCTAATAACGTTAAATCTCAAGTTATCCAAACCTATCGGTTAGGAAGCAAAAAAGCCGCAGTCAGCGGCTTTTAACGAAATCCTAGGTAAGTATATGATTAGCTTGATTGGATGAATCTTAATCAATTACCAAGGGTAGATACGATAGTCGTCTGGGTTACAAAAAGCTTTTAACAAGCATGACAATGTAATCCCACAGACGGCTGAACAGGCTACCTTGTTCTACGTCTTCAAGAGCAAGAAGTGGGTATTCTGCTACATCTGAGTCTTCAAGTTGATAGTATAGTTTACCAACGACATCACCTTTCATAATTGGGGCTTTGAGCTCTTTTTCAAGTACAAAGCTTGCTTTTAGGTTCTGTGCTTGGCCACGAGGAAGTGTTACATACGTATCTTGGTCAAGACCCAGTGCTACCGTGTCTTTGTCGCCCATCCAGACTTTTTCTTCTACGAATGTTTCACCTGCCTTGTGTGGTGCAACTGTTTCAAAGAAACGGAAACCATAGCTAAGAAGTTTTTTGCTTTCAGATTTACGAGCGTTCTGGTTTTGCGTTCCCATCACGACCGCAACGAGGCGCATCTTGCCTTCAGTCGCAGAGCTGACCAAGCTGTAACCTGCGTTATTCGTGTGACCAGTTTTGATGCCGTCAACGTTCATGCTCTTGTCCCATAGCAGGCCGTTGCGGTTATATTGAGTTATACCATTGTAAGAGTATTTCTTCTCAGCGTAGATACGGTACTCGTCTGGAACGTCACGGATAAGTGCGCTACCCAGAAGTGCCATATCGTAAGGCGTCGAATACAGATTTGGGTTATCTAGGCCATGAACGTTCGCAAAATTCGTGTTTTTCATGCCGATGGTGTCAGCCCAAGCATTCATCAGGTCAACGAAAGCATCTTCAGAGCCAGCAATATGCTCAGCCATCGCAACACATGCATCGTTACCGGATTGGACGATGATGCCACGGTTTAGATCTTTCACTTTTACCGTTGTGCCGACTTCGATGAACATTTTTGAAGAATCTGGGAAGTTTTTCGCCCATGCATTCTTGCTGATGGTGACGTCATCCTCCTCAGAGATATTGCCACGCGCGAGTTCTTGACCAATGACATAGCTGGTCATCATTTTGGTTAAGCTTGCAGGAGAAAGTTGAGTGTTCATTTCTTTCTCAGCAAGAACTTTTCCTGAATGGTAATCCATCAGGACATAGCCCTTAGCTGCAATAGTTGGTGCATCTGGCACAACAATAGGTGTTGCGAAAGTCGGTGATGCGAATGTTGCGGAAAGTGCAATAGAAGACGCAATAACGGAATTAATGAGCGTTGTTTTTTTCATATTGAATTCAAGTTTATTTCTAACTGTCCATATCTTAACAGAATCAACTTTCTAAGCCACTTTCAGTTCAATGGCTTGGATGAGTAATTCTATAACTATAATGATTTAACAAAGGCACTCGAATAGCCGAGTGACTTGACGTGTTCCAGAGCTTTTTGAGTAAGCATATAGTCAGTAAATGGGCCTAGAAAAATTCGGTGTAGGTTGCCCTTTGAGTCGACATAGCTCTCAACTTTGATTTTTTGACCCAAGTCTTTTGCTAAAGTTCTCGATCTTTCTTCATGTTTTGATGACGCGACTTGAACAACATACTTTGGCAGCGCTTTCTGCTTACGTGGATCGGTAGGTTGATCGATGCTGATTACTTTGATCGATACCTTTGCAGTGCCCGTACGAAGCATATCGAGCTTGGCTGCCGCTGCATAGCTTAAATCAATAATTCGACCTTTGTGAAACGGACCACGGTCATTGACTCTTACAATCACTTTTTTCCCATTGCTAAGGTTGGTGACTTCGACGTAGCTTGGAAGTGGAAGCGTTTTGTGTGCAGCAGACATGGAGTACATGTCATACACCTCACCGTTAGAAGTCAGGTGCCCATGAAACTTTTTGCCATACCATGAAGCTCCCCCTTCTTGGGTAAAGCCTTTAGGTTCTTTTACGATATTGTAATTTTCTCCGCGCAGGTTGTAGTTTTTATTTCCACCTAGGCTATAGGGTTCGTACTGAGGGTGTGCATTCTCAATATGATCGACGGAAATCGGGCTTTCTGGCGCGACATCATCATCAATAGAATAGCGTTTCGAAGGCGAAGATGAGCAGCCCGCCAGTAATATGCCTGTACAAGCAATCGCTAAAAAGTGTTTGTTTTTCATCATTAAATTGCCTTGGAAAATGCTTTTCTGTGAGTGTGGATAGACATCAGGATGCCAAAGCCAGCCATTAGAGTCACCATCGAAGTGCCGCCATAGCTGATTAAAGGTAATGGAACGCCTACGACAGGGAGAATGCCACTTACCATACCGATATTCACGAAAACGTATACAAAGAAGCTAAGTACGATACTACCTGCCATCATACGTCCAAATGCCGTTTGTGCTTTGCTGGCGAGATATAAACCGCGACCGATAATAAACAGGTATAAACACAAAAGACCTAGAATACCGATTGTGCCCCATTCTTCGGCGATAACTGCAAAGATAAAGTCAGTATGGCGCTCTGGCAGAAACTCCAACTGAGATTGTGTTCCTTGCAACCAGCCTTTGCCAGATATTCCCCCAGAACCAATCGCGATTTTACTCTGGATGATGTGATAGCCAGCACCCAGGGGATCGGATTCGGGGTTGAACAAGGTACGTACGCGAACTTTTTGGTACTCGCGCATTAAGAAGAACCAGAGTATCGGTAAGAATGCGCCCAAAGCACATGCGGCACCGAAAATGATTTTCCAACTGATACCGGACAGGAAAATAACAAAAATACCTGAAGCTGCAATCAGAATGGAGGTGCCTAAGTCTGGTTGCTTAGCGATAAGAATCGTAGGCACAAACACCATCACCAAAGACATGACAAGAGTCTGAAATGACGGTGGTAGTGAACGCTTACCTATGTATCGAGCAACCATGAGGGGGACTGCAAGTTTTAATAGTTCCGACGGCTGAAAACGGACAAAACCAAGGTTCAACCATCGCTGTGCACCTTTAGACGATTCGCCAAAGAAAAGTACGCCAAGAAGCAGCAATACACCGACAAAAAACAGAAGCGGTGCAAGGGATTCATACGTCCTTGGTGACACTTGAGCGAGCAACAACATGATTCCAAGTGACAATCCCATTCGTATCGCTTGGCGATCCATCATTTCTAGGTTCTGTCCACTGGCGCTATACATCACGACTAGCCCGAAGCCCATCAGCACCAAAATACCGAGTAACAGTGGCAGATCGAGGTGAAAGCGTTCAAAAAGGGCACGGTTTTCCCCAGTTGCTGGATTTAAATCCATTAGTTTTCAACCTCTTTCTTATCTAGTATTACATGATCGAAAATATTTCGTACTACAGGCCCGCCTTGTGATGAACCACCCCCCGCGTTTTCTAAAACCATAGTGACAATAAGTTTGGGGTGATCGATAGGTGCAAAACCAGTAAATAACGCATGGTCGCGTAGATGTTCTGCAATTTCGTCAGCGTTATATTCTTCATTTTCACCTAGGCCAAACACCTGAGCAGTACCTGATTTACCAGCGCTCATATACTCCATGTTGACAAAAGCGCGTCTCGCGGTGCCTTTTTTTCCGTGGTTGACTAGGCGCATGCCCTCTACAGCAAGATCCCAGTAACGATCCGGAACACCAGTAATGGGTGGGTACGTTTCCACATTTGTCAGTTTCTGACTATCAAACTTCTGGCCGTTTTCAATCGTCGAGCGCAGTAAGTGCGGTGCCATGACTTCGCCACGGTGGACTAATACGGACGTCGCTTTTGCGATTTGCATTGGTGTGGCAGTCCAATAACCTTGCCCGATGCCGACTGGAATCGTATCGCCCTGATACCAAGGTGTACGGTGTCTGCCCATTTTCCAATCGCGCGTTGGCATGTTGGCCTGACTTTCTTCGTGAATATCAATGCCGGTGTAATCGCCAAAGCCAAACATCATCATCCAGCGGGAAATTCTATCAATGCCCATATCGTAAGCGATTTGATAGAAGAAGGTATCGACAGACTCTTCAATTGACTTAACAATGTCGACCTTCCCATGTCCCCAACGTCGCCAGTCGCGAAACGGTTTGGTTTTCGAGTTTGGAATCCTCCAAAAGCCCGGGTCGTTTCGAGTGGTGTTAGGGGTGATCACGCCTTCTTGTAAAGCGGCAACCGCTATAAATGGCTTAATGGTTGATGCGGGTGGATAAATACCTAACGTTGCTCTGTTAACCAGAGGGCGGTTCTTATCATTAAGCAATGAACTGTACGCTTTGCCAGAAATACCATGGACAAACGGGTTTGGATCGTAGCTAGGGCTGGATACCATGGCGAGGACACCATTGTCTTCCGGATCAAGCACAACCACACTACCGCGTCTGTCGTCCAATAGTTGATGGACGTAGAGTTGTAAATTGATATCGAGATTTAGAACGATGTCTTTTCCCGGAATGGGTGGAACATATTTCAGTGTTCGTATGACTCGGCCATGGCTGTTGACCTCGACTTCTTGATAACCTGCAGTGCCGTGGAGCATATCTTCATAGTAACGCTCTATACCCAATTTTCCGATATCTCGAGTGGCTTGATAATTGGGGTATTTTTCTTCTCTAATTAAACGTTCTACGTCACGGTCATTGATGCGAGACACATAACCGATAACGTGAGTGAGCACTTCGCTATAAGGGTAATGTCGTTTTAAAGAGGCGTTGACCGATACACCGGGGAACTTATGTTGATTAACCGAAAACTTCGCTACTTGCTCTTGAGTTAGCTGGTTTAATAGCGGTACAGACTTAAAACGTCGGGTATGCTTACGCTCTTTATTAAACCGTTCAATATGCTCTGGGGTAATGGGCAGCACTTTTTGTAGACGAGCGATAGTCTCGTCCATGTTGTCTATTTTCTCAGGCGTTATCTCTAGGCTGAATACCGGGCGGTTTTCAGCGAGTAATACTCCGTTTCGGTCGTAAATTAAGCCACGGTTTGGCGCAAGGGGTACGACCTTAATACGGTTATCATTGGAGCGAGTTTTGTAGTCCTGATACTGATTGACCTGGATGTTGTAGAGGTTCGTAACCAAGATTCCCATCATGGCTACGATGCCAATGAAAGCGACAATAGCACGATTCTGAAATAGTCGGGCTTCTTCTTGATAGTCCCGAATACGGGAACGCTTCCTTAACATGGATGATTATTCTCGGTGATAAGGGTGATTTGCAGTAATGCTCCACGCACGGTATAAGCTTTCGGCCATGACAATACGAACCAATGGATGCGGTAACGTTAATGCCGACAGAGACCAGCTTTGGTCTGCCGCAGCTTTACATGCAGGAGCAAGGCCTTCAGGCCCACCAATTAAAATGGATACGTCTCGACCGTCGAGCTTCCAACTTTCTAGCTGTTCGGCTAATTGTGGGGTATCCCACTTTTTACCCGGGATATCTAGGGTAACAATTCGATTACCTTTTGGCACGGCCGCCAACATGGCTTCGCCTTCTTTTTGCAGAATTCTTGCAATATCGGCATTTTTTCCGCGTTTTCCGGCTGAAATTTCAACAAGTTCTAGCGGCATGTCGTGTGGAAAGCGGCGGCGATACTCCTGAAAGCCTTCCTCAACCCACTTTGGCATTTTTGTACCAACGGCAATCAATTGTATTTTCATACGTTAGCCCCAAAGCTTTTCAAGTTGGTAAAGCTCTCGTTGTTCTTCTTGCATGATGTGGACAATGGTTGTGCCCATATCAAGAACAACCCATTCGCCTTGAGCTTCACCATCAATACCTAATGGTGTAATGCCCGCTAACTTAGACTCTTTGGCTACGTGATCTGCGATTGAGGAAACATGACGTTTTGACGTGCCAGTGCAGATGATCATGTAGTCGGTAATGCTAGATTTTCCCTGAACATCGATGGTTTTGATGTTTTGGGCTTTCATGTCGTCGACCTTATCTACTAAAAAATCATTGAGCTTTTCAAGTTGCAAGGTGGTGTCCTCGTTATGTCATTGGGTTCAAATTAGGGCGGCGAAGTATATCACGCTTTTTACAGCTTCACGTGCGGTTGGCACATCTCAATACTTAACTGATGCAATAATGGCCAGCTGGATTGGTCATATTGAGTCTTCGCTAGCAGCTCAATCTTCGCTAGCATTTGCAGAAGTTGACTGACACGCGTAACAGAAAGTCGGTTGAGCGCAGAAGAATAAAGCGGTCGTTTGGATTGCCACACTTTATAAGCATCAAAGACTTTCCCCATCGGCATTGCCTTTAGCATTTGCGACATAGAAAGCAGTTGAGATAGCTCTTTTTGAATGGTTCTCGCTAAGATAACCACTTCCACACCTTCTGCTTCAAGCTGTCTGATGATGCGTTGAGCGCGGTTGGCTTTTCCGGCGAGAAGCGCATCGACCCAATGAAAAGCTGTAAAGTGATTATGTCGACTTAAAGACTCTTCTAAGCGAATTAAGTTCAGCTCTCCATCCGGGTAGATTAGAGCAAGCTTTTCCAGGCTTTGTGTTAACGCAAACAAGTTACCCTCATGCCATTGAGCCAAAAGTTGCACTGCTTCTGGATCTGGTTTTAGGTTCAATGCACGGCATCGAGTTTGCACAAACTGTGGAAGCCTTTGGATGTCGGGTGTCAAGCAGTTCACCCAGCAGCCGTTATTGTTCAGCGTTTTAAACCATTTCGCGTTTTCTTGGGCTTTGGTGAGTTTACTGCCGATGACGACGAGAATGATGTCGTTATGCAACAGCTCGGAAACTGCGAGCAACTCTTTGGCAATCGCCGCATTTACACCTGATTCTGGGAGCTCAAGTTCTATCAATTGCCTTGCTGAAAACAAACTCATAGCCTGGCAACAATCAAAGACGATGTTCCAGTCAAAAGAGGAGTCGATAGAAAAACGATGGCGCTCTTCAAACCCTTGAGCAAAGGCAGACTTTTGAATCGTTTGACGAGACTCTTGTATCAGTAGGGGCTCGTTGCCAAAAATGAGATAAGTTGGATGGAGCTGCTTGCTAAGCTGCTCCATTAATCGGTCAGCGAAAATTCGCATTTTAGCCTCTACTGAGCTGGCGCTGTGTAGCTGTTGTTGGATTCTTCTTCGGTGACTGTCTCAATATGGTAGATGTCGTCTTCGCTATCCAACTCATACTCAAGTTGCTCGCTTTTCTCAATATCGGCTTTCAAACGAGCCATTTGTCGAATGATCTGAGTGGCGGCTAGCTGGCGCATCTCATCTGCGATCATGTCGCGTTCAACGGATTTAGCAAGTGCAGTAAGAGGGTTATCCAGATAACTACGTGTTACGCTGGTCGACAACGTTTTGCTGCCAATATTCGGGGCGGTTACACGGTATGAGGCGTTGAATGTGATCTCTTTTTCTGCCGCTCGTGTGGTTTGGTAGAGTGATAAAGTGCGTTCGCCGACACTTTCGGATATTAGGTGGAGATTAGGAACGTCTTCCGCTGGCTCGACGACATTGATTTCATTCATGCGTAGCTGACCTTTCATCATTCTTGTAAAGGTGCTGTATGAATCATAACTTGTGAGAGAGAGCGTATTGAATTCCTCTGGTACAGAATAGTCACCGCGTAGGTGGAAGCCACAGCCGGCAAGTAAACTTGCGGTGAGAATGGCTGTTGTGAGCTTTACAGAGGAAAATGAAAACAGGTTAGATGCTCTACGAAACTTCGATTCTCTACGAAACATAGATGAAAGACTCTCAATGGTTTATTGGATTATTTATCTTAAGACTCTACCAACGAGTAAAGCGCTAAGATAAATAAAGCAGGGCGCGATTGCACCCTGCTTAAGACTATAAGGCGGTCAATTAGTTCGCCACGATGTTCAGAAGTTTACCAGGTACATAAATCACTTTACGTACAGTCAGGCCTTCTGTGAATTTCACCACGTTTTCGTCGTTTAGACCAAGCTCTTCAACGTGCTCTTTTGTTGCGTCTGCCGCGACAGTTAATTTCGCACGAAGCTTACCATTAACTTGAACAACGATAGTCTTCTCGTCTTCAACAAGTGCTTTCTCGTCGAACGTTGGCCATACCGCGTTGTCGATATCTGCTTCACCTAGCGCAGCCCATAGCTCGTATGAGATGTGCGGAGTGATTGGGTAAAGCATTGCAACAACCGCTTTTAGTGCTTCATCAAGGATTGCACGATCTTGCGCAGATTCTTGAGGTGCTTTCGCTAGTTTGTTCATCAGTTCCATGATTGCTGCGATAGCGGTGTTGAACGTTTGACGACGAGCAACGTCATCAGTCACTTTCGCGATAGTCTTGTGAACGTCACGACGAAGTGCCTTCTGGTCGCCAGAAAGTGCTGCTGCATCGACTGCTTCTGCTGCACCTTTTGATGTGTGCTCGTTAACCAGTTTCCAAACACGTTTCAGGAAGCGGTTTGCACCTTCTACACCAGACTCTTGCCATTCTAGAGTCATGTCTGCTGGAGACGCGAACATCATGAATAGACGTACTGTGTCAGCGCCGTATTTGTCTACCATCTCTTGAGGGTCGATACCGTTATTCTTAGACTTAGACATCTTGATCATGCCTGAGTGCGTTACATCACGGCCTTCAGTGTCTTTAGCTGAAGTGATGCGACCTTTACCGTCACGCTCAACCGCTACATCCGTTGGTGCAACCCATTCTTTACCGCCTTTCTCGTTCTCAAAGTAGAACGCATCAGCCAGTACCATGCCTTGACATAGTAGTTGCTTGAACGGCTCGTCAGAAGTCACGTAGCCAGCGTCACGTAGAAGTTTGTGGAAGAAGCGTGAGTACAGTAGGTGCATACAAGCGTGCTCGATACCACCAATGTACTGGTCTACTGGTAGCCAGTAGTTCGCTTTTTCTGGATCTAGAATGTCGTCAGCTTGTGGTGAACAGTAACGTGCGTAGTACCAAGACGATTCCATGAAGGTATCGAACGTATCTGTCTCACGTAGAGCTGGTTCACCGTTGAAGGTTGTCTTCGCCCACTCTTTGTCTGCTTTGATTGGGCTGGTTACGCCGTCCATCACCACGTCTTCTGGAAGAATCACTGGTAGTTGGTCAGCTGGTACTGGGTGAACTTCACCGTCTTCAGTGGTTACCATTGGGATTGGAGCGCCCCAGTAACGTTGACGAGATACACCCCAGTCACGTAGACGGAAGTTAACTGTCTTAGTACCTTTGCCTTCTGCTTCTAGCTTTGCAGAAATTGCATCGAACGCTGCTTGGAATTCTAGGCCGTCGAATTCACCTGAATCGAACAGCACCCCTTTCTCTGTGTAGGCTGCTTCAGAGATGTCTAGCTCGCTGCCGTCAACTGGCTTGATTACAGGCACGATGTCTAGGCCGTATTTCGTTGCGAACTCGTAGTCACGTTGATCGTGTGCTGGTACTGCCATTACAGCGCCTGTACCGTAGTCCATCAGAACGAAGTTAGCTACGTACACTGGCACTTCACGACCGTTCAATGGGTGAATAGCAGTAAGGCCAGTCGCCATACCTTTCTTCTCCATTGTCGCAAGCTCAGCTTCAGCAACCTTAGTGTTCTTACACTCTTCGATGAATGCTGCGAGTTCAGGGTTGTTTTCTGCTGCGATAGCTGCGAGAGGGTGACCTGCTGCGATACCAACGTAAGTCACACCCATTAGCGTGTCTGGACGCGTTGTGTACACTTCTAGGTCTTGCTGGCCTTTTACTTCAAACTTTAATTCAACGCCTTCAGAGCGGCCGATCCAGTTGCGCTGCATGGTTTTCACCATCTCCGGCCAACCGTCTAGGTTGTCTAGATCGTCAAGTAGCTCTTGCGCGTATTCAGTGATTTTGATGAACCACTGTGGGATCTCTTTTTGCTCTACAGGCGTATCACAACGCCAGCAGCAGCCGTCTTCAACCTGCTCGTTTGCAAGAACCGTTTGGTCATTCGGACACCAGTTAACAGAAGATGTCTTCTTGTAAACTAGGCCTTTTTCGTAAAGCTTAGTGAAGAACTCTTGTTCCCAACGGTAGTACTCAGGAGTACATGTTGCGAATTCACGGTTCCAGTCGTAACCAAAGCCAAGAAGCTTAAGTTGGTTCTTCATGTATTCGATGTTTTCGTAAGTCCATGGTGCAGGCGCTGTGTTATTTTTCACTGCGGCGTTTTCTGCAGGTAGACCGAATGCATCCCAACCAATTGGTTGCATTACGTTTTTGCCTTGTAGGCGTTGGAAGCGAGATACTACGTCACCGATGGTGTAGTTGCGCACGTGGCCCATGTGCAGTCGACCACTTGGGTAAGGGAACATGGATAGACAGTAGAATTTTTCTTTATTTGGGTCTTCACTTACAACAAAGGTCTTGTTGTCATCCCAGTGCTTTTGAACTTTCTGTTCAATGTCTTGTGGGTTGTATTGTTCTTGCATCGATGGTATCCGGTTATCTTGGAATTTGTGAGTTCGGTTAGAACAGACTTAAATAGATCGTCATAGAATACCTAAAGGAGCGAGGTTCAACAATAGCCGACACTCTTCAAATCTCAGTCAGGAGGGGGAACTATGCCAAAACGTAAAGAAGGTTATGAGGAAATGTTTGAAGATGTGGTTGAAGCACTCAAACATAGCCCAGATGAAGTTAACCGCGTTTTAGAAAAGTCGGGCAAAGTGGTTGAAGCCGCCAATGACTTAACAAAAGATGAACTTGCGTTGGTTTCTGCTTACGTAAAATCGGATTTAAAAGAGTTTGCTGAAAGCTATGAAGAGTCGAAAAGTGGGCCTTTCTACCTGATGATCGCTGATTCTATCTGGCAAGGGTTATTGGAAATTACAGACCGGACGAAAGTGGAATGGGTAGAGCTTTTCGATGACCTTGAACACCAAGGGCTTTATCAAGCGGGTGATGTCATCGGTTTAGGCATTCTGGTGTGCGACGAATGTGGTCATAAAACAGAATACAATCATCCAACCGTTATTATTCCTTGTTCGAAGTGTGGCTGTACCGGATTTACCCGTCAGGCACTTAAGCCGTAACTAAAACAGCGGCTTCAATGAATGTTGAAGCCGCTTGTTACCTCTGAGCCAATACGTACTCCATCGAAAGAATATTCGAGGGGGGTACTTATTGTGTATCGCCTCTTCTTCTTGCCATCACCACACCAACAAACAAACTCAACACTACCCATAGGTAGAGTGGCCAGCTTCCAATTTGTCGATAGGGCGTTTGACCAGACGTTGACACCACTTCCGTACGGAGAACACCAGTTTTAAATTGAGGGATTTGTTCGACAATGTTGCCTTTGTAATCCGTGACTGCGGTGACTCCGTTGTTGGTTGAACGAATCACTGGTTTACCGAGTTCCAGAGCACGCATACGGGCAATTTCCATATGTTGCAATGGGCCAATAGAGCGACCAAACCAAGCATCGTTTGATAGCGTGAGGATAAAGTCAGTCTCTTCGGTGATGTTTTGGCGAACCTGCTCGTTAAAGATAATTTCATAGCAGAGTGCCGGTGCCATCTGCTTTCCGTTGGCGTCTATGTTTGGTTGGATAAATTCCCCATTGCTAAATGACGACATCGGAAGATTAAAAAACGGCGCAAGTGGTCGCAGGATCTTTTCGAATGGAACAAACTCACCAAATGGTAGTAAGTGGTGTTTGTGATAACGCTGGTTCATGTCATAACTGTAATCGCCATACGCCGTATTCCCAACAGTAAGAATGCTGTTGTAGAACTGTTTGTTTGCTCCTTGATTGACCACACCAGTTATGACCGCGCTGTTGTTCAATTTTGCCGCTGAATCAAGATTGCTTAAGTACGAGGAAACTTCAAACTCAAAGGCGGGAATTGCCGCTTCTGGCCAGATGATGATGTCTGCATCCCAGTTCTCTCGTGTGAGATCGGTATATTTCATGATGGTGGGCCAGCGTTGGCTAGGCACCCATTTAAGCTCTTGGGCGATATTACCTTGGATTAAAGCCAGTTTTGTCGTGCTGGATGGATTAGGTGTCACCCAGTTCGCGGCTTTTAAGCCATAGCCAGCAGACAAGATGACGATAGGGATAAGTAAATGCATCCACTGCTTTTTAATGAACGCATATGCAATGCTACCCGCGCTGAGCACCATGAGTAGAGTCAGTAGTTCCACGCCACCTATCGGGGCAAAATTTGCTAGTGGGCTGTCTATCTGGCTGTAGCCAAGCCACAACCAAGGGAAACCTGTCATTACCCATCCGCGTAACCAATCAAATATCAACCATAGGGCGGGTGCGGTTAGTAAGAAACGAGTGCGGTTTGAGTTTGGGAAAAAGCGATTTAAGCTCCAGCTAAAAAGGGCAGGGTAGATCGCGAGATACGCAATCAGCAGCGCCATTAAAAATAGACTGGCTATTTTGGGCATGCCGCCAAAATGGTCGATGCTGACATAGACCCAACTGACACCTGTAGCAAATTGACCCAGTCCCCATGCGTAACCAATACCAAGCGCGTGTTTGCTTGACTGGCGGTGAAGTAAAATAAGCAATAGGGCCGGGCTGACGAATGCCAATGGCCAAATTTGATAAGGTGCAAAAGCAAGTGTGGTTATAGCGCCAACAAAAACGGCCGCGAGCGGCCGTTTTAGGCGATGAAAAATCGTATTAATCATCGTAATCTTATCTGAGTACCCCTTTAAAAGGGAATTAGCGTTACTCTTCAGTCGTTTCTGGAAGAGGCTCTTCGTCGGGGACGGTTACTTGAATTTGTAACACGCGTCGGTTATCTGCTGAGGTGACTTTAAAGCTATAGCCTTCGATATCCACGACTTCACCGCGTGAAGGTAGGTGACCGAATGCTGTCATGACCATACCACCAACAGTGTCGACCTCTTCATCGCTGAACGACGTTTTGAAACTTCCATTGAACTCTTCGATGGTTGTTAAAGCTTTCACTGAATAGGTATGCTTACTCAGCTTACGGATATCCAGCTCTTCTTCATCATCGAATTCGTCTTCAATTTCACCCACGATTTCTTCAAGGATGTCTTCGATGGTGACAAGGCCAGAAACGCCTCCGAACTCATCGACAACAATTGCCATGTGATAACGTTCCTCACGGAATTCTTTTAGTAGACGATCTACTCGTTTACTTTCAGGAACAACCACCGCAGGACGGATAACTTGTTCGATATCAAATGGCGCACAGTCTGAGCCTAAGTATTTTAGTAAGTCCTT
Source organism: Vibrio japonicus (assembly GCF_024582835.1). NCBI lineage: Bacteria > Pseudomonadati > Pseudomonadota > Gammaproteobacteria > Vibrionales > Vibrionaceae > Vibrio > Vibrio japonicus. Next base: position 723,139 of record NZ_CP102096.1, read on the forward strand.
CGCAAGCAGGATGCCTTCTACATGGTCTTTATCTTCACTGATGACAGGGTAGCGCGAGTGCGCTGCATCGGTGATAAGGTTAACCAGTGCGTCGAGATCGTCGCTACGGTCAACGGTAACCATTTGCGAGCGTGGGATCATGATATCGCGCACTCGCATTTCAGCGATCTCCATAACACCTTCGAGCATGTCTCGAGTGTCATGGTCAATCAGGTCATTTTCTTCAGAATCGCGGATAACTTCTACAAGTTCTTGGCGATCTTTAGGTTCACCCTGGAAGATTTGACCTAGGCGGCCGAAGAAGGACTTTCTACTCGGACCTTCAGATTTTTCTTTCTTACCTTCTAGAGATGAGGTCGAATTGTCTTCGTTCATTGTTTCTCATTTAAGTAACGCTATCAGAAGTGTGATAGCACACATAGGCTAATTTTTGATGTTTCTAAATTAGCTTTGTTTTTCAGCAATATAGGGGTCTTCAAAACCCATAGATTGCATGATTTCTGTTTCGAGAGACTCCATCTCTTCAGCTTCGTCATCCTCGATATGATCATAACCTAGCAGATGCAGGCTGCCATGTACAACCATATGCGCCCAATGTGCCATCAAGGGCTTATCTTGTTCTGCGGCTTCGCGCTCAACCACCTGGCGACAAATGATGAGATCGCCCAGTAAGTCAATCTCCATTCCCGGTGGTGCTTCAAACGGAAATGACAGCACGTTGGTTGGTTTATCTTTGCCGCGGTAATCGTGATTAAGCTGGTGGCTCTCTTCTTCGTCGACAATACGAACGGTGACTTCTGCCTGAGGCTGAAATTTTTCCACCGCTCGACTTAGCCAATGATGAATGTCGTCAAACTGAGGTAACCCATTTTCATCTTCGACAGCTAGCTGAAGATCAAGTTCGATACTCATGATTCTTTGCTCTCATCCACCGAAACGTTTTCCATTGGGCTATTTTGAGTGTCCAATAGTTTCGCTTCGCGTTCCTCTCTACGGCGTTTCTCGTATTCTTTACGCTCTTTCTGGTCTTGTGCTTCCCATTTTTCATAGGCGTTAACAATACGCGCAACGACAGGGTGGCGGACCACATCATCCGATTGGAAGAAATTGAAGCTGATCTCGTCGACTTCATTCAGCACTTCAATGGCATGACGTAAACCAGATTTCGCGCCTCTTGGTAAGTCAATCTGAGTGACGTCACCAGTGATAACAGCGCGTGAATTAAAGCCAATACGGGTTAGGAACATTTTCATCTGTTCCACAGTGGTGTTCTGACTTTCATCAAGAATAATAAACGCGTCGTTAAGTGTACGACCACGCATGTACGCCAGTGGAGCAACTTCAATCACGTTACGCTCAATAAGCTTCTCTACGCGTTCAAAGCCTAGCATCTCGAATAATGCGTCGTATAGTGGACGAAGGTATGGATCGACTTTTTGGCTTAAATCGCCAGGCAAGAAGCCCAGTTTTTCACCAGCTTCGACTGCAGGGCGAGTCAGCAAAATACGACGAATTTCTTGGCGCTCAAGTGCATCAACAGCAGCGGCAACCGCTAGGTAAGTTTTACCCGTACCAGCAGGACCAACACCGAAAGAGATGTCGTGTGTCACCATGTTGACCAAGTACTGAGCCTGGTTTGGTGTACGCGGTTTGATTACGCCTTTTTTCGTCTTGATAAAGACTTCTTTGCCGTGCTCGATATTCGACTCTGTGTTTTGCTCCAAAATCCCGGTTTCTTTAATAGCCAAGTGGATTTCTTCTGGCTCGATATCTGGAATGTTGCCACGAACGGGCGCGGTGTTAACGTACAGAGTTTTGATGATTTCAAGCGCAGCCGCTGAAGTATGAGGCTTGCCTACGATCGTAAAGAAGTTACCACGGTAGCTGATTTCTACACCCAAACGGCGTTCTAAGTGTTTGATATTGTCGTCGAAAGGACCGCAAAGGCTAGCCAGGCGGCGATTATCAGAAGGTTCTAGATCAATTTCTAGTGTTACGATTTTATTGCTCAAAGTTGCCTCTCAATGTTTGCCATTGGGTAGAAACCCGATTGAGACCGGGCTTCTAATGGCGATAGGTATCTATATCTAAGATGGTAACTCAGACAGATATTTTCAAGCTTTAAGGCGTAAACGTTGCAACACCTAGCTCATCTTCGCGCTTGGTCTTCGCCATCATCTGCGTTGGAGAGATGATAGTACGTAGGTCCATGTCTTTTTCAGTACGTACGATTTCACCGCGTAGTGAGTTTGCAAATACGTCAGTGATCTTCACATCGACAAATTGACCAATCAGATCCGCGTTACCTTCAAAGTTAACGACACGGTTGTTCTCTGTACGAGCACGCAGCTCCATCAGGTTTTTCTTAGATGGACCTTCAACTAGAACACGCTGCTCTGTACCTAGCATTAGGCGAGAGTAACGCATAGCTTGGCTGTTGATTGTTTGTTGTAGTTCGTAAAGACGATCTTTCTTCTCTTGTTCAGGAATATCACATGGATAATCAGCGGCAGGCGTGCCTGGGCGAGGAGAGAAGATAAAGCTAAAGCTCATGTCGAAGTCGACGTCTTTGATTAGCTTCATAGTGTCTTGGAAGTCTTTATCTGTCTCACCTGGGAAACCAACGATAAAGTCAGAACTGATTTGAATATCAGGGCGTGCTTTACGCAGTTTACGGATGATTGACTTGTACTCAATGCCAGTGTGTGGGCGTTTCATCATTGTCAAAACGCGGTCACTACCACTTTGTACTGGCAGGTGTAGGAAGCTCACTAGTTCAGGTGTGTCTTCGTATACTGCGATGATGTCGTCAGTGAACTCTAGCGGGTGGCTAGTTGTAAAGCGAATACGGTCGATACCGTCAATCGAGGCAACCAGACGCAGTAAATCTGCAAATGAACAGATCTCACCATCGTGCATTGGACCACGGTATGCGTTTACGTTTTGGCCTAGTAGGTTGACTTCACGTACGCCTTGCTCAGCTAGCTGCGCGATTTCATATAGGACGTCATCCATTGGACGGCTGACTTCTTCACCACGAGTGTATGGTACAACGCAGTAAGTGCAGTACTTAGAACAGCCTTCCATGATTGAAACGAATGCCGTCGCGCCTTCTGCACGTGGTTCTGGCAGACGGTCAAATTTTTCAATCTCTGGGAAAGAGATATCCATTACAGGCGCATCATCTGATTGAGACTGTTTGATCATCTCAGGTAGACGGTGCAGCGTTTGTGGGCCGAAGATAACGTCAACAAACGGTGCACGTTCACGAATGTGGTCGCCTTCTTGAGTCGCAACACAACCGCCCACACCGATCACAACGCCTTCTTTTTTATCTTTTAGCGTTTTCCAACGACCTAGCTGGTGGAATACCTTCTCTTGTGCTTTTTCGCGGATTGAACAGGTATTAAGTAGTAATACGTCTGCTTCTTCTGGTTCTTCTGTCAGCTCATAGCCGTTAGCCGCGTTCAGTAGATCCGCCATTTTTGATGAATCGTATTCGTTCATCTGGCAGCCCCAGGTTTTAATTAGCAGTTTTTTACTCATGTTGTTCGCTCGATCGTTAGTTTAAATTAAGGGAGCAAATCGCCCAATATTTCCAGTAAGTCACCGATGTTGCTTCAATATGGTGACCGAGTTTTAACCGCCCTCTCGGCGGATAAGCGGCGTATTGTACTGCTTTAAAAACCTACTGACTAGTGCTGTCACAAATTCTCTTAAAGCCTATATTGTATAGGGGTTTGCCCAGATAACGGGCAAGGTTTTTAGTTACATTTTAGTAGTGAAATCGTACAATAAAAAACAGCCAAATAATCAATATGATGAAGTACAAAATATGAGCAGATATGATGTTGCCGTCATCGGTGGGGGCATGGTAGGCGCTGCTGTTGCATTGGGTTTTGCAAAGCAGGGCAGACAGGTTGTTGTCATTGAAGGGCAAGCGCCTCTTACTTATTCTCCAGACCAGTCAATGGACATTCGAGTATCTGCGATATCTGAACACTCCGTCGAAATTCTTAGTAAGTTGGGGGCATGGCATCACGTATCAGACATGCGAGTATGCCCGTATCGCCGCCTAGAAACTTGGGAGCATCCCGATTGCCGTACTCGTTTCCATTCTGATGAGTTGAATATGGAACGCTTGGGCTACATCGTGGAGAACCGTCTCATCCAATTAGGACTTTGGGCTGAGTTTGAGAAATATCCAAACCTAACGATCCGCTGCCCTGAAACGCTTAGCCAGATTGAGTTTGATACAGTCTCAAAGGTGACCTTGGCATCGGGCGATAGTTTCGAAGCCGATTTGGTGGTAGGGGCTGATGGGGCGAATTCCAAAGTTAGGGCGTTAGCTGGGATAGGTGTGACGGCATGGGATTATCGCCAGCACTGTATGCTCATCAATGTTGAAACCGAATTACCACAGCAAGACATTACATGGCAGCAATTTAATCCGTCAGGTCCGCGCTCGTTTCTTCCGTTATGTGGTCATCAAGGTTCTTTGGTTTGGTATGACTCACCGAAACGAATTAAACAGTTGTGTGGTATGTCTAAAGAGCAGCTACGACAAGAAGTGATGGCGCATTTTCCCGCTGAGCTGGGAGAGGTTAAGGTGCTGCAGTTTGGTTCATTTCCACTGACACGCCGCCATGCACAAACGTACTTCAAGCAAGGGTGTGTGTTGGTTGGTGACTCTGCACATACGATTAACCCGCTGGCCGGGCAGGGGGTTAACTTAGGCTTTAAGGATGTAGAGGCGTTGTTAGAGGCGACGGAAGGAAAAGAAGTGCTGTCTATTGAACTGTTGAAAACATATGAACGAAAGCGCCGCCCAGACAACATGTTAATGCAGACGGGTATGGATTTTTTCTATAAAGGATTTAGCAATGATTTGGCTCCGCTGAAGTTTATGCGAAATGCAGCATTAAAAGTTGCCGAGAAGTCGGGGCCAATTAAAACGCAAGTATTGAAGTACGCGCTTGGGTTAAAGTAGGCACTTCAAACAATGAACAATAAAAAACGCTGCCATTGGCAGCGTTTTTTTAGATTCGCTAAGTGAGAATTACTTAGTTACACGTAGAACTGGTGTTTCACCAACAGTTACAGAGCCAGAAAGCTTGTGAAGCTCTTTGATTTCGTCCATGTTAGAGATAACAACTGGCGTTAGTGTCGATTTTGCTTTTTCTTCTAGAAGTGCCAAATCGAATTCGATGATTGTGTCACCTGCTTTTACAGATTGGCCTTCTTCAGCGATACGTGTGAAACCTTCACCTTTTAGCTCAACAGTGTCGATACCGAAGTGAACAAATAGCTCTACGCCGTCATCAGATTCGATAGAGAATGCGTGGTTAGTCTCGAAGATCTTACCGATAGTGCCGTTTACAGGAGCTACCATTTTGTTGCCTGCAGGCTTGATAGCAATACCGTCACCAACGATTTTCTCAGCGAAAACAACGTCTGGCACATCTTCGATGTTTACGATCTCACCTGATAGAGGTGCGATGATTTCGATTGCACCAGCGTCAGCGCTGTCATCAGATACAAGCTTCTTAAGTTTATCAAACAGACCCATTGTGTCATGCTCCTAACGTTTTTTATGTAATTCTGTCGAATTATAGTATACCAATCTTAAAAGATAGACGACTACTTTCGCCGTCTATCTCATTGGAATTAACAGATTATTGAGATTTCTCTGCGATGAACTTTTCAACAACGGCTTCGATTTCAGCCGCTGTTGGAAGCGACAACGCTTCTTCTGCCATCGCCTTCACTTCTGCGAAGTTAGAATTGCGGATCACTTTCTTCACTTTAGGGATAGAGATACCGCTCATTGAGAACTCATCAAGGCCCATACCTAGAAGTAGAAGCGTTGCACGCTCATCACCTGCTAGCTCACCACACATACCAGTCCACTTACCTTCAGCGTGAGAAGCATCGATAACTTGCTTGATCACGGTAAGTACCGCTGGTGATAGTGGGTTGTATAGGTGAGAAATCATCTCGTTACCACGGTCAACGGCTAGCGTGTACTGAGTTAGGTCGTTGGTGCCGATAGAGAAGAAAGCAACTTCCTTCGCTAAGTGGTGTGCGATTGCTGCTGCCGCTGGGGTTTCAACCATGACACCGGTTTCGATGTTTTCGTCGAAAGCAAGACCTTCAGCACGTAGCTCTGCTTTGTATTCTTCGATCGCTTTCTTAAGCTCACGGATTTCTTCAACAGAGATAATCATTGGGAACATGATACGTAGCTTACCGTGTGCAGAAGCACGTAGGATACCACGTAGCTGGTCGCGTAGGATTTCACGACGGTCCAAGCTGATACGAACGGCGCGCCAGCCTAGGAACGGGTTCATCTCCTGAGGAAGATCCATGTATGGTAGATCTTTGTCGCCGCCGATATCCATTGTACGGATAATTACAGATTCGCCGTTCATGGCTTCTGCAACTTCTTTGTACGCTTGGTATTGTTCGTCTTCAGTAGGCAGCGCAGTGCGGTCCATGAATAGGAATTCAGTACGGTACAAACCAACGCCTTCACCACCGTTACGGATGATGCCGTCGCAGTCTTTTACCGTACCGATGTTGCCGCATACTTCAACGCGGTGACCGTCAGTCGTCTCTGCGTGCAGGTCTTTCAGCTTCGCTAGCTCTTCTTTTTCAGCTTGGAATGCCGCTTTAACTGCTTTTGCTTCTTCTACTTCAGCTTCAGAAGGGTTTACAACGATCTTGTTGTTCATCGCGTCAAGAATCAGCATGTCGCCATTCTTCACTTTCTTAGTGATGTCGTTAGTACCAACGATAGCGGGAAGTTCTAGAGAGCGTGCCATGATTGACGTATGTGAAGTACGACCACCAATGTCACACGCGAAACCAAGAACGTAGTCTAGATTGATTTGAGCAGTTTCAGATGGTGTTAGGTCGTAAGCCACCAAGATGGCTTCTTCATTGATGTCGCTGAGAGAAACGATGTTGATACCCAGTGCGTTTTTAACGAAACGAGTGCCGATGTCACGAATGTCCGTTGCACGCTCTTTTAAGTACTCATCGTCTAACGACTCAAGTGCAGCAGCTTGTTCTTCGATAACGGTGTGGATAGCGTTATCAGCGTGCATCTTGTCATTTTTGATAAGTGCTAGGATTTCTTCCTCTAGCTCTTCGTCTTCAAGAAGCATGATGTGACCTTCAAAGATCGCTTCTTTCTCTTCACCGAAGGTTTCTAGTGCTTTCTGTTTGATGGTCTCTAGTTGAGCTGAAGACTTGTTACGAGCGTCAAAGAAACGCGCAACTTCTGCTTCTACTTGATCATCAGAAATAGTGTTTGTGTTTAGGACAATTTCATCTTCTTGAAGTAGTAATGCTTTACCAACAGCAATACCAGGAGATGCTAGGATGCCTGAAATCATAGCTTTACCTTAAATTGGTCAACTTTAAAAACGGGAGAATAATGAGTGTACTAACGATAATTAGTAGCTTAAATTCTGCTCTATTTCCAACAAAGCCATTTTGCTTTCACAAAATGGCTTTAGAAATAGTAGACCTGATTAGTGCAGTTGATCCATTAGAGCAACTAGGTGGTCTACAGCTTGTTGAGCTTGTGGGCCCTCAGCTGAGATAGAAACTACTGTACCTTTTACTAGGCCAAGAGTTTGTAGTTTAAACAGGCTCTTTGCGCTAGCGCTTTTACCGTTAGAAGTCACAGTGATGTCCGCGTCAAATGATTTTGCTTCTTTCACGAACTGTGCCGCTGGGCGAGTGTGAAGACCGTTTTCAGCAGTGATTTCTACTTGCTTCTCGTACATGTTAAATACCCCAATTGATTTATATTTAGATAGTTTATTAACCAGATTTAGCTTAACTGCTAACTTTGTAATCTGCTACAAGCTGGGCACTGTGGCCGTTTCATAACTGATACTGGTTATCAATTTTTCACTTATGACTCCAATCTGTGTCGGATTTCATAGTGAGATAAATTCTTACTAAGCTTTTTTATTTTGAAGCTAGAAATAAAACAATCCTGATATTACCAAAGGTGAAATAAGGATCAACAAAAAAGCCCCTATAAGGGGCTTTTTTAGACGAAAATTTGATTTCGATACGTATTACTGTTGGTTCTCTTTCTCGGTAAAGATGCCTGAAAATAGCGCAGTACTTAGGTATCGTTCACCTGAACTTGGTAATACAGTTACAATGTTTTTTCCTTCAAATTCAGGCAGTTCTGCTAGTCGGTTTGCAGCAACGACTGCTGCGCCTGAAGAAATACCCGCTAGGATACCTTCCTCTTCCATTAGGCGACGAGCCATTTCAATCGCTTCTTCAGAAGTTACTGTCTCAACGCGGTCTAGAAGCTCTAAATCTAAGTTTCCAGGGATAAAGCCCGCACCGATACCTTGAATTTTGTGTGGCGCTGGCTGAATTTCTTCACCTGCTAACGCTTGAGTGATGACTGGTGATTCAGCTGGCTCTACTGCGACAGAAACAATGTTCTTACCTTTCTCACCTTTAATGTAACGGCTTGTACCTGTGATTGTACCGCCCGTACCAACGCCCGCTACGAATACATCGATCTCACCGTCTGTTGCATCCCAGATTTCTGGACCAGTGGTTTTCTCGTGGATTTCAGGGTTAGCTGGGTTGTTGAACTGCTGAAGAAGTAGGTACTTGTCAGGGTTGCTTGCAACGATCTCTTCTGCTTTTGCAATCGCACCTTTCATGCCTTTTGCTGCTTCTGTCAGTTCTAGGTTCGCACCCAGCGCTTTTAGAAGCTTACGGCGTTCTAAGCTCATCGACTCAGGCATAGTCAGAGTCAGTTTGTAACCACGAGCCGCTGCTACGAAAGCAAGCGCAATACCCGTGTTACCACTTGTAGGTTCAACAAGTTCAACACCTGGCTTTAGTTTGCCTTGTTTTTCAGCATCCCAAATCATGCTTGCACCAATACGGCACTTAACACTAAAACTCGGGTTTCGCGATTCAATCTTAGCAAGTACTTTTCCTTTACTTACTTTATTTAGGCGAACGATAGGAGTGTTACCGATTGTTAGTGAATTATCTTCGTAGATTTTGCTCATGGCGTGATCCTTCATCATCTTTATTAGCATTGAGCATAATTAACGCTCAAAGCCATTTATGTTCTATCAAAATTTAACTGTGTAGAGAGTAGGACAGCTGAAAAAACTAGAAAAGGATTAAAAAGTTATATGATATGAATATGCAGATGTGGGCACAAATTAAAGAGGGGAGAACGGCGAATTCCCCCTCATTTTCAAATTTTGTGATTTACGCTCTATTTCTTGAATTCATTAACCCACATCGCAGTTGCACCACAGACAGCGACAGGCATAACGATGAGGTTTAAAATAGGAATCGTAGTGAAAAATGACACTAGGGCACCAAACCCATATGCTTTACCTTGTTTTTGTTTCAAACTGTAACGCATATCATTGAAGCTCACTTTGTGATTATCAAAAGGGTAGTCACAATATTGAATAGCCAACATCCAGGCAGTAAAAGCAAACCATAGAACAGGCCCTACCGTCTGTCCGAGTCCTGGAATAAGTAATAGAAGAAAAAGGCCTATTGCTTTCGGTAAGACATAGACCAATTTTCTCCATTCGCGGCCGAGGACACGTGGGATATCTTTCACGACGGCAAGAGCGCCATCGTCACTGACTTTTTGCTTGGTGAGGTGCTCTTCGACTTTTTCTGCGAGCAAGCCATTAAATGGTGCCGCGATAAAGTTTGCCAGAGTACTAAAGAAATAAGAGAACGTTGCCAGAATCGTCAGTACAAGCAACGGCCATAAAATATAGCTCAACCAAGAAAGGAACGCTGGAAGTTGTCCCATTAACTGATTAATCCAAATATCGAGATTGGAAAACAGATAAAATAGTGCCCCACCAACAAGAATAATGTTGGTCAATAGAGGTAATAGAACGAATGGGCGAATACCTGGTGTTAGAGCAAGCTCTAAGCCGTAAAAAAAGTAGCCGAAGCCGGAACGTTTACGTGTTACAAAACTCATAATTTAAAATCATTTAGTGGTTTAAAAACGAACGACCGTTATCTTAACAAGAAAAAAGCGTGTTCAAAATCACAACATTCTAGGAACTTCTAACATTAAGTTGTTCTAAAACAGGTGAGAGTTTTGGTAGAGTTACTATTAGTTAGGTTTAACCAGGTTCAATATCGTTACCTTTGAAGGCACGATTTCTTGAATAATTGAGAGTAAAAAATGCAGGAACTGCGATTCGTACTCATAATTGTCGGAGCACTAGCGATTGCCGCTTTGCTGTTCCACGGTTTATGGACAAGCAAAAAAGAAGGGACGGCTAAGTTTGGTAATAAACCATTACGCAAGCTAGACGTCGATGAAAATGAAAATGAGTCAGATGCGTCCTCAGAGCGTTCATTTGCTCCTGAAGATGATTTTGAGATCATTCGTAAAGACCGAAAAGACTCAGAATTTGCTGCCGAGCCTATCATGGCTGATCCTTTGATTGATGGCTATTCAGAACCAAAGAAGCCTGTTAAGCCTGAGACGAAAATAGAGGATGAACCGGATTTAGATTTTCCGTCTATTTCTACCAAGTCGTTTGACGATGTAGAAGATAAACCGGAGTCAGTCGTCGAAAAACCTCAATTGGATAGTGAAGAAACTATCACTGAGATAACGGAAGAACTGCAACCAGAGCCAGAACCAGAAAAAGTCGCAGAACCAGAGATGCAGGTCATTGTGCTGAATGTTCATTGTGCCGGTGATGAACCATTTGTGGGCACGAAGCTTTTTGACAGCATGCAACAAAACGGTCTGCTCTATGGTGAAATGGATATTTTCCATCGTCACGCAGATCTCTCTGGGACAGGCAAAATACTCTTCAGTGTAGCGAATATGATGCAGCCAGGGACATTAAAGCACAATGACCCCGCAGAATTTACAACGAAGGGGATCTCATTCTTTATGACTCTGCCGTGCTTTGGGGATCCAGAACACAACTTCAAGCTTATGCTTAAAACCGCGCAACAAATTGCCGATGATTTAGGTGCCAATGTACTTGATGATGGTCGAAATCTTATGACGCCAAATCGTATAGACACTTACAAATCGCAAATCAAAGCATTCAAAGCTGCGACAGCGTAAGTTAAAACAGACGTAAACAGGGCTCCTAAATGGAGCCTTTTCTTTTTGGAGCAGATGCGAATATCAGACTATTGATAATAAGAGCCTCTCTGTTCATACTCCACTGAAATACATAGGTACTGCACCTTTTACGCAGTATCGAGGTCGAATTGATTTACATATCAGAGTTAGTTATGTCGCCAGAGATTCAAGAACAGCTTAATCAGCTACGCGAGACCCTGCATTACCACGGGGTTAAATATTACGTTGAAGATAGTCCAGAAATTCCTGATGCGGAATATGATCGGATGATGCGTGAGCTTATTGATTTGGAAGCTCAGCATCCTGAATTGGTTACACTGGATTCGCCAAGTCAACGGGTCGGTGGTGCCCCTTTATCGGCGTTTGAATCGGTGGCCCACGAAATCCCAATGCTGTCTCTAGATAATGCTTTTGATGACGATGAACTTAACTCTTTTCATAAACGCATGCGTGATCGCGCACCAACTGCGACATTCGATGTGTTTTGTTGTGAGCCTAAATTGGATGGGCTGGCGGTAAGTTTGTTGTACGAAAACGGCGTATTGGTTCAAGCGGCCACTCGTGGCGACGGTACAACAGGTGAAAATATTACGGACAATGTTCGTACGATCAAAGCAATTCCATTAAAACTGCAAGGCTCAGACTGGCCTGAACGCCTTGAGGTGCGTGGTGAAGTCTTTATGCCAAAAGCTGGCTTTGAAAAGCTAAACGAGCTGGCACTAAAGAAAGGTGACAAAGTATTTGTTAACCCGCGTAATGCTGCGGCAGGTAGCCTACGTCAGCTTGATTCAAAAATTACCGCGACGCGTCCGCTAAGTTTTTACGCTTACAGTGTGGGTGTGGTAAGCGGAGCAAGCCTTTCAGAGAGCCACTACGAGCGATTCTTACAGCTAAAAGGCTGGGGATTACCAATGTGCCCTGAGACTCGTCTTGTAAGCAGTCTGGACGAAGTGAAAGCGTATTATCAAGACATATTGGCTCGTAGAGACGAGTTACCTTATGAGATTGATGGCGTTGTTATCAAAGTCGATGACGTTTCTCTACAAGAGCAGCTCGGTTTTGTGGCCAGAGCACCACGCTGGGCAATTGCGTATAAGTTCCCAGCCCAGGAAGAAATCACCACATTGAACGAAGTTGAGTTTCAAGTCGGGCGTACAGGAGCTATTACCCCAGTCGCTAAGTTGGAGCCAGTCTTTGTTGGTGGAGTGACAGTAAGCAATGCGACATTACACAATGCAGACGAAATTGAACGTTTGGGGGTGATGGTTGGTGACTGCGTCATGATTCGACGTGCGGGCGATGTGATTCCACAGATCGTCTCCGTTGTGAAAGATCGTCGACCAGATAACGCACGCGAGATCGTTTTCCCAACGCATTGTCCTGTTTGTCACTCTGAAGTTGAGCGAGTAGAAGGTGAAGCCGTTGCTCGTTGCTCCGGAGGTCTAGTCTGTCAAGCGCAACGTAAAGAAGCGTTGAAACACTTTGTTTCTCGAAAAGCAATGGATGTAGACGGTCTAGGTGACAAAGTGATCGAACAACTGGTTGATAGAGAAATGGTGGAAACACCCGCTGATCTATTTAAGTTATCAGCGGGAGTACTGACGGTTTTAGATCGTATGGGGCCTAAGTCTGCTCAAAATATTGTTAATGCCCTCAACAAATCGAAAGAAACGACGCTTCCTCGTTTCTTGTATTCGTTAGGAATACGTGAAGTCGGTGAGGCAACAGCAGCGAATTTGGCTCAACATTTCAAAACTCTCGACGCAGTCAAGAATTCAACGCATGAACAGTTGATTGAAGTACAGGATATTGGTGGCATTGTTGCGAGTCATATCACGGCATTTTTTTCGCAAGATAAAAACTTGAAAGTGATTGATGAGTTACTAGAGCAAGGTATTTTCTGGGCTGATATTGAAGAAAAAAGTGAAGATGCCCCTCAACCGCTAGCTGGTAAAACAGTCGTACTGACGGGTACTTTATCGCAGTTGTCTCGTAACGACGCGAAAGCGGCTTTGCAAAACTTAGGGGCGAAAGTAACGGGAAGTGTCTCTAAGAAAACCGATATTCTATTTGCGGGTGAAAATGCGGGTTCAAAACTCGCTAAAGCCCAAGAGCTTGGGGTTGAGGTCCGTACAGAGCAAGATCTAATCGAGATGCTATAGATCACGACAAATAACAAATTTAGATAACAGAGCCACCAATTAGGTGGCTTTTTTTTGTCCAAAAATAACTATTGAAAACAGGCTTTTTGTAGGCATTTATAGTCAATGATCATGTTCAAACAACAGGAAATTAAATCAACTTTAGTTAGATATTGCGAGGCATATCAATGGCTATTTACATTTATTTTTTATTTAACTTGTTGTTTTTATTTGATTATATTTGTTTATACAGTTTGTCATTCTGTTTTGTGTCGATCCCGATCACTCCACGGTAAAAAATTTGTTGCTGCTCATATTTTTTTAGATAAAAAGTAAGTTCTTATTGATGTTTTGCGTTGCGAAGTTAGTCTTGAGCCATGGATACACAGTGTGTATGCAAAAACTAGGAAATCAAAAGATTCGTCAATAACTTGAGATTTTCGACAAAAGGAAATTATTTCTCCCTTCGGCGGCCAACTTAAGGCGAGAAACATAAAAACAGCTATATCCAATTTTAGGAGTTTTTCCATGGACAAAATGTTTAAACGTACCCTCGTGGGTGCTGCAATCGCGACTGTTGCAGCAGCTGGTTCTGCGAATGCAGCAATTGAATTGAATGGTCAAGCTGTTCAGTTGTATGGACAAGCAGCAGGCTTCATTCACCTAACTTCTCCAGACCAAGGTGATGAAACAGCGTCAGCGGTCATTGAATCACGTGTTGGTTTCCGCGGCGTAGTTGAGTATGAAGATTTTGGACCGAATTTTGTGTGGCAAATTGAAGGTGGCGACGCAAACAATGGCGACAAATCAGGTCAATTAGGTGCTCGTGATACATACTTGGGCTTAGAATTTGATGGCGTAGGTACGTTTAAGTTCGGTCGTCAATTGGTTGCAGCATACAACTATGTTGACTGGCCACACTCAAACCCAGGTCTAGGTAATGTGTTTGACTGGCACTCTGCACTAGGTGATACCGATGCTGACACAAAAACAAATGGCGGTGCAGGCTATCAAGACCGTGCAGACAATGTTTTCCGATTTGACTCAGCGAGTTTTGGTGGTTTCAATTTCCAAGCAACGCTAAGTAACATGGATGCTTCAACTGATAACCAAGTTATTAGTGTCGGTGCTTCTTATCAAGCTGGCCCTGTGAATTTACATGGTGGTTACTATGATGATTCTGAAGCTGATAAAAGCTATGCAATCGTCGGTGCTACCGCTGGTTTCGATGCTTTAACATTAACTGCTGCATTTAAAGCAATGGAAAATGGTAAGCAAAAAGTAACATACACTGAAAATGGTGCGGACGTTACTAAGATTCAAGACAACTCGCAAAATGCAATCTCTTTAACAGGTCAGTATGTTATTGATGAGAAAATTGTCCTAAAAGCGGGTTATGCACAAACAATGGACTCAGACAAAGGTTCTGTAGTTGGAGGAAGCTTCACTAAGGATGATGGTTCTACAGCAGTTACGGCTCGCTTAGGTTACTTGCTACCAAGTACGTATCTATTCATCGACTCTCGTAACTACAAGATGAACGGTTCTGACGACTTTGATCATAATGTTTTAGTTGGTGCTGAATACTACTTCTAAGTTTAGGTATATAAGTAGCAATAATATAAATATGCGAGCATCATAGGTGCTCGCATTTTCACTGAATTAGGAGATGTTTATGAGAAGTTTGACGAAAACTATGGCAGTGCTTAGTTGCCTTTTGGCTCCCAATGCTCTTGCTGGGGTTGAAGTTAACTTAGGTGATTCGATTGATATTATTGCCTACAACGGTGAGGAGGTTGGTATGCGAGTGAGCCCTCTTCGTCACCTAGAGTTAAATAATGGCACAAACCAAATTGCAATTCGAATGAGCAAGTTAGTTCAGAAATCGGATGGGCAGTTTGAAAAGTATAACTCCCCAGTTTCAATCGTAACCTTCTCCGCTGAAAATCAAACGATCACGCTTTCTCCTGCTCAAAAAGTAAAAAATGTAAAAGACGCGGATTCATTTTCAAAGTCACCAATTTACACTCTCAATACGGAAGGAGAGATAGCGGTGACTCAAGAGATTTTGCCTAGAGGTAGTGGGTTAACTCGTGACTATGAAAAAGAAATAGCACGTTATAATAGCAAGCGAAATATTCGCTTTGAAAAAGAAATTATCCATACCCCTTTTTCATCTAAAGAAAATCTAGATATCCCTGAATATACGGATAGCCCAAACATCAATAAGATAAAACAAGATTTCTTATCACTGCCAACATTAGAGCAAAAAGAGTTCTTGAAGTGGGCGGTTAGTCAGTGATTTATCAATCATAATATGTATTCTTACAGAAAAGAAGCCGATTCTATTTATCCGCTTCTTTTCTGTAACAGAAATAAGTACGTTCTAATTTGGATTTAACATCCTTACTAATTTGACGAGGTAGGCTGGTTTTTATCTGACTATAATAAATTAGCTTCACTTCATTCACTCAGTATTTTCGTTTTCCTCCTTTCATTTCACACATCATTAAAGGCTCATAATTAACGCTTCCGTCTTGATAAAGGCAGTCTACCCATGGACCTGCATTAGAAGATGCGGGACTAGTAGCCATTGCGCCTGAACTTAGCAGTAGAGAGACAAATACTAACAGTAGCTTTTTCATGATTTTCTCCGGTGGGTTAATAACTTTTTTAAAACCAATCTCTACTAATTAGTATGTTCAAAGATTAAATAAGATCAAAAAAAATCACTCATTGATAAATTTTCTTCAATAAATAATGAAGTCTTTTTATTCTTCGTTAAAAATCAATCAACTGATAAATAAGAAAATTTAATATGGTCTTTGTTAGTGTTTTTATAAGTTTAGTTTTAATTTGGTGGGAATTTTTAGAGCTTAATTTTTGACGCAATTAAGTTAAAGTGCTGATAAATAATGATTTGTCTAGGTTTGGGTAACTTGAATGAAGTTATATAGGCCCTATAAAGGTGATAGGGCCTAAAATACGTTTATTTTTTTTCGCTAATGGAGAGAATAATGCCATCAACCGCAGTGATTTCTACCGTTGTGCCTGCGGTTAAGGAAGTTTCTGATTTGGCTGACCAAGTCGTATCACCCACTTTGATACGCCCTTTTCCTTTCGGAAAGTCTTCGTCAAGAGTGAGTACTTGCCCAACCAGCTGCTTTTGCTTTTGATTAAGGTCACGTTGCTCATCACTTTGTTTGTCATGCGTTAGCTGACGACGCCACCATAACCAAGTGGTGACGAGTGAAAAAGAGCCAAACGACATCCACTGTAACTGCCAGCTTAGAGGAATAAAAGTGAGTAGAATACCGACTAAAAGTGCTGATAAACCTAACCAAAGTAGGTAACCAGCAGCGCCAAGCAATTCTGCCGCTAACAGAATTAAGCCAAACGCCAGCCAGTGCCAGTAATTTACTGAATCCAATAATGCTATCAAATTAGCGCCTTATTTTTTCTCGTTAGATTGATGTTTGAACATTTCCGCGATGCCAGCGACAGACCCCATTAGCCCTGAGGCTTCTAGTGGCAGCATAATGATTTTTCCATTTTCTGCTTGCCCAATCGTTTTTAGTGCGTCGGTATAGCCTTGTGCAATAAAGTAATTGACCGCTTGCATATCACCTTTTGCAATCGCTTCAGAAACCATTGTCGTCGCTTTTGCTTCCGCTTCGGCGGCTCTTTCTCGCGCTTCAGCTTGTAAGATAGCGGCTTGTTTATCACCTTCCGCTTTCAAAATTTCGGACTGTTTCTGGCCTTCAGCACGCAGAATTTCTGCTTGACGGATCCCTTCAGCTTCAAGAATCTCCGCACGTTTGTTACGTTCAGCTTTCATTTGTGCGTTCATTGCGGCAGTAAGATCCGCTGGTGGCTGGACATCTTTTATTTCTATACGGGTAACTTTTACACCCCATGGGTTGGTTGCTTCGTCGACGATTGTTAGCAGCTTAGTGTTGATCATATCGCGCTGACTCAGCATTTCGTCGAGTTCCATTGAACCAAGAACTGTTCGAATATTGGTCAAGGTTAGGTTTCTTATTGCATGCTCTAAGTCATTGACTTCATAAGCAGCACGCGCAGCATCAATGACTTGTACAAAACACACTGCGTCAATAGTGACGTTAGCGTTGTCTTTTGAGATAACCTCTTGCGCCGGAATATCCAGAACGCGCTCCATCATATTAATTCTGTGCCCAATACTATCAATGAACGGGATGATGAAATTTAGTCCCGGCTTTAACGTATGAGTGAAGCGGCCAAAACGTTCCACTGTCCAGTGGTTCCCTTGTGGTACGGTTTTTACGCCAGCATAGATGAACGAAATGGCAACAATAAGAAAGCCACCAATTGTAATCAGAGATTCAATTCCCATATTTAAGTTCCTGTATTCACATAGATATGTTGATTGTTGCTTAATTAAACACCGCAAACAAAAAAATAAATGAGAACTGAGGCGAAGTTTTAGGCAAAAGAAAAGCCGGAATATCCGGCTTTAATATGAATTAGTAACTGATTAATACAGAAGAGAATAGAGCTGGCGGCGGTATTTAGCAGAAACTGCGTTACCTTGACCAAGGGCGGATAAGATATCCATAAAGTGTTTTTTCAACTCTCCGTCTTGGGCATTTAAATCCGAGCGTAAAAATCCCCACAATAAATCCAATGCTTCCTCATCACGATTAACTTGGTGATAGCTAAGGGCCAGTTCAGCCGCAATTTGAGTATCTGATGGGTTACTTTGAAAGGCAGCTTCAAGCGATTGAATTTCTGGGCTGTTTGCAGATTGCTCGTGGAGCTCTAACTTCGCAATGAGACTCTTGTAGTCGTTGTTTTGGTACTCAAGTGGAATATGTTCTAGCAGCGTTTTGGCTTGATCAAAGTGCTGAGTTTCTATATAGCATGCGGCAAGTGCCAGCTTAATATCGCCTTTTTGTTGCATTTCAGCAGGAAGCTGTTGCAAAAGGGGCAGAGCTTGTGCGTGTTGGTTTTGCTGCATGAGCTCCGATGCTTGCTTCAAGATCATGTCTTCTTGGCTTGGAAGGTGCTTGGCGAGCATGGCTTCAATAGCGGTCATTTCTTGAGGTCCACCTAAACCGTCAACGGGCTGTCCGTTTACAAACAATGCAATTGTCGGTAGCGCTTGAACACCAAACTGTGAAGCAATCATTTGCTCTTGCTCACAATTCAGAAGTGCCAGTGTAAATGCCCCATTATATTGCTGAGCTAAGGTATTTAGAGCGGGAATAATCTGTGCACTTTCCTGACTCATTGGCGCCCAAAAATGAATGAGCACAGGTGTTTGCATTGAGCCTTCAAGTACTTGACGGAAGTTTTGTTCGTTTAGCTCGACAATAAAAGGAGATTGCATTTAACGTTTCCTTACAGAGAGTTTAATACTTTAAAGATATGGGCGTGATGGTGAGATATCAAGGGAGAGGAAAATACAAAAAGCATCACTTCTCCAAGCGATGCTTTTTGCAATTTTAATAGCTGTGAGGTGTTTACAATACGATAAACAATACGATCACAACACCCACACCAAGCCAATTTAATTGGTTTAATGACATGCAATTTATCCGAATAGAATGCTGAGGTTGACTATTAAATGTTCGGTCTAATGTGTAAGTTAGCGTTCTATTGTTACGGGAAAATTACATTAAACGACAATTTTATGTGGCCTTCATCAAAAATTTATCTAATACCCTGGTGGAAAGTAGGCGCTTTAAAATGGCAAATACTTTAGTTGGGGTGGTAACGCGGTATCGAGCTTTCGGTTTCGCTGACTCCAATGCATCAAGCAATGGTGCAATACAAGACTCAGGAGGAAGGACAAAGGCGTTGTTCGATTTTTCTTTCTCTAATCGCTGTAATTGTTGTTGATATGCTTGCTCGTGTGCGCTGTTTTCAATGTTGATCCACTTTAAGAACGCGCGCTTAGCGTTCTCTCTAAATTGAGTCTCTATTGGCCCAGGCTCGATTAAGCTGATATGAATGTTGGTATTGTGGAGCTCTAGCCTGAGAGTGTCGGTCCAACCTTCTAATGCAAATTTGGACGCATTGTAAGCACCGCGATACTTCATTGCCGCAAATCCTAACACGGAGCTATTCTGTATTATACGACCACTGCCTTGGGCTCGCATGGTCGGCAGTAGTTCACAAACCAACTGATGCCAGCCAAAAAAATTCACGTCAAACTGCTCGCGTAAAGCCTGAGTTGGTAAGTCTTCAATTGCGCCTGGCTGTCCATAGGCCCCATTGTTAAATAGCGCGTCTATTCGTCCATTAGTGAGTTCCAGAGTGTGCTTTACACCTTCAGAAATACTGCGTGGATCAGAGAGATCTAATTGAATGCAGTTTAGCCCTTCAGCTCTTAGCCTATCGACATCTTTGGTTTGTCTGCAGGACGCAATGACGTGATACCCGCGCTGGTGGAGTGCGTGCGCACAGACATATCCGATACCTGTCGAGCATCCCGTTATTAGAATTGATTTCGCCATATTCCCTCTCTAAGACTTCGCTAAGTCATTAGAGTAAAAGATTATTCGTGATGTTGTAATAAGTTTTTTAGGGCGGGGGACAGTCTCGAGTAGCTAAATTTAAACCCAAGTTCTGTTAGCTTTTTGGGTTTGGCACGTATGCTATCAAACAGCAAAATGGCGCTTTCTCCCATTGCTAATTTGAGGACCCATTTAGGCGTAAACAGGAAATGAGGACGTTTTAAAGATTTAGCGAGGACTTTACTGAAGTATTCGTTCGTCACAGGGTGGGGAGCGCAAAAGTTAAATTCACCGTGTGCGTGCTCTGTTTCGAGCAAGTAGACGATCCCTCTCACCATATCAAGAATGTGTATCCATGGCATATATTGCTGACCATTACCTATTGGTCCACCAAGGCCGAGTTTGTACGGCAAAAGCATTTTGCTTAGTGCGCCACCTTCAGAGGAAAGAACAATCCCCGTTCTTAAAATACATACGCGAGTAGACTCAGAGCGAGCTCTATTGGCGATGCTTTCCCATGTCGAACAGACTTGATGCGAGAAACCTTCATGGTGAACATGTAAATCTTCATCAAACGGGTGCTCTTGTTGATCCCCGTAGTATCCCACCGCAGAGCCGCTGATAAGAACTGAGGGAGGGTTTGTACTGGCATGGATGAGATCCACCAGCTTTTCTGTCAGTTCCCAACGGCTATTACATATCTCTTTTTTCTGTTTCTTACTCCAACGCTTATCGACGATGGGTTCTCCAGCTAGGTTAATCACAGCATCAAATTCGTTAAGGTCATGCAGATGGTCTAAGCTCGAGATATACGAAATATTCCCCATGTCAGCATGGTTTACGATGGATTTAGCTTTGCTTGGTGATCGAGTGAGCAGAACGAGTTGATGGGTTGTGAGGTGTTTAATAAGCTCTCGGCCAATCAATCCTGTACCACCTGTGAGCAATATTTTCATCCATCTCTCCTTGAAGATGCGAACACATTAACCGTCGCGAGTAATTCTATTCATTATAGCGAGTTAGCACTGTTTAGGATCTTCGATTATTCAAAGCTAATGATTATCACAAAATTAACAATTTGTTACGTTTATTGAGCGCGACTCAACGTCAGTCACACCAAATACCAAGCTCATTTGCCATTATATATTTACCTTCTTATTTATAAGGACAACTATGGCTGCCATTACTGCGTTGATAAAAGCGTTTTTAGGCAGTTTGAGAGATCTTCTGCCCATTATTGTTGTTATCGCATTTTTTCAGTTGGTCGTTCTTCAAGAACCCTTACCTAACTTAGTCTCCATTTTATTGGGTCTTCTGCTGGTGGTTGCGGGTCTGACTTTTTTCATTTTTGGCCTAGAAATGGGCTTGTTTCCCATTGGCGAATCGATGGCGCAAGCTTTTGCCCGTAAGGGTAGTCTATTTTGGTTAATGGTATTCGCTTTTTGTTTGGGATTTGGGACGACTATTGCTGAGCCAGCGCTAACGGCTGTCGCTGATGAGGCGGCAAAAGTAGCGGCTGAAGGCGGAATGATTCGCGCGGATGAGATGGCGATGGAAGAGTATGCTACTGGTCTGCGTATGAGCGTCGCCTTGTCAGTCGGCATTGCGATTGTTCTCGGGGTACTGAGAATTTTAAAAGGATGGTCAATACAGTACATGATCATCATAGGTTACATCGGAGTGGTGGTTTTGACCGTATTCGCGCCAGAGAGCATTGTTGGTGTCGCGTACGACTCAGGTGGAGTAACCACGTCTACCATTACAGTTCCATTGGTGACGGCATTGGGGGTTGGTCTTGCATCGGCAATCAAAGGCCGTAACCCAATGATAGATGGATTTGGTCTGATTGCTTTTGCTTCATTGCTTCCAATGATGTTTGTCATGATTTATGGGATGGTCGTAGCATGATTGAGTGGTCCCATTTTTACGATACATGCCTTAGTACAGTCAGCGATGTTTTTCCTATTACTGTCATTATTTTTGGATTTCAATTTGCGGTTTTAAGAAAACCGGTCACGAATTTACCACATATCATTATCGGTTTTTTTTACGTCATACTGGGTTTGTCTTTATTTCTAATGGGATTGGAAATGGCACTGTTCCCGTTGGGGGAAACCATGGCAATTCAGTTGACGGATCCTGAGTTCTTAGAGCAATTTCGACTGTCTGGCGAAGGAGCCATTCATTGGCAAGACTACTATTGGGTGTACTTGTTTGCCTTTTGTATTGGATTTAGTACGACGGTTGCAGAACCCTCACTCATCGCTGTAGCCATTAAAGCAAATCAAGTGTCTGGTGGCGCGATCAGCGTTAATGGTTTGCGTATTGCGGTTGCACTTGGCGTTGCTATCGGTATTTCGTTGGGGAGTTATCGCATTGTGGTGGGCGACCCCATTCACTATTACATCATTGCTGGTTACATCGTGGTTGTTGTACAGACTTTTTATGCCCCCAAACTCATCGTCCCTTTAGCATACGACTCGGGTGGTGTGACAACATCAACGGTGACTGTACCTCTTGTTGCGGCCTTAGGGTTAGGTCTCGCCTCTACTGTTCCGGGACGAAACCCTATGATTGATGGGTTTGGTTTGATTGCTTTTGCGAGCTTATTTCCGATCATTTCTGTTATGGGTTATGCCCAAATCACTCACTGGCTCAATCGAGAGTTAGAGAAGGAGGATAATAAAAATGCGCTTTAAATTGATCATAGCTTTTGTTGAGGATAGCAAAACAGATGTTGTGCTTGATGCAGCGAGAAACGCTGGAGCCACGGGAGCGACAGTCATTAACAATGCCAGAGGAGAAGGTCTGGTTCAAAAGCGAACCTTTTTAGGCTTGACGCTGGATGTGCAGAAAGACGTCTTGCTTTTTGTGGTAGAGGAGCATCTATCCCGACATATCCTAGAAACCATCAGTAGTGTCGGTGAGTTTGATTTGGAATCAGGGCAGGGGATCGCGGTGCAAATTGATATTGAAGATGCGGTTGGTGTTGCCCATCAAGTAGAAAAACTGACCAAAGTCGTAGAGGATGAGCTATGAGTGGCCACGAGAAAATTAGTGTAAGAGACGTAATGGCAAATACCTATGTCATGATCGATGGTTTAACGACGGTTAGGGAAGGCATTCAGTTAGCTAAGAAGCATTCGGTAAAGGCTCTAGTCGTCAATAAGCGCCATGATGACGATGAATATGGTCTGGTGCTGATGAACGATATTGCTAAGAAAGTGCTGGCGAAAAACCGCTCTCCCGACAGAACAAACATCTATGAGATTATGACCAAACCTGCTTTGTCTGTTTCTCCTGACATGCACGTAAAGTATTGTGCTCGGCTCTTTGAACGTTTTGGTATCAGTCGCGCACCTGTTGTTGAAAACGGTAAAGTCATTGGCATGGTGAGCTACAACAATATTGTCATTAATGGCATGGCGAAAGATGACGGTTAAGGCTCAATTACGTACAATCTCCCGACAACAATTGAGGAGATGATGTCGTGAAATTATTTTTTGCGTCAGATTTGCATGGCTGTGTTCCAGCAACAGAAAAAGCGCTCGCTGAATTCGAACAGTCGGGCGCTGAAACCTTGGTGCTTTTGGGCGATGTGCTCAACCATGGACCGCGTAACCCAATACCAGAAGGTTATAATCCTCCCAAAGTTGCAGAACTGCTGAATTGCTATGCGGATAAAATTGTGGCTGTCCGAGGGAACTGCGACAGTGAAGTCGATCAGATGTTGCTGTCATTTCCGATGATGGCAGATTATGCCTGGGTATTATTAGAATCTGGGCAGCGACTATTTTTGACTCATGGTCATTTATACAATGCTCAAAAACGTCCAATTCTTAAACAAGGTGATGTGATTGTTCATGGTCATACGCACATACCTGTCGCGGAACTCGATGGTGAGCTGTACGTCTTTAATCCCGGGTCAGTGACGTTTCCTCGCAATGGTTTTGCTCCTAGTTATGGACTTCTGGTTGATAAACAGCTGAAAGTCATGACATTTGAGGGAGAAACGATAGTGAGTACCAATATTTAGAGTACTAATATTCAAAGTAATAATCTTCAGTAAGATGGGTGCTAAACGGCAGCGCTACACGCTGCCGACAAACACTTATTTGTTGTCTGAATGGCCAAGATCTCTTTCGGGATCAATGATATCTCTGACTCTTTGCTTGAGCACTTTAGCCTCAGGGAATCCGCCATCCCGTTTCCGTTCCCAAATTAACTGATTGTTGCAGTGTATCTCGAATCGTCCGCCAGTATCTGGATGAAGTGAAACCGTTTCTATCTCTTCGCTAAATGTATGCAGTAACTCTTGTGATAGCCACGTTGAGCGAAGCATCCAATTGCACTGTCGACAGTAGTAAATATCAATAACCGCTTTATCCATAATTCCTCACATTAGCAGTTTTATACCAACAGCGAAGGTCAGTATCTCGAAACATATTTTGATGACTTGATTACTATAGCGCGTCGTCAGATACGCACCTGCCCAACCACCTAGAAATGAGCCCAACAATAGAATAGGTAACCAAGGCCAATAGATAGGAGCACCCGCATTGGCAACGGCAATGCCACCAATCCCATTCCAAAATAGTCCTACGCATATCATTGTGAGTGCGACGGCTTGTTTATAGTTGAAACCAAACCAGCGTATAAGAAAAATCGTCACAAGCAGGCCGGAGCCAGCAGTAAGAGAACCATTGATAATGCCGATGGCAATCAGGATAAGTCCGCCAATTATCCAACCTGTTGTATTTCTGTTTACAGGTCGTGACGTTTGACCAAGCGATTTTTTCAATCGGGAATAAATGCCAATGGCTAGAATCATCAACCCCAGCAGCTTTTCTGCGATCTGCTCCGGGATAAGAAGCACAATATTCGCCCCGATAATCACGCCAATGCTACCTACAGCAATAAGATAAGCAGCGAATTTTGGGCTGAAGCTCTTTTGTTTGATGTGCATATAGGCAGCCCCAACACCGAGAGCGACACTGGCAATTTTATGCGTCGCTAGCGCGACGGAAAATGGCAGGCCGAAAAAGATCAGTAAAGGGAATTGCAACAAACCTGCACCGCCACCAGAAAGAGAAGCGAGTGTGTTTGAAATAAATGAGCCAAAAAATAAAAAAAGGGAGTTTAACCAGTCCATGCTTTGAAGAAAAAGGGGCATCATGCCCCTTTTGTTTTGGATTATTCTTAGTTAGATGAAAGTACCGTAGAACCGTGGTTTAAGCTAGTTAAAAGCAGGGTTTTCTCATTCACAATATCAATGCGGCGACTTTGCTGTGCATCCATCTTAAAGATTTGAGTCACGACTTTTAACTCATCTTCAGTAAAGTCTTTACTTTGCGCAGATGAAATGTCTTTAAATTCGGTTGGTGAGATGAGTAAGTAATTATCACTGATCTCCCATACTCCCGTTTCTGAAATATGGATGACATTATCTGTGTTAGTGTCGGCAACGCGCTTAGCGGCCATTTTATCAGCGTAAAGGCGCACAGTTGAGACACGGATATAAGTTCCGTTGTTTAGATATTTGACATTTGATGTCACATCCACTTTACGCAGAGGGCCAACCACACCTTCCGACTCAGCAATCAGCGCGATCATTTTGGATTGCCACTCTTTAGATGTCAGTGTCTGCTCTGTTTTAAAATCACTGCCCCAGTAAAGCCAGGCGCTGAAAAGGGCTGAAAGGGTCAATAGTCCAGCAGCGAATTTCTGTTTCATAGTCACTTTTCCTATTGGCACACGTTGCTGATATCTGCCTGATCGACATAAATTTTTAAGGTGATGTTTTCACCAGAATGATCGAGCGAATGAATATAATTCAAAACCAAACTATTGTCTTGGCCACCCGTTGCAATCACCTCTTTTGGCGCTAGCGAACCCTTGTGTGACTCATTGTATCGTTTGACACATTGCTCGATAGACTGATTCCACATGCTCAAACTTGGATGGTTGGCTGGTGTTTTGACTGGTGTGTTGTCGTAAACCGCTATTTGGCGAAATTCTGATGTCGTCGGATTCGTAAACAGCACAGCACAAATTGGTAAAAACAGCGCTAGGGCAATAAGAAGTCGACTAACCAACTTAGAGTCAGTTTTTTCGCTGCTGACGGGCTTAGGTTGGTTTGGCTCTTCAACGGTCTCCTGGCTATCTTTTATTTCTGTTTCATCGATCGCTGGCGTCGGAGCTGCTTCAACCTCAGCAATGGCTGCCGGCTCTTCTGTTGGGATTTGATCGTCTGCTTTTGATTCCCCTCCCATTAGTGGGACGGTCTTTTCTACCGACGAGATTAACTGATAGCCGCGCTTAGGCACCGTTTTTACAAATTGCGGTGATTTGGTCGAGTCGTTAAGGGCCTTTCTCAGCGTTGAAATGGCTTGAGTTAAGCTGGAATCGTCAACTTCAAACCCCTGCATACGCCATACAAAATCGTGTAAGTCGTTACGTGTAATCACCTCACCCGGATTATCACATAGCAATCTTAAGATGCGGCTTTCATTACTCCCCAAGTAAGTGATTTCATTATCACTTTCTTTATCTACAAGCGAATTAGTATTAGGGTCAAAGATAAATCTATTTGCGAGATTGAATTTAGTGCCAATATTACTCATCAATTTCAGCCATTTTTATTAGAAGTTTAGCGCTCTTTTCAGCGACCTCCGTCACGGAGATAGCTGTCTAGCATCAAAGAGCAAAATGTAGCTAGAATTTTGCGAGGCGCAAGGATAATCAAAATTGAAGTAAAAAAACACTGTTTTTATTACCTTTGACCTTGAATTTACATATGCCACCCTCATGTTACAAAGCATATTCAGTTGTAGAGGGTCTCAGTAGCATCTAATGGAATATTGAGACCAGATGTATAGAAGTAATGGAGCAATCATGAGCGATACAATGGCACCGAATAAAGAAACTCGTGGCTTTCAATCTGAAGTAAAGCAACTTCTTCATTTAATGATTCATTCTCTTTACTCAAATAAAGAGATCTTTCTACGCGAGTTAATTTCAAACGCATCCGATGCATCAGACAAACTGCGTTTTCAAGCGTTGTCTCACCCTGAGCTTTACCAAGGTGACGCGGATTTAGGTGTTAAACTGTCTTTTGACGAAAAAGCGAACACGTTGACGATTTCAGATAACGGCATCGGCATGAGCCGTGAAGATGTGATTGAACACCTAGGTACCATTGCGAAATCGGGTACAGCGGAATTCTTCTCAAAATTATCTGAAGACCAATCTAAAGATTCACAGTTGATCGGTCAATTTGGTGTCGGTTTTTACTCTGCATTTATTGTGGCTGATGCTGTTACTGTACGTACACGCGCTGCGGGTCTAGCTTCTGAACAGGCGGTCCAGTGGCATTCTGCCGGTGAAGGCGAGTACACAATCGAAAGCATTTCAAAAGAATCTCGTGGTACAGATATTATTCTTCACATGCGCGAAGAAGGGAAAGAATTCCTAAGCGAGTGGCGTCTACGTGATGTGATCAGTAAGTATTCAGACCATATCGGCATTCCAGTCTCTATCCAAACGGTGGAACGCGACGAAGAAGATAAAGAAACGGGTGAGAAAAAGTGGGAGCAAATCAACAAAGCTCAAGCACTTTGGACACGTAATAAATCGGATATCTCTGAAGAAGAATACCAAGAGTTCTACAAACACGTATCCCATGATTTTGCTGATGCATTGACGTGGAGCCACAACCGCGTAGAAGGTAAAAACGATTACACGAGCTTGTTGTATATCCCTTCCAAAGCACCGTGGGATATGATGAATCGTGACCACAAATCTGGTCTTAAGCTTTATGTGCAGCGCGTATTCATCATGGATGACGCTGAGCAGTTTATGCCATCTTACCTACGCTTTGTGCGTGGTTTAATAGATTCAAACGATCTTCCACTAAACGTTTCTCGCGAGATTCTTCAAGACAACAAAGTCACTCAATCGCTACGTAATGCGTGTACTAAGCGCGTACTGACGATGCTTGAGCGCATGGCAAACAATGACGAAGAGAAATACCAATCGTTCTGGAAAGAGTTCGGTCTAGTACTGAAAGAAGGCCCAGCAGAAGACATGAGCAACAAAGAAAAAGTTGCTGGTCTGTTGCGCTTTGCCTCTACCGAAGTGGACTCTTCTGAACAAACCGTTGGTTTGGCGTCTTACGTTGAGCGAATGAAAGAAGGTCAGGATAAAATCTACTATCTTACTGCCGACAGCTACGCGGCAGCGAAGAACAGCCCACACTTAGAGCAATTCAAAGCGAAAGGCATTGAGGTTATTCTCATGTTCGATCGCATTGATGAGTGGCTAATGAACTACCTGACCGAGTTCGACGGTAAGCAGTTCCAGTCAATCACAAAAGCGGGTCTGGATCTGAGCAAGTTTGAAGACGAAGCGGAAAAAGAAAAGCAGAAAGAGACGGAAGAAGAGTTTAAGTCTGTGGTTGAGCGCACTCAAGCTTACCTAGGTGACCGCGTGAAAGAGGTTCGTACGACATTTAAACTCGCGTCAACACCAGCGGTAGTCGTGACGGATGATTTTGAAATGGGCACGCAAATGGCGAAGCTACTTGAAGCCGCGGGCCAAGCAGTACCAGAAGTGAAGTACATCTTTGAAATCAACCCTGAACACGAAATGGTGAAACGTATGGCTGATGAAGCTGACGAAGAAGCATTTGGTCGCTGGGTAGAGGTATTGTTAGGTCAAGCAATGCTTGCTGAGCGTGGAACATTAGCGGATCCATCCCAGTTCTTAGGCGCGGTCAACTCGCTTTTGACTAAGGGCTAATACCTTAAAACATTCAAAAAGCTCGCAATATGCGGGCTTTTTGATTTATTTGCGCTTATCGTGAATAAAAAGTGCAAATGACACGGCTAAGTGTGAGTGTTTAAGCATTCTTTAGTCGTACATCAAGCTTCAATGTAACATTGTATGATAGAATGCAATCTTGAAACGAAGCGGACAGGTGTGTAATGTGCACGCCTGTTTTATTGTGAACTGTTTAAACAGTTATACCGAAACTTACCGTGAGTCGAGCCATTGGCGGGAATAGTGAGCTTCGGTATAAATTATTATTATCTTAAGAGGATTAAACATGCGCATCATTCTTCTAGGTGCTCCAGGTGCAGGTAAAGGCACACAAGCTCAATTCATCATGGAAAAATACGGTATCCCACAAATTTCTACTGGTGACATGCTACGTGCTGCAATCAAAGCAGGTACTGAGCTTGGTAAACAAGCTAAAGCTGTAATTGATTCTGGTCAGCTAGTTTCTGATGAAATCATTCTTGGTCTAATCAAAGAGCGTATTGCTCAAGATGATTGCGAGAAAGGCTTTCTACTAGATGGTTTCCCACGTACTATCCCTCAGGCTGATGGCCTAAAAGAAATGGGTGTAGACGTTGATTACGTAATCGAATTTGACGTTGCTGATGACGTAATCGTTGAGCGTATGGCTGGTCGTCGTGCTCACCTTGCTTCAGGCCGTACATACCACGTTGTGTACAACCCACCTCAAGTTGAAGGTAAAGACGACGTGACTGGTGAAGATCTTGTTGTTCGTGATGACGACAAAGAAGAAACAGTTCGCGCACGTCTTGGTGTATACCATGATCAAACATCGCCTCTTATCACTTACTACGGTAAAGAAGCGGAAGCAGGCAACACTAAGTACCTAAAATTTGACGGTACTAAGCAAGTTGCTGAAGTAAGTGCAGACATCGAGAAAGCACTGGCTTAATCGAGTACTCATTTATTTGAGCAAGACTTCGAGTAAGTTTTGAAAATTTGTTATAGTGAAGGCGACCCAACTGGGTCGCTTTTTTATGCTTACACATTGATCCATAACGGTGATCTTAGTTAGAAAACCACTTCTAGTGTCGATAGGATTCTATGCAAAATAATAAGAAACAGGGCGTGTTATTGGTTAACTTAGGCACGCCAGATGAACCCAGTGTCCCAGCGGTAAAGCGCTTTCTGAGCCAGTTCTTACATGATAAACGCGTTGTAGATATGACTCGTT
Source organism: Vibrio japonicus (assembly GCF_024582835.1). Classification (NCBI taxonomy): domain Bacteria; kingdom Pseudomonadati; phylum Pseudomonadota; class Gammaproteobacteria; order Vibrionales; family Vibrionaceae; genus Vibrio; species Vibrio japonicus. The sequence continues at coordinate 752,968 of NZ_CP102096.1, forward strand.
GGCTGTGGTGTCCAATTTTGCATGGCGCAATTCTTCCTATTCGAGCGCCTAAGGTGGCAAAACTCTATCAATCAGTATGGATGGAGGAAGGTTCTCCGCTGTTGGTACACTCCAAGAGACAAGTAGCGAAGCTCCGACAGAGGGTGGATATTCCGGTTGAACTAGGCATGACCTATGGCAATCCAAGCCTCAAAACAGGTTTGGAAGCATTATTAGAACAAGGCGTGGAAGAAGTCATCGTTTTGCCTTTGTATCCTCAATATTCTGGCACCACGACGGCTGCAGTGTCTGATGGATTGACCAAAGCGTTCAAACAAATACCTGTCATGCCTGCTTATCGCTTTATTCGTGATTACCACGATCATCCACTCTATATTAAGGCGTTGGCGGATAGTGTTAGACGAGCTTGGGAGCAAAAGGGCAAAGGTGACTATTTGCTTTGTTCGTATCATGGCATTCCTAAGCGTTTCGCTGACAACGGCGATATCTATCCCATTCACTGTGAGAGGACGACGACGTTACTAGCCCGTGAACTTGGACTAGAAGCTAATCAAATAGGCATGACATATCAGTCACGTTTTGGTCGAGAAGAGTGGCTAAAGCCTTACACTGACAAAACACTGGAAACATTGCCTGCGAAAGGTATCCGAAATTTGGACATCATGTCTCCAGCATTTTCTTCGGACTGCCTTGAAACTTTGGAAGAACTTTCTGAAGAGTGTCAGCAGATATTCATGAGTAATGGCGGTGGTCGATTTAACTTTATTCCTTGTTTGAATGATGATGACCTTCATATCGAAATGATGGCTGAATTGATTAAAAGCTAATTTCGAATCGCTTTAGAGTGCAATCGAGGGCTGCATATGCAGCCCTTGTTGTAACTAGGAATCCGTTGAGATTCTAGCTTTTATTACTTGCAGCGTAATGTCGGTACTCAAATACCTGACCTTTTTCATTGAACGCATAAACAGAATATTCATCTTTCTTATCGCCATACTCCATACCTGGAGACCCCATTGGCATCCCTGGAACCGAGAGTCCAATTGCGTTTTTCGGTGGGTTCTCCAAAAAGGCTTTTATGTCTTGCGCGGGAATATGACCTTCGAATACATAACCATCAATCTCGGCCGTATGGCAAGAGGCTAACTCAGGCGTAATGCCAAGTTTCTGTTTGATCGGGTTGATATCTTTATGCAGCTCTTCCGTGACATTAAAGCCTGCCTCTTGCATGTGTTTTGTCCACTCAGTGCAGCAACCACAGTATGGTGACTTGTGATTGAGTACATCCGCGGCAAACACTGGAGCAGACACCAATAGGCAGCTTGCTAAGGACAGTATTGTCTTTTTCATAATGACCTCTATGAGTGTATTCCTGTTTTAAATAATCTTAGTCGATTGGCATTACTTACAACGGTAATTGAAGAGAGCGCCATAGCCGCACCAGCGACAACAGGGCTTAGTAATAATCCAAAGGCGGGATAAAGCACACCAGCGGCAATGGGTATCCCCAATGAGTTATAGACAAATGCCCCAAATAAGTTTTGTTTCATGTTTTTTACGGTTGCTTTAGATAACTCAATGGCTTTAACGACCGAAAGGGGAGAGGAATTAAGCAACGTCATTTGGGCACTTTCTATCGCCACATCACTCCCGCTCCCCATTGCGATCCCGATATCTGCCAACGCCAGCGCCGGCGCATCGTTTACGCCATCACCTATCATAGCAACGGAAAAGCCTTGATCTTGTAGTGCTTGGATATGGCCGGCTTTTTGGTCGGGGAGCACTTCTGCAATGACGTGCTCTATACCAAGCTGCGTGGCAATTGCATTCGCTACATGTTGGTTATCCCCAGTCAGCATAACAGGCTTAATCTGCATCGCTTTTAGTGTTGAGATGGCGGATTTCGCATCGTCTTTGATGGAGTCTGCGATGGCGATAACCCCTACAATGTCAGAATCAAGAGAAACGAGAATTGGTGTTGAGGCATTCTCTTCGTATTGCTGGATCACTGCTTCCACTTTCGATAAATCCCAACCTTGCTGTTTGGCATAGCCAAGAGAGATAGCCCACACGGTTTTATCTTGGTAGCGTCCTTGGACACCTTGCCCGCGCAGGTTCTCGAACGCGTGTACGTCAGCAAAAGTCAGGCGTTGCTGTTTTGCATAACTGACAATCGCTTTTGCTAGTGGGTGTTCGGAATGTTGCTCTAACCCTGCAGCTAACGCGAGAAGATTCGCTTCATTGCCATCTAAGGCAAAAATACTTTGTACTTCTGGTTTACCTTGAGTCAATGTCCCTGTTTTATCGAACACGACGACATCAAGTTTGCTTGCACTCTGAAGGACATCCGCATCTTTTATCAATATACCCATCTCAGCAGCTTTACCGATACCTACCGTCACAGACAAGGGAGTGGCAAGGCCAAGAGCACATGGGCATGCGATGATTAACACCGTAGTCGCAACAATCAGCATATAACTGGCTTTTGGTTCTGGGCCGACCGTAAACCAGATAGCCGCAGACAAAATGGCGATCGCAACCACGATAGGTACAAAGACCGAGGAGATCTTATCCGCCAGCTTTGCAATGGCTGGTTTACTGCTTTGCGCCTCTCGTACCATTTTGATGATTCTAGACAGCATTGTGTCACTGCCAATGCCCGTCGCTTCAATAACTAAGCTGCCATCTTGATTAAGCGTACCTGCTGAAACCGAATCTTTGGTTTGCTTGTAAACCGGAATAGGCTCACCAGTTAACATCGATTCATCAATATAGGAGTGTCCGGAGACGACTATTCCGTCAACAGGCGCTTTTTCACCGGGTTTGATCCTTAACTGCATTCCCAGTGAGATCTCATCAATGTGGATGCTCACATCACCGTGGTCGGTCACTTGGGTCGCTTCATTGGGTTGCAGATTGATTAAGGCTTGCAGTGATTGCGTCGTTTTTGCTTTGGCTTTCGCTTCAATATAATGGCCAAGAGATATCAGACCAATAATCATCGCACTCGCTTCAAAATAAACATGCCGAGAGGCTTCTGGGAACCAGCTAGGAAAGATGACCACGAGCATTGAGAAAAGCCAAGCGGCGCCTGTACCCAGAGCAACCAAGGTATCCATTGTTGCTCGCTTATGAGTTAGCGCCAGCCACGCATTGCTAAAAAAGCTCTTACCCGCTGTTGCAAGCAGTAACAAACAGATAATGCCCACAATGCCCCAAGCGAATTGGTCAGAGGCATTACGGATCATCATATTGCCACCAGCTATGCCCCACGCCATGAGAGGCGCACCTATTAAGATGCCCGCCCAAGCGCTTTTCTTATGATAAGCCTGAGTTTTTAACTGTTGTTCCAGTTGCTTGTGTTGTTGAGTTTGAGGATCGTCGACTACTTCCGCATGATAGCCCGCCGATTTGACTGCACTAAGAAGTGATTCGATAACTTGGGAGTTGACTGAATCAGAAAAAACCAACGCACTTTGTTCTGCCAAACTCACTTGAGCACGTTGCACTTCCGGAATGCTTGTCAGCGCTTTTTCAACGGACGATACGCAACTTGCACATGTCATCCCAGACAGTATCAGGTGGATAGAGTGTCTTTGAGGCTGGTGATGAGTGTTCTCGTCGGCTGGAAGTGGTTCCTCAGTAGAGGGAGGTTCCTGATCGATCGTTAGCTCAGAAGCGGGCGGGTGCCTATCTGCACGATAACCGCAGTCAGCGACTAGGGCTTGAATCTCTTCTGCTGATAGTAGCGTCGATATTGAAAGTTCGGTTTTGGATGCATCGAATGCACCAATCGATGGGCTTTCTTCCAGCTTTGACTTCAATTTATTAACGCACTTACCGCAGTTAAGCCCAGATAAATAAAAGTGGTACTGATACCCGGCTTGGTAATTGAGTTCATTGATAGATTTTTCAAGCTCTGAAAATGGACTATCGCTTTCTAGATATAATCGCGTAGGGGATAACTCTTGAATCAATACATTGTGTTTTGACAAGAGTTCGCGCTCCACTTTTTTTGCACAACCCATGCAATTTAAGCCGGATAGTGGAATATCGAACTGATACATAACCATAGCCCTCAAACGTTAACTGTTATTGAGAATAAACCTTGACTCAAGGGTAAGGTCAAGCATCAGAGAAAATAGTAGACTTTTCTTTCCACGTTTCCTTTTCATCGCTTATATATCGTCTACTTTTGTCTTTAACTAGGGAAAACCTATTAATGACAGATTGTAGATTTGCATATCGGTGCTAAAATAACGCGCAATTTTTGGCATCGTTACCCGGTGCAGTCATTTAGACAATCAAGGTATTTTACATGACGGTTAAAACTCGTTTTGCTCCTAGCCCAACAGGCTACCTTCACGTTGGTGGTGCGCGTACCGCACTTTACTCATGGTTATTTGCTAAAAATCAGGGCGGTGAATTCGTGCTGCGTATCGAAGATACGGATTTGGAGCGTAACTCTCAGGAAGCGGTAGACGCGATCCTAGAAGGTATGAAATGGTTAGGTATGGAGTGGGATGAAGGTCCTTACTTCCAATCAAAGCGTTTTGACCGCTACAACGAAGTGATCGATACACTGCTTGCTGAAGATAAAGCGTATAAATGTTATGCGTCAAAAGAACTGCTAGAAGAAATTCGTGCAGAGCAAGAAATCAATAAAGAGATGCCTCGCTACGACGCAAATCATCCAAAAATTGTAGCGGCAAATGCGGCGGCAAAAGAGGGTGATCCTAGCGTAGTTCGTTTCCGCAACCCAAAACAGGGTAGTGTGGTATTTGACGACCAAATCCGTGGCCGTATTGAGATCAGCAACGAGCAGATGGACGATCTTATCATCCGTCGTACAGATGGTTCTCCAACCTATAACTTCGTTGTTGTTGTGGATGACTGGGATATGGGTATCACACACGTTGTTCGTGGTGAAGACCACATCAACAATACACCACGCCAGATTAACATCTATGAAGCGCTAGGTGCACCAGTACCAACATTTGCACACTGTGCGATGATTCTGGGTGATGATGGCGCTAAGTTGTCGAAGCGTCACGGCGCTGTATCGGTTATGCAATACCGCGATGAAGGCTACCTACCAAATGCACTGAACAACTACCTTGTTCGCTTGGGTTGGTCTCATGGCGACCAAGAAATTTTCTCTCAAGAGGAAATGATCGAGCTATTCAGCCTGAACGCAATTTCAAAGTCTGCGTCAGCGTTTAACACCGACAAGTTATTGTGGCTAAACAACCACTACATCAAAACATCAGCTCCTGAATATGTTGCTAAGCACCTACAATGGCATCTAGAACAGCAGAGCCTGAACGTAGACAGCGGCCCTGCAATTACAGAAGTTATCAAACTAGTAGGCGAGCGCTGCAATACATTGGTTGAGCTGGCTGAGCAAATTCGTTACTTCTACGAAGATTTCTCAGAGTTTGAAGCAGGCGCGGCGAAAAAACACCTACGCGGTGTGGCGAAAGAGCCATTAGAACTTGCTTTAGCAAAAGTAGAAGCACTGCAAGAGTGGACAACAGAAAACATCAAGCAAGGTGTTATCGAAGCTGTATGCGAAGAGCTAGAAATTGGTATGGGCAAAATCGGTATGCCACTTCGCGTAGCAGTGACGGGTGGTGGTCAATCACCATCAGTTGACGCTGTGATGGAGCTTGTTGGTAAAGAGCGTGTTATTACGCGTATCAAGATGGCTCTAGAGTTTATTTCAGAGCGTGAAGCGAACGCGTAACTTTTAAATAAAAATCAAATAGGCCGCAATGTTGTTCTTTGCGGTCTTTTTTTATGTTGGTTTTCCCTATTAAAGCAAAGTGAATGTGATTTTTGTTGGAATCCCTAAAGGAACAACTGACGATATATTGACATTTTTTTTCTTTAATATTTTAAAAAAAACTATATAGTGCATTGGTCAGCTGCAACAGAACACAGTGAATGTGGGATAATAGAAAGCAATCACAATAGGAAGTGAAAGTGGGTTTTGTCTTTTGATTAGGAAATCTTATTAGTGAGACAAAAATATAAAAAATGCCCAAGCTGACCAAGAATCGAATAATCCTAGAGGAATTAATAATGAAAAAATTAGCAGCGGTTATTTCAGCATCACTTCTATTTGCTTCTACACCTTCATTGGCAGAAGTATATGTGGGTGCAAAAGCAGGTAAATCTTGGCTAGACGATGCATGTTCAGCGTCAGCAACGTGTGATGATGACGATTCAACCGTAGGTGCATTTGTTGGCTACGAAATGTGGGACTTCCTTTCTATTGAAGCGGGTTACGACTACCTAGGTAAATTTACTGGTGACGGCCTAAACGATGAAAAGGTAGAAGCAATCACTCTTGCTCCTAAGCTAAGCCTTCCAATCACAGATGCTATCGCTCTATACGGTAAGGTTGGTGGTGCATATGTTGACTACGGTAACAAGGATGATTACTCGTACCTTGGTGCAGCAGGTATCGAGTTTGGTACAAACCAAAACGTGAATGTTCGTCTTGAATACCAAACACTTACTGATGTGAACAACGACCTAGTACGTGCAGAAGCAAACAGTGCAACACTTGGTATCGTATACAAATTTGGCGGCAGCGAAGAAGTTGTTGAGCCTGTTGTCGTTGAAGAAATGGTTGAAGAAGTTGTCGTTGAAGAACCTGTTGTTGTAACGAAAACTTTCTCAGCTAAGCGTCTAGGTACAGAGAGCTTTGAAGTAAACAGCTCTCAGCTTAAAGCAGAAAGTGCAGCTAAGCTTGATGACCTAGTTAAGTTCTTGAACGATTACCCTCAAGCGAATGTTGAAATTGTAGGTTACACAGACACATCTGGTGCAGCAAGCTACAACCAAGCTCTTTCAGAGAAGCGTGCTCAGTCAGTTGCAGATGCACTAACAGCGAAAGGTGTAGACGCGTCTAGAATTAGCGCTCGCGGTGAAGGTGAAAACAACCCAATCGTATCAAACGAAACTCTTGAAGGTCGCCAACAGAACCGTCGTGTTGAAATCATCGTACCTGAGTTTGAGTACCAAGTTCAGCAGTAATATTGAACTTAAATAACAAGCTTTAATAACAGCGCCTCAATTTCGATTGGGGCGTTGTTTTATATGCGAGGTGCACAAGCGGTTTATTTTGGGTGTCTCCCAATATGAATCACGAAGCGGTATCGGGTATGTTGTCTTTATCACTCAGCAGAGATGGGACAGAGAGGAAGTCGTTGGTTGTTCTTTATTTCAGATCAATACTATTGAGTCGCCCCATATACTCCAATATCTCTAAGTTTTCTTTATTTGCCTCAAGCAGCGCTTTTTTGGTCTTACTGTAGGCCGCCAACCGACCGTGTTTCTTGATAGAGCAAACCACGCTCTTATAGATTAACTTTCCGTCCTTATCGTAGTTTCGCCAAGCGGCAATATAGCATTCGTCTTTTGCGTCCGGGTCATCTTTTGTAGGTCTGGGTTTGAAAATGATTTTAGGTTCAAGAGAGTGTGGCAGTCGGGTCATTAAATAGGGGTCTTTTAATAGCTTGCGCCAAAATTTCCCCCACATTGCCGAACCCAGTTCGTTGCGAAGTTTAATCGCTTTCTTCAAGCCCTTTTTTTCACCAATGCGAACATATCCAACCGAGCGATGTAAGACCTGATCCTCAGGGGTATGAATATGTATCTTAAATGCCGTTTTCGCTTTGGAGATAAAGCGATGACCAGTGTTGGTCGTCAAGTTACTCTTTTTCATTCTATCTCTATGGATAACTTTATTAATATAAATTTTAGTTGAGTGTGAAAAAAGCGAGAATATTAGAGATGAGACTAGGGAATGAAATTTCTGTCTATGCGGTTGCCGAGAGCCAAGTCTTGACTAAAAAGAGGTGTTGTTTAGATTAAAATTAGCGATAGGAAACAAAAACGTCGGCTTACAGAGTTGCCGACGTTTGTAATATGGCGCTCCCGACAGGATTCGAACCTGTGACCTATCCCTTAGGAGGGGATCGCGCTATCCAGCTGTGCCACGGGAGCCTATGTTTATCATACCTAAATAAATCAGGATGTTAACCTGGGATTTATAGAAGCTTGTGCATGACATCACCAATTTGAACGCTGGTGGCGAGTTCAGGCTGATCAACGGAAAGCTCAGCTTCGTTTTCATAGATACGAGTTACCGTCAGCGTGATGTCTGTTTCTGTGACTTTATTACGTGGTAGACCACGTTGATCGATAAAGGAACCTGTATGCCACAAGCGAAGTTTGTCGCCTTCTTCAACGCCATGAATGCGACCTAGATTCATGGTAATAACGTTACCCCATTTCGCCACGACTTCAGGCAAAGTAATCTTACAAGAGACTTCGGACTCAAGGTCGAGCATGATGTTTCGGCTTACTCTGAGTAACATGTCCCCATAGCTTGACGCCCAGAATCGCGCGCTCTTGGTGTCGACTTGACTGGTTTTAGGAAATGGCCAGCGCGCGACTTCACGATAGTTACGGTTGTACACCTCATTTCCTGTTTTTCCGTCAAAGATCGTCATTTCAAGAGCAAACTGTCTATTAATGACATCTTCACGGAGCGTGTTCTGTTCAATGGTGGCAGTAAGATCAGTGATAACACCCCCTAAGATGTATTGCGCGCCAGTGTCTTCCGCAATCATTTTTAGTCGTTCAGGGTAGCGTTTGTTAATTTCATAATCCGTGGTGCCCATAGAGACAAAATTGACAGATTCTTGATCCAGCTGCCTGTTTATCACGTTGGCAAAATCATCACCGATACTGTAAACCTGACCCATTACAGCCTGCTGTGGGGAGGCAACATCAATGTTACCGACGAGAAATGTCTTCTTGTACTGTTCGACGTGGCAACCTGTTGCCGATGGGTAGATGTCGATACGCGCTTTAACAAACATGACTCCTCGGCGGGTCATTTGAGAATCCACGACGATATAACGCACTTCGCTGTTCGTAAATTGGTACTCTTTGCGATTGCTTTCCAGTAAAGGGCGTAAGTTGGCGATACTGCCTATGTCGGCACCTGAAAAGCTCACCGCCTTATATAGCGCATCTTCAAGCGCATGAATACGAGCAACTTCTTCGGAAGAGACCACCGTTGCAGTGCCTGTCACTTCATACCATCCTGCTTGTACTTGCGTAGTAAACAGGGTGATATACAAGGTTGAAAAAAAGATAAGAAGTGATTTTTTCATCTGTACGTACCAAGTTGGTTCATTTTTTGCTTTCTCTGATTTAGCGACTTTTGGTATAGCTTTTATAACTGGTGGTTAGGTTAGAAAAGCAAAGAGTGTTCCACTTTTAGAAGAGAGCTAGAAGTGATGAGCGTTCAGGCCATAATGTATCGGAGATTAAAGAATGAAGAAATGGTTATCATTGGTGCCTGTAGTCTTTCTTACCGCGTGCGCCTATGCGCCTATTTACAACGGTAAGGAACCCTATCCTGGTACTCAGTTTATGCTGATGGACAGCCCACGCCATACGTTGGACTTTTTTATCGAAAGCATGACTGAAGATCTTATGATCTCAAACACTAGCGTCTCGGCTCGCACACCTATTGCAGTGACGTCGTTTGTTGATTTGCAGAATATGGATGCCACTAACTGGTTGGGAAATTCTGTTTCTGAAGGGTTTATCCATCAGTTTCAGCGTCGCGGTTTTAAAGTCGTCGATTTTAAAACGACAGGATCAATCCAAGTGACTCAGCAAGGTGACTTTGCACAGAGTAGAGACTGGAAAGATTTGGCGCAAGAGCAAGAGGTTCAATACGTACTAACAGGCACTATGCTTCGTCAAGAGGGCGGGGTGCTGGTCAATGCACGTGTTGTCGGTATGCATTCACGTATTGTTGTGGCAACCGCTCAGGGCTTTTTACCGGCCGATCGTATTGGCCGAGATTTAGATACGCTAAACAGCATTCGAACACAAGATGGCGTGCTTATTCGCTCTGACCCAACCATTACTCAACCATATACTGTTATTTTGCGTCCATAGGAGCGAGCATGAAAAAGCTATTACTACTGGTCACCGCACTCATCATGGTAGGTTGCCAGCCTTTAGGAACGATGCGACCGGATGATTGGCTAACGTCAGTCGGTTATGCAAGCGTCAGCGAACAAAAAGGGCGTAATGAGGAAGAAAAGCAAGTTCGCGCGATGCGAGCCTCTAAGATTGACGCTTACCGTGAGTTGGCGGAACAGGTTTACGGCATGCGAGTGAGCGGCAGAGCTGACCTTCAAGATCAAAGATTGGGAACGGAAATCACCTCCGGCGCTGTTGATGGCGTGATCCGAGGAGCGGAAGTCGTACGTAGCTACAAGGTTGGAGACAGCTATGTCACTGAACTTCGCCTTGATATAAGAAAGATGGATAGGCTAAGAGATTACGGCGAAGTACAGCAAGTGCCTGACAAGCGGCAGCAAACGCTTTTCTAATCACCGGAAAATTTTAATCTCCCGATCAAAAAAGCGGCAATGTTTGCCGCTTTAATTTTTTCGTTTTAGTAGTGGTTAGGCTTTGATATTGGTACCGAGCGTGCTGACATTTCGGGTTTGACCTTCCGCTGTATAGGTCATTCCAAGTTTGCCTTGAGATTGCTGCATTAGATTATTCAGTTTATTAAAGCTCGATTGCGCTCGTTGCAGGGCTTCACCATTTAGCGTGTTTATTTTTTGGCACTCAGCGATGATGGACTGAATTTGCTTTACCAGAGGGCTCAACTCTGGTTCCGTATTCAGGCTTTCTACATCGGGATGTCGAGCAATCCTCTCATCGGTTACTTTTAGCTGCTCGATGAGTGTGATTTTTTGTTTGGCAACCTGTTCGATATCTTTCGATACTCGACTGGTAATGGCTAGCTGCTCTTTCTCAAGTATGTGAGAAAGCTCTATCGCATTTTTAAGTTGGAACTCAATTAATCCTTTCAGTGCTGCCATAACGACTTATCTCTAAGTTTAAAAACCACCGAGTTCTTTTTCGAACTTCATAATATTGTCAGCAAGTTTTTCTGGATTAACAGAATACGAACCGTTGGCGATCGCCTCTTTGATAGCTTCGACTTTGGCTTTGTCAAAACTTGGCTGACTAGCCATTTGGTTATGCATCTCACCCACCGCTTTACCTTGCGGACTGAGGGAAACAGCGTCTTGAGCAACGGACGACTTTTTAGACGATGCTTCAGTCGTTGCGGTACTATATTCGTTGCGAACAGAATTCCTGTTTGACGTCGTCAAAGCTTGTCCAGTTCGTATGTTATCAATGCCTGCCATATGTGAGCCTTTTATAAGATTAGAAACCTGTACTGACGCTATCGGCCAACATACAAATAACTTTAGTCACTTTTTACGGTTACTCAGAAGTACGGTTACTCAGAATTAGGGTTACTTAGAATGATAGTTGCTTAGAAGATGACGGTAACTTCTGAAATCCCAGTGACACGTCCTTCAATTATACGGTTGGATTTACTATTTTTCACTCTAATCTGCTCGCCGTGCGTGCCATCAGTCAGAGCTACCCCTTTGGTTGTAATGGTCATCCCCGATTTCACGGCCTTAATGGTTACAGACTCGCTACGGCATACGATACAAATGTCGTTTGCTTCGATCGCGTCTCCGGTGCGTAAATTCTTTTTCACTTTTGCACCTATCACAGCCTCTATAGAGGAAAAGCCTTGCCGTCTAAAGCGTTGCAAGTCTACCATGCTGACGGTAACGTCATGCGCAGAAATAATTTGTCCACGAGAAAGGTTAGTCGTTAGCGTAACTTGTGGTCCTGTTCGAGTGATTCGGACAGGAACATAAACGCGCCAATTGTCTTCCGTACATTCAACAAGAACAGTGATATTACTGGCATTGGGATTGGTGGAACTTGAAGAGCTTTCTAGCCCTGAAGGGCAGTCCGTAGCAAATATTCTTTGGTCAATATTTGCGGCAGTGGTTTCAAGTGAGCCACCCGCTGGGCTTTCTATCGTTGCAGCAATGTAAGCCTCAGCCGCACGTTGGATATTGGCGATCTGAGAACCTGTCGCGGCAGACGCTGAAAAACTAAAGAAAAATAGGACACAGCCGATAGACTTGAAAAGTAATTTATTGAAAGATCTACGGGTAGTGGAAAATGAGTATTGGACTCTTTTAAGATACATCATTCTATTTCTCGTAATTTTCATGGCATTACGTAGACTATCATTTTTTGGCAAAAAGTTTGAATTGGAGAAGAGCTTATGACGGGTATTCTTGACTCAGTGAATCAGCGTACTCAACTCGTCGGTCAAAACCGATTAGAACTCTTAACGTTTCGTCTGATGGGACGCCAGCGTTATGGCATTAACGTATTTAAGGTAAAAGAGGTTCTACAGTGTCCTAAGCTTACAGCAATGCCAAACTTGCATCCTTTAGTGAAAGGGATCGCGCACATTCGTGGCCATACTGTTTCCGTTATTGATTTGAGTTTAGCGATTGGCGGTCGACCGACCACGGACATTGATAAAGCGTTTGTGATTATTGCGGAGTTTAACCGTTCCATTCAGGCATTCTTAGTCTCCTCAGTTGAGCGAATTGTTAACATGCATTGGGAAGCGATTCTTCCACCACCAGAAGGTGCGGGTAAAGCCAACTACCTGACCGCGGTGACTAATATTGATAATGAGCTCGTTGAAATTCTGGATGTAGAGAAAATTCTCGCTGAAATTGCGCCAGTTGATGAAACGATGGACTCAACCATCGGTGAAGAAATCGCACAAGCTGAAGTCGAAAAGAACATTGTTCGTCGTATCCTGATTGCGGATGATTCGACAGTAGCAAGAAAGCAGGTGGAGCGAGCAATCACCTCACTTGGTTTTGAAGTGGTTTCCGTCAAAGATGGTAAAGATGCTTACGAAAAACTGCTGGAAATGGCTAAGTCGGGCAGTGTTTATGAGCAAATCTCGTTAGTGATCTCTGACATCGAAATGCCAGAAATGGACGGTTACACGCTCACCGCTGAAATTCGACGTAACGCGGATTTGAAAGATCTCTATGTTATTCTTCACTCTTCCTTGAGTGGTGTCTTTAACCAAGCGATGGTCGAACGTGTGGGCGCAAACTCTTTTATTGCAAAATTTAACCCAGATGAGCTTGGTAATGCAGTGAAATCTGCACTTACAGAATAAAGAGAAATTAATGACAGCAATAACTATTAGCGATCAAGAGTATCGCGATTTTAGCCGTTTTCTAGAGTCTCAATGTGGCATCGTGCTAGGGGATAGTAAACAGTACTTGGTCCGTAGTCGTCTGAGCCCTTTGGTAAGCAAATTCAATCTGGGTTCGCTGTCTGATTTACTAAGAAATGTTGTGACAGGACGAAATCGTGAGCTGCGTATTGCGGCGGTTGACGCTATGACAACCAATGAAACGCTGTGGTTTCGTGACACATATCCGTTTACTGTTTTAGCTGACAAGTTATTGCCTGAAATGGCGGCAAATAAACGCCCGATTAAGATTTGGTCAGCGGCAAGTTCCTCTGGCCAAGAGCCGTACTCTATGGCAATGACAGTGTTGGAGACGCAACAGCGAAAGCCGGGGATGCTATCGAGCGTTTCCATTACCGCTACGGATATTTCAACCAATATGCTTGATATGTGTCGAGCAGGTGTCTATGACAGTCTTGCGTTAGGTCGGGGGTTGTCACCTGACCGCCGTCGTACATTCTTTGAAGACGCGGGTGATGGCCGAATGAAGGTCAAAGATAACGTTAAGCGATTAGTGAACTTCCGCCCGCAAAACTTAATGGACAGTTATGCGCTGCTAGGCAAATTTGACATCATTTTCTGTCGAAATGTACTCATTTACTTTTCGCCAGAGATGAAATCGAAAGTGTTGAACCAAATGGCTAACAGCTTGAATCCAGGTGGATACCTGTTGCTTGGTGCCTCGGAGTCGTTAACCGGGTTGAGCGACCGTTTCGAAATGGTGCGATGTAATCCCGGCATCATATATAAGCTCAAATGATAAGTATCTGATTTACGTTAAGCCCAGCGATTTTAGCTGGGCTTTTTTGTTCACATTTAAGGCGATTTTCTTCTGTTATACTGACAGCGACATTCCAGCCTTGATAGCAATCACACTTAAAAACTTGGCGTATTTATTGCTCCGTGCCTATTGGTGATAGTTTTAATAAGTACGTCATTCACGCATGGTTTTTTTAAATTTGGTACGCTAATTGCTTACTCTTTTAATAATAACGGTCAGTTCTTTGTGTAGAGGTTCATATGACTATTTCTTTCGATAAGGCTCTCGGGATTCACCAACATACCGTTGGATTGCGTGAGCGCAATGCTGAAGTGATGTCCACTAACATTGCTCAGGCGAATACGCCTGGATACAAATCGAAAGGGATGGACTTTAAAAAGGCACTGCAGGCGGCAACATCAGAGGCAAGCGTTGGACTTCAACGTACTGATGGTCGGCATATTCCTGCCTCTTCACGAATGACAGGGGAAGTGATGTATCGTCTTCCAACTCAACCTGACACTGGTGATGGCAATACGGTCGATGTGGATCTTGAGCGTAACTTGTTTATGCAAAACCAAATCAGACACCAAGCATCACTAGACTTCTTAGGAAGTAAGTTCAAAAACTTAACCAAAGCAATCAAAGGGGAATAATTAGATGAGCTTATTTAATGTATTCAATGTAACTGGTTCTGCCATGAGCGCTGAATCTGTTCGTCTAAATACGACCTCTAGCAACTTGGCGAATGCAGACAGTATCTCTAGCTCAGCGAAAGACACTTACAAGGCTCGCCATGCTGTATTTGGTGCTGAGTTAAGTAAAGCAAAGTATGGGCGTGAACATACTGTGCCAGTGAAGGTGATGGGGATAGTAGAAAGCGATAAGCCACTGAATGCGGAATATAACCCTGATCATCCGCTCGCGAACAATGAAGGTTATATCTATAAACCGAACGTTAACGTGATGGAAGAAATGGCTAATATGATTTCTGCTTCTCGCTCGTACCAAACGAACGTGCAAGTGGCAGATGCAAGTAAACAAATGCTGCTGCGTACGCTGCAGATGGGTCAATAAGGATAAGGAGGTAACGTATGGCCGGTGACATTAATAATGTTGGTCAAAACAGCTTGTCCTATATCGACCAGCTTAAACAGCTTCAAGAGAAGAATAAGCCGGATGAGATTACGGGTAAGCAAGACCTGAAACAAGAGGACTTCTTATCATTGCTCACCAAGCAACTCGCTCAACAAGATCCGTTTAAGCCGGTTAGCAATGACCAGATGATTGCGCAAATGGCGTCATTCGCAACCGTAGACGGTATTGGCAAAATGAACAACCAGTTTGAAACTTTGAATGCTTCGATGACGTCAAATCAAGCACTTCAGGCTTCATCACTTGTTGGTCGTGATGTCTTAGTACCGGGTGCTGCGGGTGTTAAAAAGGATGACGGTGGAATGGCCGCGATGGTTAAGCTCCCTCAATCTGTCGACAATTTGATGGTGAGGGTTGAAGACCAAATGGGCCAGCTTGTCCGAACCTTTGATGCAGGTGCGTCGCCAGCGGGTGACAATCGTGTTGAATGGGACGGCAAAGACCAAAACGGTAATCCATTGCCAGCAGGCAAATACAAGGTGAAAGCCGCAGGTTTGCTGGAAGGGGAGAGCAAAGAGTTTGAGGTTTCAACGTATGCAAACGTCAACAGTGTTCTTCTTGGTAAAGGTGATGGAAACGTACTGCTCAATCTGGCTGGTTTTGAGTCGCCAGTTCGACTTGCTGAAGTACTAGAAGTTGGTAAAGCGTAGCTCTTTATAAAGTAGATATGCTAGCTAGATAGGAGATTTTGGAATGTCATATGTTGCATTAAGCGGTCTATCTGCCGCACAGTTAGATTTGAACACAACGAGTAATAACATCGCCAACGCCAATACTTACGGCTTTAAAGAGTCACGTGCAGAATTTGGTGATGTTTACTCTAATTCACTGTTTACCAACGCGAAAACAACACCAGGTGGTGGTGTTCAGGCGCAGAAAGTTGCTCAGCAATTTCATGAAGGTTCAAGTGTTTATACAAACAACCCAATGGATCTGCGCATCAGTGGTACAGGCTTTTTTGCAGTCGCTAAAGATCGCTTAGCCCCAGTTACAAACGAGCTAACACGTAATGGTGCTTTTCACCTAAATAAAGATAACTACATGGTGACATCGAATGATGAATTTCTGCTGGGTTATCAGGTGAACGAAGAAACTGGCGATGTACTCTCTTATGAGCCATCACCGATTAACATTCCAAAAGAATTTGGTAAGCCAAAGCAAACGTCCAATATTGAGGTTGGCGTGAATTTACCAGCAAGTGGTGAGTTACGTGATCCTGCGCTGTTTGATTACACTGATCCAGAAACCTATAACCGTTCGACGTCCTCGACGATTTATGACTCTATGGGACAGTCGTACAAGCTTACTACGTACTACCTAAAAGATCAGACTCAGCCAAACACATGGCAAACTTACTACACTGTGACTGATAGTGCGGGTGAAAAGCCGATCAACATTGCTGGTGGTGATGCAACCTCGCCATCGGGCCATGTTGGACATACCATGAAGTTTTACAATGATGGCACTTTAGCAAGTATCAATAATGGCCAAAACGTTGTATCTGAAGCGTTGGGTGCTGGAGCTAACCCGGTTGAACTTAATGGTGCCGACGCAACACAAGTCTTGTCGTTTGGCCTTAGCGATGCGACTCAATTTGCCGCTCCTTTTGAGCTGACCAAATTCGATGAAGATGGCGCAACCACAGGTTTCTTAACCAAAGTGGACTTTGACGAGAATGGTAGTGTCCTAGGCACATACTCAAACGGAGAAAACATCACTCTTGGGCGTGTTGCTCTAGTGCGTGTTGCCAACGAGCAAGGTCTGGATAAGAAGGGTGGTACGCAGTGGGATTCAACACAGTTCTCTGGTGATAAGATCTGGGGTGAATCGAACAAAGGTTCTTTTGGCTCCATTAATAGCGGTACCTTGGAACAATCTAATATCGATATGACTCAAGAGCTGGTTGATTTGATCTCTGCTCAACGTAACTTCCAAGCGAACTCTCGTTCATTAGAAGTGCACAACCAAACTCAGCAAACAATCCTACAAATTCGATAATTTTTAGGCATTATTTGAATGATATTGATGGCAAGCGGGTGGCAATAACTCGCTTGCCATTGTTGCCACCTGAGGCAAATTCCTTCGCATACATCCTTCTTTTTCTCCGTTTTCAATGTAATTTATTGAAATATATAGATATAAATTATTGGCACATCAATTGCTTTAATTGATCCGAATTGTGATTGTTGGAGCAAGTTTATGGATCGCGCACTCTTTCTCGCTATGAGCGGTGCCAAACAAAATATGCAGGCATTGCAGCTTAGGGCAAACAACCTGGCAAACGTCAGTACGACAGGTTTCCGAGCTGATCTCGCACAAGCTCGCTCTATGCAGGCTTACGGCGAAGGTTTACCTAGCCGAGTGTTTAGCATGACAGAGCGCCCAGGCCACAACTTCCAACAAGGTAGTGTCATTACCACAGGTCGTGATTTAGATGTCACGATACAAGGCGATGGTTGGATGTCGGTACTCGACAAGACAGGCAAAGAAGGTCTTACCCGAAATGGTAACCTGAAAATTGATGTTAATGGATTACTGACCAGCGGCAATGGAAACCTAGTATTAGGTGAAAACGGCGCACCAATCACACTGCCTATCCCTGTTAGCAAAGTAGAAATCGGTACAGATGGCACGATCTCCGTGGTTCCCCAAGGTGCGCCTGCGGATGCGATGGAAATTGTTGATCGTATCAAGCTAACTCGCACCAACAACCAATCACTATTCAAAGATGTTAACGGCTTATTCCGAGCAAAAGATCCTACTGCAGCATATGAAGCAGATGCGGGTGTCAAACTGCTTACTGGTGCAATTGAAGGCAGTAACGTCAATGCCATTGGTGAAATGACGAGCCTTATTGACCTTCAACGCCAGTTTGAAATGCAGGTCAAGATGATGAGCACAGCAGAAGAGATGGACAAAGCGTCTGACTCTCTGCTTCGTATGAGCTAATAAATTTAGGAGATTGTTATGCATCCGGCACTATGGGTTAGTAAAACGGGCTTAGACGCTCAGCAAACAAACATTTCAACGATTTCGAACAACCTCGCGAACGCCTCGACGGTGGGATACAAAAAAAGCCGCGCGGTGTTTGAAGATCTTTTTTACCAAAACATTAACCAGCCGGGCGGTCAGTCTTCACAGAATACAGAATTGCCGAGCGGTTTAATGCTGGGTGCGGGTTCTAAAGTGGTCGCAACTCAAAAAGTGCATACTCAGGGCAATACCCAAACCACAAACAACAGTTTGGATATGATGATCGAAGGAGACGGTTTCTTTCAGATCCTGATGCCAGATGGCAACATCGGTTATTCACGTAATGGTCAATTCACGGTTAACGATGAAGGTGTGATTGTGACTTCCGGTGCCGGTTACGCATTGGAGCCTGAAATTGCGATTCCAGAAGATGCGATCAGCATTACGATTGGTACAGACGGTGAGGTGTCTGTACGTGTTCGTGGTCAGCAGGACAACCAAGTGGTTGGTCAGATTACTACGGTAGATTTTGTTAACCCAGGCGGTTTGGAACCGATTGGGCAAAACCTTTATTTACCGACGGGTGCAAGTGGCGATCCGCAGGAAGGCGTCCCAGGGCTGGATGGTTTTGGTGATCTTCGTCAGTCAATGCTGGAGACATCCAACGTGAATGTTACGGAAGAGTTAGTCAATATGATTGAAGCTCAACGCGTGTATGAAATGAACTCAAAAGTCATTTCAGCGGTTGATAAGATGATGAGCTTCGTTAACCAGCAACTTTAATCGCGTAGTGTAGAGGATAGATTGATGAGTCGTTTACTTGCTCTATTAATGGTTAGTGTGATGTCTGGGTGCAGTTTGATGCCATCACCAGTAGAAACATCAGACGTCGCGCAAGGTACTACGACTGTGGACGCGGTTGAAGGTGACAAATCGGCGGATGACGAAAGTGGCATTGTCGATACACTCCGAGGCAGAAAAGATCCGGTTGCCGGCGATCCTGCTTGGGCTCCAATTCATCCAAAGCAACAACCAGAACACTACGCAGCAGAAACAGGATCTTTGTTCAGCGCCGCGCGTTCAACTAGCCTGTATGACGACTCTAAGCCGAGAGGTGTCGGAGACATTATTACTGTCACGCTGAACGAAAGTACGAAAGCTGCTAAAAGTTCAGATGCCGATCTATCGAAAAACAATGACGCCACCATGGACCCAGTCGAAGTGGGTGGTAAGCAGTTAGAATTGGGTGAATATAACTTCTCGTACAATTTGAGCAATGACAATTCATTCAGTGGCAGCGCAGCGGCAAATCAAAGCAATAGCCTATCTGGTTCTATCACTGTCGAAGTCATCGAAGTTCTCGCTAACGGAAATTTAGTGATCCGTGGCGAAAAATGGTTAACGCTCAACACAGGTGACGAATACATTCGCCTGAGTGGAACGATTCGCCCTGATGACATTTCTTACGATAATTCAATTGCTTCTAACCGAATTTCGAATGCGCGTATTCAATACTCTGGAACGGGCAATCAACAAGACATGCAAGAGCCGGGATTCTTGGCACGATTCTTTAATGTATCTCTTTAGTCCCGTCTGAAGTCACTTATTTGGCACAGAGATAGAATTAAAGGTATCCCCGATGAAGAAGTTGATTCTTGTATTCACCAGCGTATTGCTCTTGGCAACACAAGTACACGCCGCACGTATCAAAGACGTTGCACAAGTTGCAGGTGTACGTAGTAACCAATTGGTCGGTTATGGCCTGGTTACGGGTTTGCCTGGTACAGGCGAATCAACGCCTTTTACGGATCAAAGCTTTAATGCCATGTTGCAGAAGTTTGGTATTCAGCTTCCTCCGGGTACAAAGCCTAAAACTAAGAATGTGGCGGCAGTTATTGTTACCGCAGAGCTTCCTGCATTTTCTAAGCAAGGCCAAACCATAGACGTGACGGTTTCTTCTATCGGAGCGGCAAAAAGCTTACGCGGCGGCACGCTGATGCAAACCATGCTGAAAGGCTTAGATGGGCAAGTTTATGCCGTGGCACAAGGCAATTTAGTTGTGAGTGGCTTTAGCGCAACGGGTGCGGATGGCTCTAAAATTGTCGGCAACAACCCAACAGCAGGCATGATTTCAAACGGTGCGATTGTGGAACGTGAAATCCCAACACCATTTGGCCGCGGTGACTACATCACATTTAATTTACTTGAATCCGATTTTACGACTGCTCAGCGTATGGCTGACGCGGTCAATAATTTCTTAGGTCCGCAAATGGCCTCTGCTGTTGATGCTGCTTCGGTTAAAGTCAGAGCGCCAAGAGACATCTCACAACGCGTTGCATTTCTCTCAGCGATAGAAAACTTGGAGTTTAACCCGGCAGAGGGATCAGCGAAAATTATCGTCAACTCTCGTACTGGCACTATCGTCGTAGGCAAACATGTGCGTTTGAAGCCTGCAGCAGTCACTCATGGCGGGATGACGGTAGCGATAAAAGAGAACTTAAACGTGAGCCAACCTAATGCATTTGGCGGCGGTCAGACAGTTGTCGTCCCTGATAGCGATATTGAAGTTACTGAAGCGCAGGGCAAGATGTTTAAATTTGAACCTGGCCTAACATTGGATGATTTGGTTCGTGCCGTCAATGAAGTCGGTGCCGCCCCTTCGGATCTCATGGCTATCCTGCAAGCGCTAAAACAAGCTGGTGCTATTGAAGGCCAACTGATCATCATTTAACGGAGTAGAGCATGATTAATAACGGTAACGATATTGGCTTTATTCATGACATCGCAGGCTTAGATCAGCTTCGTAAACAAGCGGTTAATGGCGATGAACAGGGTGAAAAGCAGGCATTGGCCTCAGCAGCACGACAGTTTGAAGCGATCTTTACGTCGATGCTATTCAAATCAATGCGCGATGCAAACTCTACCTTTGAATCGGGATTGATGGATAGCCAGAATCAGCAGTTTTACCGCCAAATGATGGATGAGCAAATGTCGAGTGAACTCAGCTCATCCGGTTCATTGGGGTTGGCAGACATGATCGTTGCGCAGTTAACGTCTGGTTCCGTTGAAAATCCTAATGCTTCAAGCCGTAACACCGATTTTGAAGCCTTGATGAAAAAAGTGGATCGAGCACGAGCAGCGCAAGCGGAAAAACCAGCGCCTGAAGTAGCGCCTCGTCAGAGTATCGACGTTGCTGCTAAGCAGAGTGTAGACGTGGCTCCGGCGAAACACTCTTTCGATTCTCCAGAATCCTTTGTTGCATCAATGCGCCCTTACGCCCAAAAAGCGGCAAGAGCATTAGGGGTAGACTCGTCTCTATTACTGGCTCAGGCTGCACTGGAAACGGGGTGGGGTAAAAAGTTAGTCAGTAACAGCCTTGGTAGCAGCAACAACTTGTTCAACATTAAAGCTGATAGAAGCTGGAGTGGGGGCAAAGTCGCGACTCAAACCCTTGAATATCATCAAGGTGTACCTGTTAAAGAAAAGGCGGCATTCCGTTCTTACAATAGCTTTGAGGAAAGCTTCAACGACTATGTGCGTTTCTTGAATGACAACCCTCGCTATACAGTGGCACTTCGTCATGGTGGAAACTCAGAAAGATTTATTGAAGGCATTCATAAAGCGGGGTATGCGACAGACCCACAATACGCGAGTAAAGTCTTACGAGTGAAAGCGAAAATCGACCAAATGTAATCGAGACTCACCTGCGGGTGAGTTTTTATTTCTTCAACATAGTCTTTTATTTCTCCATATCTTCCTGTTCATCTTCCTATTCATAAAGTTCTCACCGTATACATGCCATTGGCACACATATTGCTATTTCTTTATTAGATACTCAGTTTAGGCTGATTTTTAAGGTTTTTTGGGGGCAATATGGCGTCTGATCTGCTGAATCTTGGTTCGCAAAGCGTACTGACGGCTCAGAGACAACTAAACACCACTGGTCATAACATCTCGAATGTGAATACCGAGGGTTATAGCCGTCAATCGGTGATACAAGGCACAAACATGCCGCGCCAGTTCGGTGGGGAGTCCTATGGTATGGGCGTGCATGTGGAAAATGTTCGCCGATCGTGGGATCAGTTTGCCGTCAATGAACTCAATTTGTCGACCACAAGCCACGCGAGAAAACTTGATGATGAAAGTAATCTTGAGATGCTCTCAGATATGCTTTCGTCTGTGGCGTCTAAAAAAATTCCTGAAAACTTAAACGAGTGGTTTGATGCGGTCAAATCTCTTGCGGATACCCCTAATGATGTTGGTGCTCGCAAGGTCGTTCTCGAAAAAGCGACGTTGATTACTCAAAACCTGAATGACTTCCACGAAACCATTCGCCGCCAGTCCGATGTAACCAATAAGAAGTTGGAATTAGGCGTGGAGCGAATGAACCAACTTGCGGTTGAAATTCGAGATTTACATCGACTCATGATGCGCACGCCTGGCCCTCATAATGACCTGATGGACCAGCATGAACAGCTTATTAACGAGCTGTCAGAGTACACCAAAGTGACCGTGACTCCGCGTAAGAACTCGGAAGGTTTTAACGTTCATATTGGCAATGGTCACACTTTGGTATCTGGTACGGAAGCGAGTCAACTCACCATGATTGATGGTCAACCAGATGTGCATCAACGCCGCCTCGCGATGGTCGAAGGTAAAGGTATTAAAGCCATAACGACCAAAGATATTGACGGTAAAGTGGGCGCGATGCTGTCTATGAGAGATGAAAAAATTCCTCAGATTATGGATGAGCTCGGTAAATTAGCGACCGCATTTTCTCACGATATCAATGAGCTGCAATCGCAGGGATTAGACCTTAAAGGTAATGTCGGTGGGCTTATGTTCACTGACGTCAACTCTGACATAGCGGCTAAATCTCGCGTGGTGACATCGACCAACTCTAACGCTGATTTAGCGGTCTACATTGAAGATACGTCAAAATTGGTTGGGGGTGAGTATTCACTTCAATCGACGGGTAGCGAATATTATCTTACTCGCCCAAATGGAGAACAGACCGCAGTGCCTGTTGTTGGCAATGCGATTACAGTCGATGGCCTTAGAATCGAAATTAACTCGGACTTGGCTGCAGGTGAGCGAGTTTTGTTAAGGCCAACACGTAACGGTGCCGCTCAGATCAAGATGGAAACCAATGATCCCAACCACATCGCGGCTCAAAGCTATGAGGCATCGACCACTTTTGCACAAGGAGATGCCAAGTTTTCCATTGAAAACGTCGGCGCGTTGCGCGAGTTTGAGGTAATTATTTCCCCTGATGGGAAGCAATTTGCCGTCACCGATCCAAAAGGGAAAATCCTTCTCTCGCCACAGGCTTACCCACCAGCAGGGGCTGTGACCGTGCAAGGGACAACATTTGAGTTATCAGAGGGCGCATTAGCCAACGACAAATTTACGGCAAACCTTGTCCCATCAGAAGGTGACAACGGTAACTTGCTAAAAATGCAAAATATCCAGACTGAGAAAAAACTCAATGATGGTGAGTCGACGGTAGTGGATATTTACCACAACTTAAACACGGACGTCGGCTTGCAGATGTCTACTGCATCGCGTTTGACGGATGTTTCTCGTTTGGAAAAAGAATCTGCACAAGAACGGGTCGCTTCCATTTCTGGTGTGAATCTCGATGAAGAGGCCGCCAACATGATGAAATTTCAACAAGCTTACATGGCTTCTTCGCGCATTATGCAAGCGGCTAACGATACCTTTAACAGTATTCTGGCATTGAGATAGGGAGGGTAAATGTTAAATAGAATCTCTAGCTTCCATAACTATCAGTCAGTGCAAAACGATTTTCGTCGTCAAGAAACTCAAGTGCATCATAACCAAGCGCAGTTGGCTTCTGGCAAAAAACTGATGAAAGCCAGTGATGACCCGTTGGCGACTCACTATGTGCAGAACCTCAGCCAACAGAAGGAACAACTTCGCCAATACACTGATGCTATCGTGTTAACGCGTAATCGCCTTGAGAACCAAGAAGCGATTATCTCCAATGCGGAAAGTACGACAGATGAAGCGAAACGCACAGTCATGGAAATGATCAACGGCTCGCTCTCTCCTGAAGATCGAATGGCAAAACGTAGAGAAATTCAGGAGATGGCGAACAACTTCTTCACTTTGGCGAATGTTCAGAATGAAAGCGGGAATTATATCTTTGCAGGCACTAAGCCCAAGAATCAACCATTCTTCCGTGATAGAAATGGAGAAGTGACCTACGCAGGCGATAGTTACCAGCGAAATATGAAAATTTCTAATAGCTTAGTCATGCCGATTAATGACCCTGGCAATAAGTTGTTTATGGAAATCGATAACCCACTTGGTGATTTTGAACCTCAATATAACTTGCAGGAAGCGTCAGAGCTGTTACTTGAACGTGCCACCAATTTAAACCCAGATGACCAGTCTACGTATACCGTCACGTTTGTGGATATGCCTGAGGGTAAATACGGCTATCAGTTGGAACGAGATGGCTCCGTTGTAAAAGCGGATACGTTTGAGCCATCAAAAGGCATTCAATTTGAAGATGTTTCTATTCAGGTAAAAGGCCAAATTACCAAGGGTGATGCGATTACCTTGGAGCCACGCAAAACCTACAGTGTATTTGATACGTTTAAAGAGACGATGGAGTTGGCCACTGGTTCTGTGTCCGATGCGTCTAATACGGCAAAACTTCACCAGTTAACGGAAGAGTTCCATGCCGCGTTTATTCATTTAAACAAAGCAAGATCCGATATCGGAGCGCGATTAAGCACGCTGGATATTCAAGAAGAGCAGCATGATGATTTCCAACTAACTCTGGCTAAATCTCAGAGTAACTTTGAAGATTTGGATTATGCAGACGCGATCATCGAATTTAATGAAAACTCGCGTGCTCTGCAGGCTTCGCAGCAAGCATTCGGAAAAACAAAAGATTTAACGTTATTTAACTATATCTAATTGATATTGCTCTCTTAAGAGCCATGCCTTAAGAGCGATTCATTAGGAAAATAGCCAACCTGACAAGTTACTTAACAACATAGTGTAAGGCAATCAGGTGGCAATATGGCGGCAAGCTACTTGCCGCCGGTATTGGACAAAATACAAGCGATAAACAGTTACCTTTCTGTTTGGTTTTAAGTTGTTGAAAATTATATGGTTTAAAATTAACTTGATGAGATTTTAAACTTGGCACATAACTTGAATTAACTGAGTTAGAGTTTGAAAACAGGTTTAAGCAAAATTTTGCTTAGCAAGGCATTTTACGGTCAGTGCTTCCAAATGAGATTAAGCTGGCCGCTTCGCAAGCACTTGCGAACTCACTAGGAGAGCAAATTATGACCATTACAGTAAATACCAATGTTTCGGCGATGACCGCACAGCGTTACCTTGATAAGGCAACAGGCGATCTGACAACGTCAATGGAGCGTTTGTCTTCGGGCCAGAAAATCAATAGTGCAAAAGATGACGCTGCCGGTCTACAGATCTCAAACCGATTGACCGCCCAGTCTCGTGGTTTGGATGTCGCAATGCGCAACGCCAACGATGGTATTTCGATTGCACAAACGGCAGAAGGCGCGATGAACGAATCGACGGCGATTCTACAACGTATGCGTGACCTTTCGCTTCAGTCAGCTAACGGCACGAACTCTGACTCTGAACGTGGAGCGATCAACGAAGAGATCACTGCACTTCAAGACGAACTTAACCGTATCGCTGAAACAACATCATTTGGTGGTCGTAAACTACTGAATGGCAGCTTCGGTGAAGCATCATTCCAGATCGGTGCAAGTTCAGGTGAAGCGATTATTATGGGTCTGACTAATATTCGTGCGGACGATTTCCGTATGGGTGGTCAAACGTTTGTCGCTGACCAAGGCAAAGGTAAAGACTGGGGTGTACCAGCGGCAGCTAAAGATCTTAAATTTGAATTTACGACTAAAGATGGCGAAGCAGTCACCATCGATATCCTTGCGAAAGCAGGTGATGATATCGAGGAGCTGGCAACGTACATTAATGGTCAGACCGATTTACTCAAAGCGTCTGTCGATCAAGATGGCAAGCTGCAGGTTTTTGCTGCAGAACCAAACTTATCTGGCAACCTAGCTATCTCTGGTGCTTTGTCTGGTGAGCTTGGCCTTGTTGGAGGCGCTGGTGCTCAGACAACCGTTCAGAATATCGATGTACGTGATGTCGGTGGTGCTCAAAATGCTGTGGGTATTATTGATGCGGCGTTGAAATATGTAGATTCTCAGCGTGCTGACCTTGGTGCAAAACAGAACCGTTTAAGTCATAGCATCAACAATTTGGCTAACATCCAAGAAAACGTTGAAGCGTCAAACAGCCGCATCCGCGACACTGATTTCGCGAAAGAAACAACGGCAATGACGAAATCTCAGATTCTGCAACAAGCGGGTACTTCTATTCTCGCTCAAGCAAAACAATTGCCAAACTCTGCAATGTCGCTATTGCAGTAGTAGTCAATATCTTCACTGACGCAAACCCAGACGTGGGGTTAGTGAAGATTTGATGGCAAGCATAGGTAATCGTTCATCGAGGCTCTCTCTCATACCTGCCTCTTGGATTATTTGCTTATGTGACAATAGCCAAGCTTTGATCATTTCTCTCGATCTCCGCAATGCATGGCTAACCTTCTAGCCCCAGTTCTCTCAAAGGAAAGGGGCTTTTTCTTTTCTCTTTCTTTCTTTCTTTCTTTCTTTCTTTCTTTCTTTCTTTCTTTCTTTCTTTCTTTCTTTTTCTCTCTCTGGCACAAATCTCCTACCGTCCAAGTGGCAGAAAACTTTAACGTTGAATCTCAAAACTCTCTGATCGATCTAACTTCCTATGAAATAACGAAGTGAATGCTATTTAATATCGCTCATCCTCTAAAGGTGAGCGAATTTTAGTCGTTATAAGGGTACTTTGAGAGAACTCATTGGTTTTCCGAGACGTCGGAAAGCTTTCGGAAGTTCCGGCAAACGGAAAATCAATAGGAGAGACCACTATGGCGGTTAACGTAAATACTAATGTTTCAGCAATGACAGCACAGAGACATTTGAATAATGCGACGAGTGCACAGCAAGCCTCAATGGAGAAGCTATCGTCAGGCTTTAAGATCAACAGTGCGAAAGATGACGCCGCTGGCCTACAAATATCAAATCGATTAAACGTACAGAGCCGTGGCCTAGATGTCGCTGTTCGTAACGCGAATGACGGTATATCTATGGCACAAACCGCTGAAGGCGCCATGAACGAAACAACTAATATCCTACAGCGAATGCGTGATTTATCTCTCCAATCTGCGAATGGTTCTAACTCTAAATCTGAACGTGTTGCGATTCAGGAAGAGATTACCGCGTTAAACGATGAACTTAACAGAATTGCGGAAACGACATCGTTTGGTGGTAATAAGCTACTGAATGGTACCTTCGCGACTAAGTCGTTCCAGATCGGGGCGGACAATGGTGAAGCGGTTATGCTGACGATGAAAAATATGCGTAGCGATAACACGATGATGGGCGGAAACAGCTATCAAGCCGCCAATGCTAAAGATGCAAACTGGGCTGTTGACGGTACAGCAAATGATTTGACCATTTCGCTTACCGATAAAGCAGGCGATGCGCAGACCATTACGATTAATGCGAAAGCGGGTGATGACATAGAAGAGCTTGCTACCTACATCAACGGCCAAACAGATATGGTGAAAGCATCGATTGATGAAGATGGGAACATGCAGATCTTTGCTGATAATAACAAAGTTGAAGGCGCAGTAACGTTCGGAGGCGCTTTGAACACTGAGTTAAGCTTCGGAGGAGCTCAAGCGGTGACGGTTGATACTATCGATGTAACAACGGTTGGGGGCGCCCAGGAATCCGTGGCGATTGTTGATGCAGCGTTGAAGTTTGTTGATAGCCATCGCGCAGAGCTTGGTGCGTTTCAAAACCGTTTCAATCACGCGGTCAACAACTTAGATAACATTAACGAAAATGTAAATGCATCTAAGAGCCGCATCAAAGATACGGACTTTGCAAAAGAAACCACCGCTTTGACTAAGTCCCAGATCTTGAGCCAAGCATCTAGTTCTGTACTTGCTCAAGCGAAACAAGCGCCAAATTCGGCATTAGCACTGCTAGGGTAGAAGCTTATTTATATAGGTTTCACTAACAAAAAATCCAGCTTCGGCTGGATTTTTTGTTTTCATCAACGCTAGAAGTAGATAAAAGAAAACCCAGCAAAAGCTGGGTTTCTAATCGATGGTGCGGAAGGAGAGACTTGAACTCTCACACCTTGCGGCGCCAGAACCTAAATCTGGTGCGTCTACCAATTCCGCCACTTCCGCATGATCGTAGTCATTAAGACAATTGGTATTCTTAACAACGTTTTATATGGTGGCTACGACGGGATTCGAACCTGTGACCCCATCATTATGAGTGATGTGCTCTAACCAGCTGAGCTACGTAGCCAATGGTGCGGAAGGAGAGACTTGAACTCTCACACCTTGCGGCGCCAGAACCTAAATCTGGTGCGTCTACCAATTCCGCCACTTCCGCATCAATTTTGTGTTCATACCGCCAATTGGTAAAAGCGTTACGAAGTTGTATGGCAGGCTGTTTATAGCCGAACCAGGGACAATGAATGGGGCATCAAAAGATGTTATCCATCGTACCTATAATAATGGCAGGTCTACCTGGATTCGAACCAGGGAATGGCGGCATCAAAAGCCGCTGCCTTACCGCTTGGCGATAGACCTGCAGTTGCTCTAATCAAAGAGACTTTCAATCATGGTGCGGAAGGAGAGACTTGAACTCTCACACCTTGCGGCGCCAGAACCTAAATCTGGTGCGTCTACCAATTCCGCCACTTCCGCATCAATTTGTGTTCATACCGCCAATTGGTAAAAGCGTTATGAAGTTGTATGGCAGGCTACTTTGAGCCGAGCCAGGGACAATAGATGAGGCATCAAAAGATGTTATCCACTGTACCTATCAATAATGGCAGGTCTACCTGGATTCGAACCAGGGAATGGCGGCATCAAAAGCCGCTGCCTTACCGCTTGGCGATAGACCTGCAGTTGCTCTAATAAAAGAGACTTTCAATCATGGTGCGGAAGGAGAGACTTGAACTCTCACACCTTACGGCGCCAGAACCTAAATCTGGTGCGTCTACCAATTCCGCCACTTCCGCATGATTTGTTTGTAGAATGTCAAGATGGTGCGGAAGGAGAGACTTGAACTCTCACACCTTGCGGCGCCAGAACCTAAATCTGGTGCGTCTACCAATTCCGCCACTTCCGCGTCTTGATTCTACAGGACTGTTAGCCTTAGCTAGCAATCGAAATTAATGGTGGCTACGACGGGATTCGAACCTGTGACCCCATCATTATGAGTGATGTGCTCTAACCAGCTGAGCTACGTAGCCAAATGGTGCGGAAGGAGAGACTTGAACTCTCACACCTTGCGGCGCCAGAACCTAAATCTGGTGCGTCTACCAATTCCGCCACTTCCGCATCAATTTTGTGTTCATACCGCTAATTGGTAAAAGCGTTATGAAGTTGTATGGCAGGCTGTTTATAGCCGAACCAGGGACAATGAATGGGGCATCAAAAGATGTTATCCATCGTACCTATCAATAATGGCAGGTCTACCTGGATTCGAACCAGGGAATGGCGGCATCAAAAGCCGCTGCCTTACCGCTTGGCGATAGACCTGCAGTTGCTCTAATCAAAGAGACTTTCAATCATGGTGCGGAAGGAGAGACTTGAACTCTCACACCTTGCGGCGCCAGAACCTAAATCTGGTGCGTCTACCAATTCCGCCACTTCCGCATCAATTTTGTGTTCATACCGCTAATTGGTAAAAGCGTTATGAAGTTGTATGGCAGGCTGTTTATAGCCGAACCAGGGACAATGAATGGGGCATCAAAAGATGTTATCCATCGTACCTATCAATAATGGCAGGTCTACCTGGATTCGAACCAGGGAATGGCGGCATCAAAAGCCGCTGCCTTACCGCTTGGCGATAGACCTGCAGTTGCTCTAATCAAAGAGACTTTCAATCATGGTGCGGAAGGAGAGACTTGAACTCTCACACCTTGCGGCGCCAGAACCTAAATCTGGTGCGTCTACCAATTCCGCCACTTCCGCATCAATTTTGTGTTCATACCGCTAATTGGTAAAAGCGTTATGAAGTTGTATGGCAGGCTGTTTATAGCCGAACCAGGGACAATGAATGGGGCATCAAAAGATGTTATCCATCGTACCTATCAATAATGGCAGGTCTACCTGGATTCGAACCAGGGAATGGCGGCATCAAAAGCCGCTGCCTTACCGCTTGGCGATAGACCTGCAGTTGCTCTAATCAAAGAGACTTTCAATCATGGTGCGGAAGGAGAGACTTGAACTCTCACACCTTGCGGCGCCAGAACCTAAATCTGGTGCGTCTACCAATTCCGCCACTTCCGCATGATTTGTTTGTAGAATGTCAAGATGGTGCGGAAGGAGAGACTTGAACTCTCACACCTTGCGGCGCCAGAACCTAAATCTGGTGCGTCTACCAATTCCGCCACTTCCGCGTCTTGATTCTACAGGACTGTTAGCCTTAGCTAGCAATCGAAATTAATGGTGGCTACGACGGGATTCGAACCTGTGACCCCATCATTATGAGTGATGTGCTCTAACCAGCTGAGCTACGTAGCCATTTGAGCGAGACAATATAAACCTTCGCGCTCTTAGTGACAAGCCCTTTTTGTGAAAGGCTTAACACTTTGAAAAAATGCTCGATTTGCTTTCAATCGAACCAGGGACAATAGATGGGCATCAAAGGATGTTATCCACTGTACCTATAAATAATGGCAGGTCTACCTGGATTCGAACCAGGGAATGGCGGCATCAAAAGCCGCTGCCTTACCGCTTGGCGATAGACCTGCAGGCATAGTCTTAAAAGACTAATTTCTCTTTCGAGAAAACATGGTGCGGAAGGAGAGACTTGAACTCTCACACCTTGCGGCGCCAGAACCTAAATCTGGTGCGTCTACCAATTCCGCCACTTCCGCATCTATTCCTAGTTGCTCTTAATAAAAAGAACACTTAGGAATGGTGGCTACGACGGGATTCGAACCTGTGACCCCATCATTATGAGTGATGTGCTCTAACCAGCTGAGCTACGTAGCCAATACCATGTTTTTCGTTCTCGTCGTTTCGTTGCCTTATCGTCGGGAACGGCGCGCATTATGCGAAGTTGAGTTAGATCCGTCAACAGTTTTTTTGAATAAATTGGCCAAAACGGCTTGTTCGGTTTCTTTTTAAACAAAGAGGCGTGTTAATGATCAAAAACAGATAACAAAATGACATTCCACTTTGAATTAAAATGGTTTTCAATCGAGCGGATAAACAAAAGCCAGCAATTAAGCTGGCTTGTAAACTCAATAACTTGGGTAAAAGTTATACATTGAAGCGGAAGTGAACAACGTCACCATCTTTAACGATGTATTCTTTACCTTCTAGACGCCATTTACCTGCGTCTTTTGCACCATTTTCACCGTTGTACTGGATAAAGTCATCGTAACCAACAACTTCAGCGCGGATAAAGCCTTTTTCGAAGTCAGTGTGGATCTTACCTGCCGCTTGAGGAGCTGTCGCACCTACAGGGATTGTCCATGCGCGAACTTCTTTTACACCAGCTGTGAAGTATGTGTGCAGAGTCAGCAGTTCATAACCAGAACGAATTACACGGTTAAGACCTGGCTCTTCGATCCCCATGTCTGCTAGGAACTCTTCACGATCTTCGTCTTCAAGTTCAGATAGCTCAGACTCGATAGCTGCACATACAGGTACAACTACGTTGTTTTCTTTTTCTGCGAACTCACGAACTGCATCTAGGTACGGGTTATTTTCGAAACCATCTTCGTTCACGTTTGCAATGTACATAGTTGGCTTAAGCGTTAGGAAGTTTAGGTAGCCGATCGCTGCTAACTCTTCTTTAGATAGCTCAACTGTGCGTGCCATGCCGCCTTCAGTTAGAATAGGTAACAGCTTTTCTAATACTGTTAGTTCGAATTTCGCGTCTTTATCACCGCCTTTTGCCTTCTTCGCGTTACGCTGGATAGCGCGTTCACAAGAATCAAGGTCAGCCATTGCTAGTTCAAGGTTGATCACTTCGATATCTTCGATAGGCGATACTTTACCTGCAACGTGAACAATGTTTTCGTTCTCAAAACAACGTACAACGTGACCGATAGCGTCAGTTTCACGGATGTTTGCTAGGAATTTGTTACCCAGACCTTCACCGCGAGATGCGCCAGCCACTAGACCTGCGATATCTACGAATTCCATTGTTGTAGGCAGAATTCTCTGTGGGTTAACGATTTTCGCTAATGCATCCAGACGTAGATCTGGCACTGGTACAACACCAGTGTTTGGTTCGATTGTACAGAACGGGAAGTTCGCTGCTTCGATGCCCGCTTTAGTTAGTGCGTTAAACAGAGTTGATTTACCAACGTTTGGTAGGCCAACGATGCCACATTTAAAACCCATGATGATAACCTTATTCAGCTTTGAACGTGTGTAGACGGTTTTGTGCTTTTGATAAGCCATCCTTTAATAGAATGTCTAGGCAGCGGACAGACTCATCTGCTGCTGCATCAAGAAGCTCTTGCTCTTTTGCAGGTGCTTTACCAAGAACAAAACCTGCTACTTTATCTTTGTGTCCAGGATGGCCAATACCAATCCTTAAACGATAGAAATCTTTGCAATTGCCAAGTTTGCTAATTGTGTCGCGAAGACCATTGTGACCGCCGTGACCACCGCCTTTCTTAAACTTAGCGACACCAGGAGGCAAATCCAACTCATCGTGCGCTACCATTATCTCTTCTGGTTTAATTTGATAGAACTTTGCCAAAGCGGCAATAGCTTTACCAGAGAGGTTCATAAAGGTGGTAGGGATAAGTAGTCGTAGATCCTGACCATTCATCGTAATACGCCCTGTCATGCCGAAGAATTTCACTTCATTCTTCAGTGTGATGTTGTGGACGCGTGCTAGCTCTTCTACTACCCAAGCTCCCGCATTATGTCGAGTTTTTGCATATTCAGGCCCCGGATTAGCTAGGCCGACGAGAAGTTTAATTTGTTGACTCAAGGTTAGGATCTCTCTTGGAATCTCAAAAAGCGCAGTATGATAGCACAGAATTCTCACATCGGGCGAGGTGAGAAAAACTCGTGGACAGAAAATAAAAAACACCCCAAAAAAGGGGTGTTTTAAAATCAGTGTACTGAAACGTTCGAATTAGTTGAACATTGCAGAAATTGACTCTTCGTTGCTGATGCGACGAATGGCTTCAGCAAGCATGCGAGATAGGCTTAGCGTGGTTACTTTACCCGTCGCTTCCATCTCTTTAGGCATAGTGATTGAGTCAGTGACGATCACTTGGTCTAGAACTGAGTTGCCGATGTTTTGCGCAGCGTTACCTGAGAATACAGCGTGAGTCGCGTAAGCAAATACACGCTTAGCACCGCGCTCTTTTAGTGCTTCTGCTGCTTTACATAATGTGCCGCCAGTGTCGATCATGTCGTCAACGATCACACAGTCGCGACCTTCAACATCACCGATTAGGTTCATTACTTCAGAAACGTTTGCACGTGGACGACGCTTGTCAACGATAGCGATATCGATATCACCTAGCGCTTTAGCCGTTGCACGAGCACGAACAACACCACCAAGGTCAGGAGAAACCACAACTGGGTTTTCTAGGCCGCGAGCTTGCATGTCTTCAAGAAGTACTGGAGTACCGAAGATGTTATCTACTGGTACGTCGAAGAAACCTTGAATCTGTTCAGCGTGAAGGTCGATAGTAAGAACGCGGTCAACACCAACGTTAGAAAGGAAATCTGCAACAACTTTAGCCGTGATTGGTACACGAGCAGAACGAACACGACGGTCTTGGCGTGCATAGCCGAAATAAGGGATAACTGCAGTAATACGGCCCGCTGAAGCGCGGCGCATTGCGTCAATCATCACTACTAGTTCCATTAGGTTGTCGTTAGTTGGTGCGCAGGTAGATTGGATGATGAAAACATCGCTACCACGTACGTTTTCGTTGATTTGAACAGCGACTTCGCCGTCAGAGAAACGAGAAACAGATGCGTCACCAAGAGAGATGTAAAGACGATCAGCAATACGTTGGGCTAGTTCAGGTGTAGCGTTACCAGCAAATAGCTTCATATCAGGCACGGTGGAAACCTCAGGGTTGCGTCCAGTTTTTAGATAGATTGTTTGTGGGCTAATTGGTACTTAGCCAGAGTCTCATGCAAAGGTGAGGTGTTCTTACCTTGCGCAATAAATGCGGAGACGTTGTCAGATATTTTATCAAGGACATTTTGTGCTTCGCTTTCGCTTGAAAACTCAGCAAAAACGCACGATCCAGTCCCAGTCAATCTTGACGGCGCATATTGTAGCAGCCATGAAAGTTCCTTATCAACCTCTGGATAAAGCATTCGGACAATTTTTTCGCAATCGTTTCCGTAATCAGCGTCAAGAAGTGTTGCCAGCTCTCGCTTTGGTGTATTTCTGATCAAATCCGGATGAGTAAATATATC
This sequence comes from Vibrio japonicus, assembly GCF_024582835.1. Lineage (NCBI taxonomy): Bacteria > Pseudomonadati > Pseudomonadota > Gammaproteobacteria > Vibrionales > Vibrionaceae > Vibrio > Vibrio japonicus. The sequence goes on from NZ_CP102096.1 coordinate 787,657, forward strand.
AACAGTCGCGATACTTACGTTGGGTCTTACCACTAAGTACCACTTTTCTTCCGGCTCTGCTTCGGTCAGTTGTTCGCCGATCCCTTCAGCAAAAGCGGCAAATCCTCGCGTGAATACGGGTACGTCTGCACCGAGTTTTAAGCCGATTTCCGCTAACGTGTCTTCTGATTGTTCGGTTTGCCACAGGTGGTTGAGGGCTACAAGCGTGGTTGCCGCATTGGACGAACCACCACCAATACCGCCACCCATAGGTAAGACTTTATTCAGTTGGATATGCGCGCCATAGGACGTGCCACTTCTTTCTTGCAGCGCTTTAGCCGCTTTCCATATTAAGTTGTCTTGCAGGGCAACTCCCGGAATTTCCGGTTCTAAAGTAATCTCCCCACTATGGTTTGCGGTAATCGTAAGTTCGTCACCGTGGGTTAAAAACTGGAACAAAGTCTGTAGTTCATGATAGCCATTGTCTCTGCGCCCCGTGATGTAGAGAAACAAATTAAGTTTGGCTGGAGAGGGCCACGAGGTGGTTGCATTGATCATGAATTCAGATCCCACTTGGTAATGACAATATTAATCGAGATATCGTTTTGCTTGAGTTTGAGCTTTTTAGGAAGAGGCAAGGCAACGCCTGAATATTGGATGTCTGTGTATTCAATGTATTCGAGCTGCCAAAGTTGCCCATCAATGCTCTTATTGAGCGTTGCAACAGTGTTGGTATCGTTGAGTTGATAAGCATCTGCTCCTGTCGGATCTCCTAACAACCAATTGCTCAATTGATCTACGGGGATGGTTAATCCAGTCAGTTGGTAAATCAGAGAGTCGGCATCTTTGGATGAATAGGTACCGTTGTCGTAGGTTTCGACCATTGCACCTTGCGGTGTGATGTTTAGATTGAGAGCGGTTTGCCCTAAAAAGGTGGTGAGTCTCAGTTGTTTAGTGAGAGGAGAGTGTTTCCATTGAAAATTCAGTGATTGTCGCTGATCTGGTGCAATGTACCCTAATTTGCCGTTAGAACTGTACTGAGTGATGGTATCTAAACGTTGTTGATGTGTATCCCACTCTACATTGGTCGTACTGGGCTCGACGGTTGCACAACCTGACAAAATCAGCACATTGAGAGCGAGAATCCAAAGAGGGCGAAAATTCGTCATCATTGTTGTTTATTTATCCAAGTTTTGATTTTCTTGTGTCACACTATATCACTGAAATCACGAACTAAAGAAAACATATCCTTAATGCCCTTTAATTAAATTGGGTCATCAAGTAAAATTCCGTCCCTATTTATTCATTTCTGATTCAGAGAACTCGCGATACATGTCTTTGCTAGCTATAGGTATCAATCATAATACGGCCTCGGTTGAACTGCGTGAAAAAGTTGCCTTTGGACCGGATAAGTTACCTGAAGCGCTTAAGCAGCTCAGTGAGAATTCAGCGGTTAATGGCAGTGTCATTGTGTCCACTTGTAACCGAACTGAGATTTACTGTGACGTTAAGGGAGCTGGGAAAAGTAAAATTATTGAGTGGCTGTCTCTGTTCCACCAAGTGAGTCCAGAATCTCTGAAACCCAGTCTGTACACTTATGAAGAGCAAGCGGCAATCCGCCATTTGATGCGAGTATCGTGCGGGTTGGACTCGTTAGTTCTTGGCGAGCCGCAAATTCTGGGACAAGTAAAACAAGCCTACACCGACGCCCGAGAGCACAAAGCGGTCGATTCTGCGATGGAAAAGCTGTTCCAAAAAACGTTTTCTGTCGCGAAACGCGTACGCACAGAAACAGATATCGGTGGCAATGCCGTGTCTGTAGCGTATGCTGCCTGCACGCTGGCTAAACATATTTTTGAGTCACTTGAAGATTCTACGGTTTTACTTGTCGGAGCGGGTGAAACCATAGAGTTGGTGGCGAAACACCTTTCAGGCAATGGGTGTACAAAGATGATTGTGGCGAACCGAACCCGAGAAAGAGCGCTGCCTCTTGCTCAAGAGTTTGGTGCGAAAATCATCGGGCTGCCTGAAATCCCAGATTATTTGCCTAAAGCCGATATCGTGATCAGTTCGACCGCAAGCCCTCTTCCTATTATCGGTAAGGGGATGGTAGAAACGGCGCTTAAAGCGAGACGTTTTCAGCCAATGCTGTTAGTCGATATCGCTGTCCCGCGAGATATCGAATCTCAAGTCGGTGAGTTAAACGACGCATACCTCTATACTGTTGACGACCTTCAATCGATTGTTGAAAACAATATGGAACAGCGAAAAATTGAAGCGATTCAAGCGGAAGCCATCGTCAGTGAAGAAAGTGCGGGGTTTATGTCTTGGCTGCGCTCTTTACAAGCCGTCGACAGTATTCGCGACTACCGCAGCTGCGCAAATGAAATTCGCTCCGAGTTATTAAATAAAAGTATCCAGTCTCTCGCTGCTGGGGCCGATCCAGAGAAAGTTCTATTGGAACTGAGCAACAAGCTCACCAATAGACTGATCCATGAGCCTACAAGAGCATTGAAAAGTGCGGCAGAGCAAGGCGAGCCAGCTAAACTCGCTATTATTAGACAAAGTTTGGGTCTAGAAGACTGATAATCAGTCGACGACTCCTAATTAAAACCCTGAGTTAAGAAAACTATGAAAGCCTCGATTCTAACTAAGCTAGAAACACTCGTTGAGCGTTACGAAGAAGTTCAACACCTGCTTGGCGACCCAGATGTCATTGGTGACCAAGACAAATTCCGCGCACTATCAAAAGAGTACTCTCAGCTAGAAGAAGTCACTAAGTGTTTCCAAGCCTACCAGCAAGCGCAAGAAGACCTTGTTGCTGCTGAAGAGATGGCAAACGAAGACGACGAAGAAATGCGTGAAATGGCTCAGGAAGAGATCAAAGAAGCGAAAGCGGCGATTGAGCGTTTAAACGATGAGCTGCAAATTTTGCTACTGCCAAAAGACCCAAATGATGACCGCAACTGCTTCCTAGAAATTCGTGCAGGCGCGGGCGGTGACGAAGCGGGAATCTTCGCTGGTGACCTATTCCGTATGTACAGCAAGTACGCAGAGAAGAAAGGCTGGCGTATTGAAGTGATGTCTTCAAATGAAGCAGAGCACGGCGGTTACAAAGAGATGATCGCTAAAGTGAGTGGCGACGGCGCATACGGCGTTCTGAAGTTTGAGTCTGGCGGTCACCGTGTACAACGTGTTCCAGCAACGGAATCTCAAGGTCGTGTTCACACTTCTGCGTGTACGGTTGCGGTAATGGCAGAAATTCCAGAAGCAGAAATTCCAGAAATCAAAGCGGCAGACCTGAAAATTGATACTTTCCGTGCATCAGGCGCGGGTGGTCAGCACGTTAACACTACGGATTCTGCAATCCGTATTACTCACTTGCCAACTGGTACAGTAGTAGAGTGTCAGGACGAGCGTTCACAGCACAAGAACAAAGCGAAAGCGATGGCTGTTCTGGCTGCGCGTATCATCCAAGCGGAAGAAGCAAAACGTGCAGCGGAAGTGTCTGATACGCGTCGTAACCTGCTAGGTTCAGGTGACCGTAGTGACCGTATCCGTACTTACAACTACCCGCAAGGTCGCGTATCTGATCATCGTATCAACCTGACTATCTACCGCTTAAATGAAGTGATGGAAGGGGATATGGCGACTTTGATTGACCCAGTGATCCAAGAACACCAAGCGGATCAGTTGGCTGCATTGGCTGAGAACAACTAATCGATGTCGGCTGAACACAGTGTTGAAAACACACTAAAAAAAGCCGTTATGCAACTTCAGGAGAGTGGCAGTGATTCGCCCTCTCTTGATGCTGCGGTTCTTCTTTGCCATGCCTTAAACAAGCCTCGCTCATTTCTTCTTACTTGGCCCGAAAAAGAGCTGGATTCTGAGCAGCTTGCTTCGTTTGAACAGATCTTGAATCGCCGTTTAACCGGAGAGCCAATCGCTTACATTATCGGTGAACGAGAGTTTTGGTCATTGCCTCTTGCCGTCTCACCAAGCACCTTAATTCCACGCCCTGACACCGAGCGTTTAGTTGAGATCGCGTTGGATAAGGCTTTAGAAACGTCAGGAGATATACTCGATCTCGGTACGGGAACGGGTGCTATTGCACTTGCACTTGCCTCTGAACTTCCTCAGCGAAAAGTATGGGGAGTCGATGTTAAAACGGAAGCGAAAGAGCTGGCTGAGAAAAACGCAGAGCGATTAGGTTTTACCAACACTGAATTTCGCTCGGGCAGCTGGTTCGAGCCTATCGAAACTGGCACACAGTTTGCTCTAATCGTATCAAACCCACCTTATATCGAGAAAACTGATCCACACCTGACTCAGGGAGACGTTCGTTTTGAGCCTCTCAGTGCATTAGTTGCCGACGATAACGGTTTAGCGGATATCAGATACATTTCCCAAGCGGCCCCCAACTACCTGCTAGAGGGCGGCTGGTTGATGTTCGAGCATGGATACGACCAAGGCGTAGCGGTACGAGAAATACTGAGCAATCTTGGTTACGACCAAGTGAATACCTATAAAGATTATGGCGACAATGACCGAGTAACGATTGGCCGTTGGTGCTCAACAAAATAAGAGAAGCAATCATGTACGAAGGAATTAAACATTTCCATCTCCTTACTATCGCGATCAGCGCAACCATGCTTTCAGTGCGATATGCTTTGATGATGGCAAACTCAAAGCTGTTGGATAAGAAGTTTTTCAAAGTATTTCCTCATATTAACGATACCTTTTTGTTAGGCACGGGCTTAATACTTGTTTTCATTAGCGGCTTTATCCCGTTTACCGATGCTGCCCCTTGGCTGACAGAAAAGCTAACTTGTGTGTTGGCTTATATTGCACTTGGTTTCTTCGCACTGAAGTTAGGTAAAAATAGATTGCTACGCACTTTTTCATTTTTTGGCGCTCTAGGCTGGTTAGCCATTGCGGGCAAACTTGCAGTAACGAAAACCCCGATACTGTTCGGTTAATTAGGTAGGTAACCCATCATGCTTGAGTTATTTGATGAGGATTTCGATGCAATAGAGCTTGCGGAAGGGGCGCTGGTTTTAAACAAAGCCGTTAACCCGGAAACGAAAGTTCAGTGGGCTGAAAATGAACTACATCGATTACTGCAAGAAGCCGAATTAACCTTGGCTCATGAAACGGATGAAAAACAGCGTTTTGATACGTTGTTACGCCTGTTTTATCACGAGTGGGGATTTCAGGGTGATCAAGACGCCTATTTTGACTCCTCAAACGCGTTTATCGATAAAGTTCTGGAAAGACGCAAAGGAATACCTGTGAGTCTAGGCGCTTTGCTTCTGTATTTCGGTCGCAAATTGGGTTTCCCGCTAAAAGGCGTTACATTTCCAAGTCAGTTCTTGGTGAGAGTCGAGTGGTATGGCGAAGCCCCTCAATATATCAATCCATTCAATGGTGAGTTTGTTTCTGAGCGTACGCTTGGTGCATGGCTGATTGGGCATAAAGGCCCGCTTGCTAAGTTAAAGCCAGCACATTTAGAAGAAACAGATAATCCAACAGTGATTGGCCGTTGGTTGGCTGTATTGAAAAGCTCCTTGCTGAGAGAAGAGCATTATACTTTGGCTCTGAGGTGTAGTGATCTGGCACTGACATTTGTCCCGGATGATCCATATGAAATACGAGATCGTGGGTTTATCTATCAACAACTAGATTGTTATCAGATCGCCATGACAGATTATCAGTACTTCATCGATAATTGTCCTGATGATCCGGCATCTGAGTTGTTAAAAAATCAAGTGAGTGCCATGAGTTCAACTCAAGTCACTTTGCACTAAGTCCATCTTGGTTATAGTGGACAACAAAATTGAATAGAGAGAAGAAAATGGAACAGAAAATCGTTCACGTTGGAGATATTCCAGTAGCTAACGACAAGCCATTCACACTGTTTGCTGGTATGAACGTGCTTGAGTCTCGTGATATGGCGATGCAGATTTGTGAGCACTACGTAAAAGTCACTGAAAAATTGGGCATTCCTTACGTATTCAAAGCTTCTTTCGATAAAGCAAACCGCAGTTCGGTTCACTCATACCGTGGCCCAGGCCTAGAAGAAGGTATGAAAATCTTCCAAGAACTGAAAGACACATTCGGTGTAAAAATTATCACTGACGTACACACAGAAGCGCAAGCTCAACCAGTGGCTGATGTGGTTGATGTTATCCAACTACCAGCATTTCTAGCTCGCCAAACTGACTTAGTAGAAGCGATGGCGAAAACCGGCGCAGTGATCAACGTGAAGAAACCTCAGTTTATGAGCCCTGGCCAGGTAGGTAACATCGTTGAGAAATTTGCTGAGTGTGGCAACGAAAACATCATCCTTTGTGAGCGTGGTTCTTGCCATGGTTACGACAACCTAGTGGTTGATATGCTTGGTTTCGGTGTGATGAAGAAAGTCTCTAACGGCAGCCCAATCATCTTTGATGTTACTCATTCACTGCAGATGCGTGACCCATCAGGCGCGGCTTCTGGTGGTCGTCGTGAGCAAACCGTTGAACTGGCGAAAGCAGGTCTGGCAACAGGTATTGCTGGCTTGTTCATTGAAGCTCACCCAAATCCAGAGCAGGCAAAGTGTGATGGCCCATCAGCACTTCCACTAGATAAGCTAGAACCTTTCTTAGCTCAGATGAAAGCATTGGACGATTTGATTAAAGGCTTCGACCATATCGATATCAAGTAATCTGTAATCATCGATGATTTAAATGAAAAGGTTGGCTTAAAACGCCAGCCTTTTTTGTTTTTCAATATTGATGAATTAATCCTGTTTAAATCGAGATTTCACTCGCAATATCAGTTGTTTAACTGCCTTTTCTTAGTTAAACGTTTGCTTGTGATCATTTGATGAGTAAGTTGCAATTGCTTTGATTTGTTACACATTTTTGGAGTGTTTTAGGTGATCTGCTCTACATAAATATGAAATCAGTATGTCAGACATTTGTTGTTAATTTAAACTGGTTCAAGTTTTACTGCTCTCATCGGACTTCTTTTCTGAATTTGTCTATTCATTAGAGCAGTAACAAAAAAAGCAGTGGAAACCCTAAAAAGTTCAAAAGGTATGACAATGAAGCAAGGCCTGATCGTAAAAAGCGCATTGAGCGCTGCAATTCTTGCAACTCTAGTTGGTTGTGCAACAGCACCTCAGCATGAGTGGGAAGCGGATAAAACTTATAAGCTGACGGTTTTACACACCAATGACCACCACGGTCGTTTCTGGCAGAACCAATATGGTGAATATGGTATGGCAGCGCGCAAGACTCTGATCGATGAGTTGCGTGCAGATATCCAAGCCGAAGGTGGTAGCGTGCTGCTGCTATCTGGCGGTGACATTAACACAGGTGTTCCTGAGTCAGACCTTCAAGACGCTGAACCAGACTTCAAAGGCATGAACAAAATTGGTTACGACGCAATGGCGCTGGGTAACCATGAGTTTGATAACCCGCTAGACGTTCTATTTAAGCAAAAAGAGTGGGCTGGTTTCCCAATGCTTTCAGCAAACATTTACGACAAAGAGACTGGCGAGCGCATGTTCCAGGCTTACGAAATGTTTGACAAGCAAGGCATCAAAATTGCGGTTATCGGTCTGACAACAGAAGATACGGCAAAAATTGTTAACCCAGAAAACATTGATGGTATCGAGTTCCGTGATCCTAAAGAAGAAGCGAAAAAGCTCATTGCTGAACTAGAGAAAACTGAAAAACCAGATCTTATCTTCGCGGTTACTCACATGGGCCACTACGAAGATGGTAACCGTGGTGTAAACGCACCGGGTGATGTTGCTCTTGCTCGTTACCTTGATGAAGGTTCTCTAGACATGATCGTAGGTGGTCACTCTCAAGAGCCTGTTTGTATGGAAGCGGCAAACGTTGTGAAGAAGAACTTCGCGCCTTCTGATGAATGTAAGCCAGATATGCAAAATGGTACTTACATCGTTCAAGCACACGAATGGGGTAAATACGTCGGTCGCGCAGACTACGAATTCCGTAATGGCGAACTAGAGATGGTGAGCTACGATCTAATCCCAGTTAACTTGAAGAAGAAAATTAAAGTTAACGGCGAATCTCAGCGTGTATTGATCGAAGATGAAATCAAACAAGACCAAGCGTTGCTTGAGTTCTTACGCCCATTCCAAGAAAAAGGTCAGTCTCAGTTAGGGGTTAACATCGCTGAAATCAACGGTAAACTTGAAGGTGACCGTAATGTGGTGCGTTTCCAACAGACTAACCTAGGTCGTCTAATTGCGGCATCACACATGGAGCGCGCAAAAGCGGACTTCGCTGTGATGAACTCAGGCGGTGTCCGTGATTCTATCGAGTCTGGTGACGTCACTTATAAAGACGTTCTTAAAGTTCAGCCATTTGCAAATATTCTGACTTACACTGATATGAGCGGTAAAGAAGTTCTGGATTACCTAAACGTAGTCGCGACTAAACCAGTAGATTCTGGTGCTTATGCGCAGTTTGCTGGTATCTCAATGACCGTATCAAATGGTGAAGTATCCAATGTATTCATTGATGGACAACAGCTACGTTTAGACAAGACTTACCGTTTTACCGTGCCAAGCTTTAATGCGGCTGGTGGTGATGGCTACCCTAAATTGACTGGCCATCCAGGTTTTGTAAACACGGGCTTTGTTGATGCGGAAGTGCTAAAAGATTTCTTGGAAGCGAATAGTCCTGTGGATGTGAATAAATTCGCGCCATCTGGCGAGATTGTTTACAAGTAAATTGACTTCAATATAGAAATCTCTTTAACTAGAAGCGCTGCATATTATGCAGCGTTTTTTTTGCTGTTAATTTTACACAACTTTATTCCGTTCGATTGGAGAACCTATGACTCCAGCAATCAATCTCGCTAAGAAGAAAAAGATCGCTCATACCATCCATCAATACGATCATGACCCTAGAGCAGCTAGCTACGGCATGGAAGCGGCAGAGGTGTTGGGGCAAGACCCGGCTCAAGTATTTAAAACTCTACTGTTTTGCGTAAATGGTGAACCCAAAAATTTGGCTGTTGCCGTTATTCCAGTGAACCAGAAGCTAAATTTGAAGCTCGCAGCGAAAGCCGCAAAAGCGAAAAAAGCGGACATGGCAGATCCAGACATCGCTCAGAAAACAACGGGTTATGTTGTCGGTGGGATCAGCCCATTAGGACAAAAGAAAGCGTTACCTACGTTTATCCATCAAAGCGCGTTGGATATGGAGACAATCTGTGTCAGTGCGGGTAAGCGTGGCTTAGAAATAGAACTCGCAGCAAAAGATTTGGCAACACTTACTCGTGGCCAATTTGCAGAGCTGTGTTTATGACGCAATGCTTATGACATTGGCGCAATGGATGAATAATTAAAAAATAAAAAGGCTGACATTTATCGTCAGCCTTTTTGAGAAACTTGAAAAATGGATTAACGAGTTTCATCTTCCATTTGTGCGTTATCGACAACGTGGTTTTCACCCAGATCTTTCGGCAGTACCAAGTTGAGAATAATAGCCACGATACCGCATAGGCTCACACCCTGCAGGCTGAATTCGCCGATACCAAACGCCATACCACCAATGCCGAACACCAAGGTGATAGCAACGATCACTAGGTTACGAGAGTTGTGCAGATCAACGTTGTTTTTGATAAGCGTATTTAGGCCAACAGTCGCGATTGAACCAAACAGAAGAATCATGATCCCGCCCATCACTGGCATAGGGATTGTCTGTAAAGTTGCACCGAGTTTACCGACTAAAGCTAGAACAATTGCAGTTACCGCAGCCCAAGTCATAATCACAGGGTTGAACGCTTTAGTTAGCATTACCGCACCAGTTACTTCCGAATACGTCGTATTTGGCGGAGCGCCTACCATAGACGCAGCGATGGTAGCGATACCGTCACCCGTTACTGTGCGATGTAAGCCTGGCTTTTTAAGGTAGTTTTTACCGGTCACGTTTGAAATCGCCAACATATCACCGACGTGTTCAACAGCTGGAGCTATAGCTACAGGAATCATAAACAGAATCGCGTTGATGTTGAATTCAGGCAAGGTGAAGTTAGGCATTGCGAACCAAGCCGCTTCTTTGACAGGCGTAAAATCGATAATGCCGTAGAATAAACTCAGAGAGTAGCCCACAATGATACCGCCCAGAATTGGCATGAGCTTTAGGAAGCCTTTTGCAAATACACTTAATACAATCGTTGTCAGCAAAGAAGCACAAGAGATAATCAGTGATGCATCTGCGTCCACAAGCTGAGCACCGTCACCACCTCTGCCAAGTGCCATGTTGACGGCGACAGGTGCTAGGCCGAGGCCGATAACCATGATTACTGGGCCGACGACCACTGGTGGTAGCAGTTTGTGTATGACTTCAACACCGCGCGCTTTAATTAATGCACCCATTGCTACATACACACAACCTGCAGCCATTAAGCCACCCATAGTTGCTGGGATACCCCAAGTTTGGACACCATAAAGAATAGGAGCAATGAAAGCGAAAGAAGAAGCGAGGAAGATAGGAACAGAACGACGAGTAACAACTTGGAAGAGGAGAGTGCCGACACCAGCACCAAAGAGAGCGACGCTAGGGTCTAGTCCGGTTAAAAGCGGAACCAGAACGAGTGCACCAAATGCGACAAACAACATTTGAGCACCTTGAATGGCATTTTTCATGTTTTTATTCCTATAACTTGCGAAAAGGGTGAATTTATTAAGATTCACCCATGTATAAAATAAAATTCGCGGGATTCTATCACCATCGCAATCGATTGTAATCTAATCAGGATCAATAATTTCTTTTTTGTTTTCGAATTTGTTTACGTTGATGAGCGGTTGGTGATAGTTTTATTTTTTACAAACCAGTCATTTAGTTGCCCACTTTTTGATTGTTGCTTATCATTTGTTGTCGAAATTAAGAATTAAATACTAGGAACGTTATGCGATATCTCGCTCTACTTGCTTTAGCATTCACCGGTTTTCCTGCAATGGCGGTTACTCACGTTGATCTGTTTAAGACGGAAGTTGTACTTGAAAGCACAGTAACCGACGCAGATGAAAAAGCGCGTGTTGAAGGAATGAAGGAAGTCATTGTTAGGGCATCTGGCCAGAAAGAGGCGATCTCGAACAGTGTTGTACAAAAAGCGTTGAGTCAGAGTAGTGACTATCTTGAAAAAATACGTACGAGCCGTGTTGACGGAAAAAATCGAGTCGCAATGGTGTTTAATGACTCACAAATGAAATCGTTGTTGGTTCAGGCAGGACTTCCGCTATGGCCAGAAGAACGTTCAACAATACTGGTTTGGTTAGTCGAGGAGCGTTCGGAACGTGAAATTATCTGGGAACACTCGGACTCTTCAGTACTCAGTGCAATAAGGGATGCCGCTCAACGTAGAGGGTTACCACTGCTTGTACCTGTTGGTGACTTCGCGGATATCACAGGCGTGACAGCTTCTGACTTATGGGGAGGCTTTGCTAAAGTTGTGGGGCAGGCAAGCCAACGTTATCCGGTTGATGCTGTGTTAGTGGTGAAGGGCGAAGGAAGCGACTTACGCTGGACACTATACGATCAAAAACCCGTCGCGATGGGTCAGAGTAAACAAGAAATTGTTTCAGGGGCAAGCAGTGGTGCTCAAGCGGAATCTGATATGGTGAGTGATGTAAGTGACTATTTCGCTGAAAAAAACTCAGTAAAAGTGGCAAGTGAGTCTAAGGCTTCATTAACGGTTCAATTTACAGCACTTAATGATCCTATCAGCTTTTTTATTCTTGAAAGCAAACTTAACCAGCTTAACTCAGTTGCTTCTATTGATGTGATAAACATGCAAGGCGCAAAAGTGGTGCTCAACCTTCATTTACTCTCCTCAAGAGAAGAATTTCAGCAAGAGCTTGTCCGCAGCGTTCCCGTGGTACAGCAAGATAATGCGAATGAAGTGTCTAAGCACAGCGCAATCAGTGGAGAAATCAGTAACGCGGTTGTTGAAGAAGTACCAACTGTGGAGGCATCAGACACTGTTGCTCCGACTCTGACCTTTGAGTGGCAAGGGAAGCCTGAGGCGCGATCCGATAACGCATCAGAAGAGCAAGATAAAGAAGCGACAGTAGACGAAAATTAACTCTCGCTCTTTAGAAAACTGAGTGAATACTCACACAAAGGGCCTGATATTCAGGCCCTTTTTAATTGCTATGTTTGAGTTTGGAAAGAGTCGTGTCTATTTTGACTCAAAACGTTCTTTTTCTTCTTTTTCGACTTTAGATAGTCGCTTTAGCTTCATCCCCAACTCTTTTCCTCGTGCTCGCGCATAAAGAATGTTTCCCAGAAAGGCGATGGTGGTCAGTAATAGCTCAACGACCGCTAACCAGCGTTCACCATCATCAATATACAGAATAGTGAAGCCGTGTAAGAAGTAGAGCATGAGGACAAAATTTGCCCAAGCGTGCGTATAAGGCTTACCTGCTAATATACCCGGAAGTGGCAATAACAGTGGCACAGCCCAAGCAATGGCCAAGGTTGTACTGCTAATATGTGGATGAGGAGAAAGTGACAGCTGCCACAATGCTATCCATGAAAGTAGTGCCAAATTACCAAACAAAGCGAGGAGGCGAAAAAGCTTTGTTTGAGGCTGCATCTCTTGCATCTTTATCTGTCCTTCATTTTTAACGCTGCATGTGCCAACCGCTTGCCTAATTGCTGTGCTAACTCTATCTCTTCAGCGGTTAACCCCGTTTTAGATGAAGAGACAGACGTCGCTCCGTAAGGCGTCCCACCACTAGACGTTGTATGCAATGCGGGTTCAGAGTAGGGAATGCCCAAAATCATCATGCCGTGATGCAATAATGGCAGCATCATACTTTGTAGGGTCGCTTCTTGGCCACCGTGCAAAGTCGAAGATGAACTGAACACGCAGGCAGGTTTGTCGATAAGCTCGCCAGAAACCCAAATCGGCGTAGTTTGATCCCAGAAGTGTTTGAGTGGCGCAGCCATGTTGCCGAACCAAACCGGGCTACCCATCGCTAAACCATTACATTGTTTTAACTCTTGGAGCGTTACAACGGGATCAGGTGACGGGCTCGCACCACTAATCTCTTCAACCGTACGCAATACCGCTTCACAGTTCGGGGTCGATTCAACCCCTCTTGCGATTTGTCTGGCGATACTTCTGGTAGAACCGTGGCGGCTGTAATACAGAATGATTATCTGACAGATCATAGAATCTCTAAAACTTGCTCCGGAGGACGGCCGTGACGCGCTTTTCCATTGTTAACCACGACAGGGCGTTCCATTAGCTTCGGGTTTTCTGCCATGGCTGAAAACAGCTCTTCATCAGAAGCGTCGGCTAGATTAAGCTCTTTATAGATGTCTTCTTTGGTACGCATCATGCCTCTCACTTCATCTAATTCAAGCTGAGCATAAAGTGATTTTAACTCTTCAACACTGAGTGGCGTTTCAAGGTATTTAATGATCTCTGGCTGGACGTTGTTTTCTTCCAGCAGAGCCAGGGTCTGGCGGCTCTTTGAACAGCGTGGATTGTGATAAATCACGACAGACATAAACTTAACTCCTGTTTTTATTGTAAGGCTAAGAAACGTTCTCTTTGAACCATAAGTTGGTCTATCCGAGCATCGTATCTCGCTTGTTGTAAACTTCCTAGCTCAGCGAGTTGACTCGCCTGAGTGTAGTACTGAATGGCTTTATTCCAATTTGCTTTGAGCGCGAGAATCTCTGCACGAGCTGCTAGGTCTTCACTACTGTTACCTGCACGAATATTCGCTTCTGATAGTAAATGCCAGCCATTCACATCATTAGGATTGTCATGGGTGTATCGTTGAAGAACACGTATGGCATCGTCAAATTTTTCAAGCTTTATAAGCACGTTGGCATAGTTGATCGTAATGACGGCGTTATTTGGAGAGGCTTTAAGTGCTTTAACAAGCATGGTTTCCGCTTTACCCGACTGCTCTTGATGAATGTACAAATCCGATAATGCATCGAGATAAAAAGCATTGTTTGGGTCATTTTTTACTAATGCGTGTAGCAGGGTGCTCGCCTGATCTAACTCTTTATTGTCAAGGTGCACTAAGGCTCGCCCATATTGGAACGCGGGTTTCAAGTTGGCTGGTGATTTTTTCTCTGCTCTATCAAACCAATCATGTGCCGCTTTTGCACCCACGTCTGTATAACGTGCAATCACACGAGCGCGAGTAAGGTGGTAGTCTAATGAAGCTGACACATGTGCTTTGGGATAGGATTGAGCTCTGGCTCGGCTATCGGTAATGCGGTCTTCAGGCAATGGGTGGGTGAGCAGCATTGGTGGCGGTTTGCTCGCATAACGATATTCGTCGGCTAATCGGCCAAAAAATCGCGGCATCGCCTGAGCTTCGAACCCAGCTTTTGCTAGTGTTGCTATACCGAAGTTATCCGCTTCTTTCTCATTACTACGGGTGTAGTTAATCTGGCCTTGCATATTACCTGCAGTTGTCGCTGTAATCGCTGCCATACCCGCTTGTGGAGACGCAATAGCAAGCAGTAACGATCCGGCTAAGGCTGCGATCGTCGCTGGTGTTCGTTTGGCTTGCTCTTCCATACTACGAGCGAGATGTCGCTGGGTCACGTGAGCTATTTCGTGAGCAACAACGGACGCAAGTTCACTTTCGCTTTGCGCATGAAGAAATAGACCAGAATGTAACGCGACATAACCGCCAAAAAAGGCAAATGCGTTGATGTTCCTGTCGCGAATCATGAAGAAAGTAAACGGTGTTTTCACATCGTCCGCTTTCGCAACCAGCTGGTGTCCTAAGTTACTGATGTACTCATTTATAACGGGGTCGTTAACAATCGGTTTGCCACTGCGAAGCATACGCATATAGGCATCACCGTATTGCAGTTCTTGAGCGATGGACAAAGTACCACTAGCCGTTGTTCCTATATCCGGAAGTTCGAGGCTGTTAGCCATTGTTGATGGCGAGATGAGAGCCGAAGCAATACAAAGGCACAGCAATGAACGCGTACGTTTAAACATAAATTGTAAATGATACTCCGTTGAAATAGTTGTCTAGACCATGGTTGTTGGTTTGACAGATATATCTTTTGACACCGCTTCAGTCGGAAGGTTTCCCAAACTGCGACTTACATCTAAAGTACTGCGCCTCTTTGGTTCGTCAGAAGTAAGTTAAAGTGTACAGACGGTTTCTATTTACACTGACGCGTGTAAAAAAACACTATACAATGCTCAACATGATAAGCATCGAGCGAAAGAATGGAACCTAATATTTTGGATTTACGCCAAGAGCGATGCCCATTGGCGCTGTTACTTGCTAAACGTCACACTAATGGGTTAGAAATTGGCGAAGAAATCCACATTTTAGTTAGTGACCCTAGCTCGTTTAGTGATATAAAGAAATATCTTCAAAAGCAAATGGTTAAATTGACTTGTGAAGATTTGGATGGCTACTTCCGTATGCACGTGACGAAGGAAATTTGTTAAATGTTTGAAATGGTAAGTCGTTGGTATAAACGACGCTTCTCGGATCCTCACGCAGCCAGTCTTATTGCCATTCTTCTATTTGGTTTTATTACTATCTATTTCTTTGGCAACCTGATTGCACCATTACTTGTGGCGATAGTGCTTGCTTATCTTTTAGAGTGGCCAGTTGTACAATTATCTCGCGTAGGCATTCCTCGTACACTCGCAGTCATCTTTGTCGTTTTAGGCTTTATTAGCGTTATGCTAATTGCCGTATTTGGTTTAGTTCCGACTATTTGGAATCAGGTGGGTAACCTCATTAATGATATTCCAACTATGTACGGCGGCTTGCAAAAAGTCATTGCGGAACTTCCTAAGCGCTACCCTGAACTTGAAAATTTAGAAATTGTTGAGTCCATTGCAACGAATGCCAAAAACCAAGTGCTAATAATGGGAGAGTCCGTTTTAAAAGGCTCTTTGGCGTCACTGGTGAGCATAGCAACGTTAGCGGTTTACTTGATTTTAGTGCCTCTACTCGTGTTCTTTTTGCTAAAAGACAAACAAGAGATGATCCAAATGGCGAGTGGTATTCTGCCGCGTAATCGTCGTCTTGCTAACAAAGTATGGCTTGAGATGAACGAGCAGATCTCCAACTATATTCGCGGCAAAGTGATGGAAATTCTGATTGTAGGTGGCATCAGCTACATCACGTTTGCCATCTTAGATCTTCGCTACTCTGTATTGCTAGCGGTCGCTGTTGGATTGTCTGTACTCATCCCTTACATAGGTGCGGCAGCAGTGACTGTCCCCGTCGCAATGGTCGGTTTGTTCCAATGGGGGCTGACGTCAGATTTTTATTGGCTTTTATTGGCATACGGAATTATTCAAGCGTTAGATGGCAATGTACTTGTGCCGGTCTTATTTTCTGAAGCGGTGAATTTGCATCCTGTCGCTATCATTATCGCTGTACTTGTTTTTGGCGGTTTGTGGGGCTTCTGGGGCGTCTTTTTTGCCATTCCTCTTGCGACTTTAGTCAAAGCCGTTTGGCACGCACTTCCAAGTTCTGATGAAGATGACGAGAAACAAGCCGAAGCGTAGTGGATGAAACTTTTGACGTAAGCATTTGATAGGCTGAAAGGCTAAACTTGCTAAGGTCATGTTTGGATCGACAATGAAAAACGCCAGCATTTCGCTGGCGTTATGTATTTATGTATAAAACAACTTATTTGTTTTCGTTCAGGTAATTCAGAACCACTTCGTGGTGATCTTTTGTCTTGAATTTATTGAACACGTGCTCAATCACACCATCTTCATTAATTAGGAAGCTGATACGGTGTAGGCCATCATAAACCTTACCCATAAATTTTTTCTCGCCCCATACGCCGAACTGCTCAGCAACCGCATGATCTTCGTCTGAAAGCAGCGTGAAGTTTAGGTTATCGCGCTCAATGAACTTACCCAGACGTTTTACAGGATCAATACTGACGCCCAGTACAACGACATTGTGTGCATCCAATTCGGCTTTTACATCACGCAAGCCCTGAGCTTGTACTGTACAGCCTGGTGTCATTGCTTTCGGGTAAAAGTAAAACAGGACTTTTTTGCCCGCGAAGTCAGAAAGTGCCACTGTATTACCATCTTGGTCTAGCAGTGAAAAGGCTGGGGCTGGAGCGCCTGCAGTTAGGGTGTTCATTATTTTTCCTTTATCTATTGGCTGTTTTTAATGAAATTTAATGAGCCTTGCACGTTTAACTCTTTGCAAAGCTGCTCAAACTCTTCTTGAAGCTGCATTAAGTTACACTCGGAATCGACAATTGCAGTCATGGCTATGTGGAACTGGTTGGAATCGGTTGCCAGCTTTTCTTTTCCAATCGTCTGTGCACTCAACGATGAAAGGCCAATCTCTTTATTAGCAAAAAACTGCGTAAAGTGCTCGGTAAGGCCGGGTTTATCATCGGACTCAATGAAAACTTCAAGAGTGTAAGAGCTATCAAGAGGCTCATGGGTGGAAGTCCGCTTCATGATGGTAATCAGGCTTTGTTCCTGTCCCAGAAGAGGAAGCGTTGTTTCAACGCGAGTAATGGCCCCGTTAGTACCAGAGAGCAGCATGATTAAGGTGAATTCATTACCAAATAGGGCAATGCGACTATCAACAATGTTGCATCCGGACTGTGTTACCAGGTGAACAACTTGGTTGCACACCCCTGGGCGGTCTGTTCCTACCGCAGTAATCACCAAATGTTGAGTCATAGTATCACTTCTATCTTGTTAGGATTATTAATACGTTAGCTTAGCACATATGGCGGCCAGAAAAATGGGGCTACCGCGCTTTAGAATCATTTTTAGTCAGTTGTTCTTTGCCGGCGAATTTCCTTACTCTGGACTGACATCTCCGCAAATAAAAGGCGTAATTTGCCAGATATCTAACATCTGATAAATATTCATTCATTTAGGTGATTTAAGCGGTGTTAAGCGCTTGTCTTTTTCAATCGCCTTACAGTACCATGCAGAAAGCCAAGAAATGAGGGAGAAGGACATGTTTTCAGGAAGTATCGTAGCGTTAATTACACCGTTTAATCGTGATGGTGAAGTTGATTATGGCAGCTTGAAGAGGCTGGTTGACTATCATGTAGAGTCTGGTTCAGACGGTATTGTAGCGGTTGGAACGACGGGTGAGTCGTCAACGCTTACAGTTGAAGAGCATGTCAAAGTTGTCCTAAAAACAGTAGAGTTTGCTGATGGCCGTATTCCAATCATTGCTGGAACTGGCGCGAATGCCACTCATGAATCTGTAACGTTCAGCCGTTTGCTTAATAATTCGGGCATCTCTGGTTGTTTAAGTGTGACACCTTATTACAACAAGCCTACGCAAGAGGGTTTGTACCTGCACTATAAAGCGATAGCTGAAGAAAGTGACGTACCACAAATTCTGTACAATGTACCAGGAAGAACGGCGGTAGATCTGCACCCAGAGACAGTGGCACGTCTATCCGAAATTGATAACATCGTTGCATTAAAAGATGCGACCGGTGATTTAAGCAGAATTGCAATTCATCGTGAACTTTGTGGCGAAGATTTTATCTTACTAAGTGGTGATGATGCGACGGGCCTAGATTTTGTTAAGCAAGGCGGCCAAGGTGTAATCTCTGTAACGAATAATATTGCAGCAGCAGATATGGCGACAATGTTCAGACTTGCGAGAGAAGGTAGGTTTGAAGAAGCTGAAGTGATTAATCAGCGATTAATGCCTCTTCACAAAAACCTGTTTATTGAGTCCAGCCCGATCCCAGTAAAATGGGCCGCACACAAAATGGGTTTGATTGCGAACGGCAGCCTTCGATTGCCAATGACGGAACTGTCCGAAAGTGCTCGTCCGATTGTTGCTCAAGCAATGGTGGAAGCTTGCATCTGCTAAATTTTAGATGATATGCCGAAGTGAGTTCTTCGGCATTTACTTATCAGGAGTTTCAATGAAATTGTCACGTCAGCTAGTACTAAGTTCGCTAGCTGTTTTTGTTTTATCCGCATGTTCAAGTAGCCCTACACAGCGACGTCAGGCGAAAGATGACTTCGAATATTTGAATACCACTCCGCTGAAAGTGTGGAAATTGGCGGATGATGCCACTCCGCAGTTTTATGCTAACTACAATATCCCTCAAGGTGACTTTAAAGGCGGCGTTGGACAAAATGTTGATATTCGTCCTCCTCAGGAAGTCTTGGAGCTGATTCCCGGTGCACGCGTCGAAAGCAAGCTTGGTGAAACGACACTTTGGCTGCTGCGTGAAGATGAATTAGAGAAAGTTTGGCAAACGGCATTAGGCATGCTCGATAGACGAGATATTGGTATTCGTGAGCAAAGTGATTCTAAGATCGTTACTGACTGGGTGGTATGGAAATCAGAAGATGAAGATACCGACGTCGGCGCACGTTATGAAATCAGAAAAGTAGAAAGTAACGGTCGCTATGGCTTCCATTTATCTCTGATTGACTGGCAGCAGGGCGGCGTGGAAAAAACGATTACGTCTACCAATAAAGAGCGTTATAACACGCTTATGACGAATTTGGTGACGGCTCGTTACGATCTTGAGTTGCGCGAAGAAGCGGCAAGAAAAGCCCAAGAGTTAGTGAAATACATTCCAATCACCATGGGCTCGGACCGAAGTGGCTTCCCTGTGATTATTGCGCGTACGTCATACGATACGTTGTGGCCGCGTCTACCAGCATTGTTGCCAAAGTTTGGTTTTACTATCGAAGAGCGTAACCAGTCTCAAGGTACGATAAAAGCGAAATATTCATCTCCAGATGACGAGTTTTGGGAAGATATTGGCGTGAAACCGATCGAGCTAAAATCGGGTGTTTACACCTTCTTGTTAGGCGATTTAGGAAACCGTACATCCATTAACGTGACCGACTCTTCAGGTAAACCTGTTGAAGAACAGTTACTGAAAGATATGGCACCTGTCATTAGTGCTGTGATTTCGAAACAAGATTAATCATTAGCAGTGAAACCTCGCTAAAACTTACTTTTCGCTTGGTTATTGTTGCGGTTTATAGATTGGCTAATCTTAGATGAAAAAAAAGCTGACCCATTGAAGGTCAGCTTTTTTGTATGTGCGGGATAGGGCTACAGAATCATTGCTGCAATCCAGCCGAAAACGATAAGTGGGATATTGT
This sequence comes from Vibrio japonicus, assembly GCF_024582835.1. Classification (NCBI taxonomy): domain Bacteria; kingdom Pseudomonadati; phylum Pseudomonadota; class Gammaproteobacteria; order Vibrionales; family Vibrionaceae; genus Vibrio; species Vibrio japonicus. The sequence goes on from NZ_CP102096.1 coordinate 807,769, forward strand.
AGTGAATAAATGTTGGTACTACTGTTTCCCAGATATGTTCGTGTTGTTCATCGGCATTTAGACCAGATGTCGGACCTAGCGTCGAATCTGACGCTGGGGAGCCCGCATCACCGAGTGCTGCCGCTGTACCGACTAGTGCTACTGTTGCCATTGGTGAGAAGCCAAATGCAAGTGCTAGTGGGACATAGATTGTGGCAATAATTGGAATGGTCGAGAACGAAGAACCAATGCCCATAGTGACCAATAAACCGACAACGAGCATCAGTAGGGCAGCCAGTGGTTTGTTGTCTCCGATGCTGGTGGACAGCGCTTCCACTAATGATTCCACGCCACCCGTTTGTTTCATCACGGCGGCAAAACCTGCTGCGGCAATCATGATGAAACCAATCATTGCCATCATGTGAACGCCTTTTGTGAATACGTCGTGGGTTTCTTTCCACTTAATCACACCACCAAATGTGAACACCATAAAGCCCGCTAGTCCACCAATGATCATTGAACCCGTAGAAAGCTGCGCAGATAGAGCCACAACGATACCTATTACAGCCACAAGAATACTCTTCTTGTTTATGTGGTCCATATTAGTGTCCACATGGGTCAGCTCTGTTTCTTTGTATTCACGAGGTTTACGGTAGCTGAAGAAAATCGCAATGAGTAAACCAAAAATCATACCAGCGGCAGGGAGTAGCATCGCAACGGGAACTTGGCTTGCGGTGACATTTTCCAGGCCGTTGTCATGCAGGTTCTTCAGCAAAATATTGTTTAGGAAGATACCACCAAACCCGACAGGAAGAACCATGTACGGAGTGACAAGACCAAACGTTAACACACATGCAATCATTCGACGATCGAGTCTAAGTTTCGCAAATACGCCCAACAAAGGTGGAATGAGAATTGGGATAAAGGCGATATGCACAGGAATAACGTTTTGGGAAGACATGGTGACAAGCACTAGCGCGATTAAAACCGCGTACTTCATGCCAGTCGAAGCGGCGCTGTTTTCTTGGCCGTGAATACGTTTGATGACGCTATTCGCGAGCAGGTCAGTAATCCCTGACTTTGAAATGGCGACAGCAAAAGTACCGAGCATGGCATAGCTTAGTGCAATGGTCGCGCCGCCACCTAATCCACTTTCGAATGCAGAGACAGCATCGTTAAGGCTCATGCCTGATACGAGTCCACCAACAATGGCGCTAAATGTCAGAGCAACCACGACATTCACGCGCATCAGTGCCAGCAGCAGCATGATACATACGGAAATTACAACTGGGTTCATATTATTCTCATTGGTTGTGTTTACATTTTATTTATTGTTATCGGTATCAGTATTAATGAGTGGCCAACCGCCTAGGTTTTTCCACTTATTAACTATACCGCAAAAAAGTTCAGCCGTTTTTTGTGTGTCGTATAGGGCTGAGTGAGCTTCTTTGTTGTCAAATTCTATCCCTGCGGTTTTGCACGCTTTAGCCAAAACGGTTTGGCCATAGGCTAAGCCACTGAGTGTCGCTGTATCAAAAGTCGCAAAAGGATGAAAAGGGACCCGTTTTAGTTGGCTGCGCGTACTGGCCGCCATAACAAAACTGTGATCAAAGGTTGCGTTATGGGCAACAATAATGGCGCGGCTACAATCCGCCGCTTTTTGTTCTTTGCGAACAAGTTTATAGATTTCTTTTAGTGCCTCAGACTCTGTGACCGCACCACGCAGTGGGCTAAACGGATCACGGATGCCATTAAATTCCAGTGCTTCTTTTTCTAAGTTTGCACCTTCGAAAGGCTCGACATGAAAGTGAATGGTTGACGCTGGATGGAGATCGCCGTTTTCATCCATTTGTAAGGTAACGGCACAGATTTCTAAAAGTGCATCAGTTTGAGAATTGAATCCTGCGGTTTCTACGTCGATAACCACAGGAAAATAGCCGCGAAATCGTTTTTTCAGCGTCAATGCTTCGTTTTCTACAGTCATGTTGGCTCAAAATTGTGTGACAAGGACGGCATTATTGCAGATTCTTACAGTAAGAAAAACCGGATTATTGAATTAATATTAGTCGATTAGTGGCGGTTTATTTGAGGGCAATTTAGCCAGTAGGGAATAGGACTTGGCTGAGTTTTTGCATTGCTGTTTGGTGTATCAACAAAAAGCGGCAAATTCACGCCTTGCCGAGTTTAAAGAGAAGTCTCCCCGATGAAAAAACTGCTTGCCACAGGACTTACACTAACGATTGCCACGGTATCTTACTCGGCAATGGCGACGGATGTCCGCTACGCTGCATCACCTCAACAATCACAGTGGCAAATGTTGACCAACACACCATTGGAATGCCGTCTTGTACATCCGATTCCAAATTATGGTGATGCGGTATTTTCATCACGTGCGAGTAAAAAAATAAACCTCGATTTCGAGTTAAAGATGAAGCGCCCGATGGGCGAAACTCGGGATGTTTCTTTGGTTTCTATGCCACCCGCTTGGAGGGCAGGAGAAGGGGCTGAGCGCATTACGGATATTCGTTTTTTTCAGCAGTTCGATGGTTACGTTGGTGGGCAAACGGCTTGGAGTATTCTTAGCGAGCTAGAACAAGGTCGATACCCAACCTTTAGTTATCAAGAGTGGCAAAGACGTGATCAACGTGTAGAAGTTGCCCTTTCTTCTGTGCTTTTTCAGCCGTCTTACAATGCATTTAGTGACTGTATTGCCAACCTTTTACCATACAGCTTTGAGGATATTGCTTTCACAATCCTTCACTATGATCGCTCAAGTGTGGAGCTCAACAAACGTTCCCAGAAACGACTTGCGCAAATTGCAGAATATATAAAGCATAATCAGGATATTGATCTGGTATTAGTCTCGACGTATACCGCGTCAGAAGAATCCCAAAGCGCGAGTCAAAGCTTATCTGATCAACGTGCAGAAGTGTTACAAGAGTATTTTAAGTCTCTAGGGTTACCTGAAGACCGCATTCAGGTGCAGGGTTACGGTAAGCGACGCCCAATCGCAGATAATGCTTCGCCAATTGGTAGAGACAAAAACCGTAGGGTGGTGATCTCTCTGGGGCGTACCAACGTTTAATGGTTCCATGCCCCGCTACTGAAAATGTAGGTGGTGGGGCTAAGTTAATCTAAATTTCGCGATCAAGTTACAGTTCGTCACTGTATCAATATCTTGGACGAGTTGCGCTATCTTCGGGTTTGGATGCCTTTTCATAAAGTCTATCAGCGCTTTTCTACAGCACCCCATAGAATCAATAAATGCACTGCAATCAGATTTAGGGCATTGGGGGACAAGCGTTAACACCTTCTCAGAGGCTAACTGAAGATATTTCAGCTCATATTTGGTCTCACCAACGTTTCGCCAGAAGGTGGCCATGTTGTGGCATGAAATCACTGAGATCATTAGCCTGTCTTCGACGTCGACCTCATCTTCTTCACTTAGTCGCTCACTGAGTGTCAGCGCTTGTTGATAGTGAAGGATGCTACGCAGATGATCGTTATCTTTAAGTGCGACATCAGCCAGTAAAGTATGTTTTTCCCATTCTGATATGCCCATCAAGTGATTCTCCTTTAAAAAACTCACAGAAGATTAATTGATAATCATTATCATGTAAAGGCAAATAAAAAGGGCAGCGAATGAGCTACCCTAATCTTGTGAGGTAATTAACCTTCCAAGCCCGCAGATGCTTGCGACATTTGGATTAATTCAATCATGTAACCATCAGGGTCTTTAACAAAAGCGATGTGTGTTGAACCGCCTTTTACTGGACCTGGCTCACGAGTTACATTTCCACCAATGGCTTTGATAGCGTCACAGGTTGTGTAGATATCTTCAACACCAATCGCAATATGACCATAAGCATTGCCTAAGTTGTACTCGGTTGTGCCCCAGTTGTACGTAAGCTCAATAACCGCGCCTTGAGACTCATCACCGTAACCAAGGAAAGCGAGTGTATACTTGTACTCTTCATTTTCGTTGGTGCGTAAAAGGGACATCCCCATGACTTCTGTGTAGAACTTGATGGATTTATCTAAATCACCCACACGTAGCATTGTGTGTAAAATTCTGCCATTCGACATTGTCTAACTCTCCTATTCTTCTGGATATACTTTGTCTTTGTATTCGCAAAGATCTTCAATTATACAGCTTCCGCAGCGAGGCTTACGAGCGACACAAGTGTAGCGACCATGCAGTATCAGCCAGTGGTGAACATCGAGTTTGAACTCTTTTGGTACCACTTTAAGGAGTTTTTCCTCTACTTGATCTACATTTTTGCCCATTGCAAATTTGGTGCGATTTGATACACGGTATATATGTGTATCAACAGCGATTGTAGGCCAGCCAAATGCCGTGTTGAGAACCACATTTGCCGTTTTTCGGCCAACACCTGGAAGGGCTTCTAGCGCTTCGCGATCTTCAGGCACCTCACCGCCGTGTTTTTCTAGCAGGATCTTGCACGTTTTAATCACGTTCTCTGCTTTTGAATTAAAAAGTCCGATAGTTTTAATGTATTCCTTTACCCCATCTACGCCTAGGTCAAATAGCCCTTGAGGTGTATTTGCGACCGGATAAAGCTTATCGGTGGCTTTATTGACGCTGACATCGGTTGCCTGCGCTGACAGTAAAACAGCAATGAGCAGCTCAAATGGTGTGCTCCAGTTGAGCTCTGTTTGAGGGTTTGGGTTGTTTTCCCGCAATCGCTCAAGTATTTGCCTGCGTTTCTCTTTGTTCATGTTGAGGCTGCTTTCCAGTGTAATTTATTTTTGAATTCAATCGTGTTAGTTGGTGACGCGTACGCGCTCGATCGCTGGTTTTTCTTGTTTTGGTTGGCGTGCTGCCACTTTCTTATCAATGATGTTTTTCAAAGCGATGAGTAACCCAACACCAATAAATGCACCTGGCGGGAGTAGGGCCAATAGGAAGCTGCTGTCAAATTGAAAAACTTCGATTCGTAGTGCTTTCGCCCAATCACCTAATAGCAGATCTGCGCCATCGAATAGCGTGCCGTTACCTATGAGCTCGCGCATTGCACCCAAAACGACAAGCGCGCTTGTCATACCTAACCCCATCCAAAACCCATCTTGCGCTGATGGCAGGACAGCATTTTTTGATGCGAATGCTTCCGCTCGGCCAATGATGATGCAGTTGGTTACGATCAGGGGAATAAAGATACCTAATGAGAGGTAAAGCGCATAGGCGTATGCATTCATTAGGAGTTGAACGCAAGTTACTAGAGCGGCAATGATCATAACGAACACCGGAATACGCACTTCTTTTGGCACGTAATCCCTAACAAGAGAGACAGTGACATTGGAGCCAACCAGTACCAATAGTGTTGCAATACCTAACCCAAGCGCGTTGGTGACGGTGGATGAGACCGCTAATAGGGGACAGAGCCCCAAAAGTTGAACCAATGCTGGGTTGTTATCCCATAAACCATTTTTAATCAGTGTTTTGTGATCACTCATGACTGCCTCCACAGTTACGTGGTTGACTTAAAATTCTATCGCGGTTTTCGTTTACAAACTGTACGGTGTTTTTGACTGCTTTTACAACCGCTCGAGGTGTTATTGTCGCGCCCGTGAACTGGTCGAACTCACCGCCATCTTTTCGTACTTTCCATGCGGATTGGTTTTCTGGTGTGAGTTGTTTGCCACTAAAACCCAGAATCCAATTCGTGATACGAAGATCGATCTTATCACCCAATCCAGGGGTTTCCTGATGGCTGAGCACTCGTGTACCCGACACCGTACCGTCTTGCTCGATGCCGACAATGATTTTGATCGCACCGTTATAACCGTCTGGCGCGATGGCTTCAATGGCTAACGCACTTGGTTGTCCATTGAGTGTCGCCATGTATACAGGCAGGCTTTCTTTAGTGCCTAAACTGGGATCGCTCACCAAAGTGCAAGACTCATACAGGCTGTTGTCATGCATATTATGCGGGATGACTTGATTAAGTACCGATAGTAGCTGCGCTTGCTCTTGATGGTGGATTTGATCTTTTGTTAAGTAGTGAGTGAGGGCAACCACCCCAGTCGATGCGCAAGCAAAAATTGCCAAAACAGCACCATTTTTACGAATAGCGTTTAACATGATGCTCCTTAGTGGCCGTAAGTACGTGGCTTGGTGTAGTAATCAATTAATGGTACACACATGTTTCCGAGTAACACGGCGAATGCGACACCATCAGGAAAACCACCCCAGCTGCGAATAATGAACACCAAAGCACCGATAAAGGCACCAAAAACCAACCTTCCTTTTACTGTTGTAGAGGCAGAAACAGGATCGGTAGCGATAAAAAATGCACCTAGCATGGTAGCACCAGAGAGCAAATGAATGATCGGCGATGCGGTTTGTCCTGGGGTGAGTAGCATAAATAAGCCACTACACACCGTCAGGCTAATTAGGAAGCTGACAGGGATGTGCCAATTAATGACGCGAAGCTTTATGAGGGCCAATCCACCTATCAGGTAAGCGACGTTAACCCATTCCCATCCAATACCAGCCAAAGCGCCGAACATCGGTTGATGCAATGCTTCGCTTGCCGTGTTACCGGTATGCAGTGCCGTTTTGAAAGCATCAAGAGGCGTAGCCATCGTGATACCGTCAATGCCAGTTCTGATCTGCTGTAGTGATAGACCGTCGAGATTGTAACCAGTGATAATCAAAGAAAACGCATCCCCAAATGAAATTGGCGCGCTTTGAAGTTCAGTCGGCGATATCCAGCTTGTCATTTGTACAGGGAAAGAGATCAGCAGTACAACGTATGCCACCATCGCAGGGTTAAATAGGTTTTGACCAATGCCACCATAGAGATGTTTGGCAATTAAAATCGCAAACACCAAACCAATAGCGACAATCCACCATGGTGATAGGGGAGGAATAGCCACAGCGAGTAACCACGCAGTGACCAGTGCACTATTGTCACGAAGAGCAGACATTGCCGGGCGTTTTCGAGCGACCATGACAAGAGCTTCAAGGCCAAGCGCAATAGTAATGGCGATCACCAGTTGAATGATCGTACCCCAACCAAAGAAATAGGTTTGAGTAATGAGTCCAGGCAGCGCACAAAGCGCGACCCATTTCATTAAATCAGGAGTGCTTCTACGACTATGCGCATGGGGTGAGCTGGCAATAAAGAAGGCCACTACTCTTTCTCCTCAGTTTTGTTTTGTTGTTCTTTTTGTGCTTTGCGTGCTTTAGCACGAGCAATGGCAGCAGCGACAGCGGCTTTTTTCGGATCGTCAGATTCAGCTTCAGGTTGAGGTTCTTTAGTTTCTTCAGAAGATGGTTTCACGTCCTCTTGCTGAGCTTTGCGCGCTTTAGCACGAGCAATGGCAGCAGCGACTGCGGCTTTTTTCGGCTCGTCAGATTCCGTTTCAGGCTGAGACGCTTTGGTTTCTTCAGAAGATGGTTTTGCGTCCTCTTGTTGAGCCTTGCGCGCTTTAGCACGAGCGATGGCAGCAGCGACAGCGGCTTTTTTCGGATCGTCAGATTCTGTTTCAGGCTGAGACGCTTTGGTTTCTTCAGAAGATGCTTTTGCGTCCTCTTGCTGAACTTTGCGTGCTTTTGCGCGAGCAATGGCGGCAGCGACTGCGGCTTTTTTCGGATCGTCAGATTCTGTTTCAGGCTGAGACGCTTTGGTTTCTTCAGAAGATAGTTTCGCGTCCTCTTGCTGAGCCTTGCGCGCTTTAGCACGAGCAATGGCGGCAGCGACTGCGGCTTTTTTCGGATCGTCAGATTCCGTTTCAGGCTGAGACGCTTTGGTTTCTTCAGAAGATGCTTTTGCGTCCTCTTGCTGAGCTTTGCGCGCTTTAGCACGAGCAATAGCAGCAGCAACCGCCGTTTTCTTCGAATCGGCATTTTCGGATTCCGAGCTCTTTTCGCTGCTTGGAGCGTCCTCGGTTTGTTGTGCGGCTTTTCGTGCTTTTGCTCTTGCAATGGCTGCCGCTACCGCATCTTTCTTGTCTAAGGTTTCAGAATCTTGTGATTCTAATGACTTCTGGGCTTTGCGTTCTCTCGCTTCACGTTTACGTTCTTCACGAAGTTTCGCCATCTCAGAATTATCAGGCTCTGCTTGTCCAGATTGCATCGCAGCGGCTTGTTTTGCCTTCGCTTTTGCTATTGCAGCGGCTACCGCAGGTTTCACACTCGGTTCTTTATCTTCTGTTTGTGCTGACTTCTGAGCCTTAACACGCGCAATCGCAGCTGCAATTGCATCATCACCACCTGATTTTTTCATTTCTTTACGACGGGTATCAGCGGCTTTCTTAAAGCGATTCTCACGCTCTGCTTTATCACGCTCCATACGTGCGTTTTTCTCTTCAAAACGCAGTTTGGCGCGTTCAGCAGCTTCGGCTTCTTCTTCGCGTGTTCGAATTTCGGCTTTGGCCTGTCGATAGTAGTGGACAAGTGGTATTTCACTCGGGCACACAAAGGCACAAGCACCACACTCGATACAGTCCTTAAGGTTTAATTCTTCACATTTCTCGTATTCTGCCGCTTTTGCATGCCACTGTAATTGTTGCGGAAGCAATGACGCTGGACATACCTCTGCGCACTGGCCACAACGAATACACGCCATTTCGAATTGATTAGGAGAAATCTCTTTACGAGTAGGTGCCAGTATACAGTTCGCGGTTTTTGTAACAGGGACATTCGCATGAGGTAGGGTGAACCCCATCATCGGCCCGCCCATGATTAAGCGAGGCAGTTTCTTATCTGGTGTGTAGCCAAACTCTTCGAGCAGAGCCTGAACCGGAGTGCCGATGAGTGTCCAAACGTTTCTTGGCTGTTTAAACGTATCGCCAGTCAGTGTCACGATGCGTTCTACTAACGGCTCACCATCACAAACTGCACGTTTTATCGCTTGTAATGAACCAACGTTTTGCACCAACAACCCAATGTCTGCCGGAATCCCATTGGCGGGAACTTCTTTGTTGGTCAGGATCTTGATTAGCTGTTTTTCGCCTCCAGACGGGTATTTCGTCGGGATAACGCGAATCACTATGTCTTTGTTCGCTGCTGCTTTTTGTAACGCTTCAACCGCTTTGGGTTTATTGTCTTCAATACCAATAATGGTCAACTTAGGCTTAAGAATGTGTTCCACAATCTCAATGCCTTTGATGACATCATCTGCATACGTCTGCATTAGCATGTCGTCAGCCGTAATATAAGGCTCACACTCTGCGGCATTAATGACGAGAATTTCAGTTCGAGCCAGTCCAGACTGAATTTTTTTGGCTGTTGGGAAACCTGCGCCACCCATACCAGACACACCCGCTTGGCGAATGATCTCAATCAGCTCATCTGGAGTGCGTTCGGTGAAATCCTCAATTGGCTGGCGTTCTATCCAGCGATCTTCACCGTCAGGCTCAATGATAATACACATTTCAGACAGGCCAGACGGATGAGCAGTGGTTCTAAGCTCAATGGCGGTAATGACCCCGGAGGTCGGCGCGTGCACAGGCAGCATAAAGCTTGTGTCGTATTTGCTAAGCGGCTGACCTTTTAAAACCTTATCACCGACATTGACGATGACCGAGCCTGGCTTACCAATATGCTGTTTGATCGGTAAGATAATTTCCGCAGGGATGCTGGCGCGAGCAATGTCAGTCTTGATGGATTGTTTTTTATTTTCTGGCGGATGAACGCCTCCAGGAAAATCCCAGAGTGTGCCAGATTTTATTTGTTCGATTAATGACAACATACCAGTCCTTAACTCACGCTATTCTGTTTGTTCGCAGAATCGGTAACATCAACAACAGGAATGGCGTCCAATTGCCACTTCCAGCTCGCTGTAGTGGTTTCCACAGGAATCATTTCAATACAATCAGTTGGACACGGCGCGACACATAAATCACATCCTGTGCATTCATCCTTAATGACGGTGTGTAACGCTTTTGTTCCACCGACAATGGCATCGACAGGGCATGCCTGGATACATTTGGTGCATCCGATACACATGTCCTCATGGATAAACGCGACTTTTTTAACGTCGTCGAGTTCATGAGCAGATTCTGTCGCTTCAACACCCATTAGATCGGCAAGTTTTTCAATCGTCGCTTGACCGCCTGGAGGGCATTTATTTATCGCATCACCATTAGCGATAGCTTCTGCATAGGGGCGACATCCAGGGTAACCGCACTGGCCACACTGTGTTTGAGGAAGAATGTGATCAATCTGATCGACAATAGGGTCTGCCTCTACTTTGAAACGAATCGAAGCAAAACCTAAGATCGCACCAAATATGGCGGCTAGGGTCGCGATAGCAATGACAGCAATTAAGATCGTACTCATTACAATTTCACCAAACCTGTAAAGCCCATGAATGCCAGCGACATAAGACCTGCTGTTATCATTGCAATGGAAGCGCCTTTGAATGGTGCAGGGACGTCAGCGGCAGCAATTCGCTCTCGCATTGATGCAAATAAGATCAACACGAGGGAGAAACCCACCGCAGCGCCAAACCCGTAGATGATGGATTCGATGAAATTGTGGTTTTCATTGATGTTGAGCAGAGCAACACCGAGCACAGCACAGTTGGTCGTAATGAGTGGAAGGAAAATTCCTAAGAGGCGGTACAAGGTTGGACTTGTTTTATGGACAACCATCTCAGTGAATTGCACTACAACGGCGATCACGAGAATAAAACTCATGGTGCGCAAATATTGCAGGCCAAGAGGCGCTAAGATATAGCTTTCCACAAGGTACGAGCACACTGACGCTAAGGTCAGCACAAATGTGGTTGCTAACCCCATACCAATAGCAGTTTCCAATTTCTTGGATACTCCCATAAATGGACATAAGCCCAAGAACTTCACCAGTACAAAGTTGTTAACAAGGACTGTGCCCACTAACAACAAAAGATATTCGGTCATAGTTATATATTTGAAGAAACTCCGATCCCGCCATTATCCTGCTTTGCTAAGTCAATAACAACCAAGGAAAGCTAAGGTTTTATATTAATGAATAAAAATTATACAAGATGATTGATGGACTAGGAGAAGAGAAGGTGCAATTAAATCGGATTTAAAACGAAAAAAGCCCAATCTTTCGATTGAGCTTTTTTCTGAATTTGGCTCCCCCTGCGGGACTCGAACCTGCGACATACGGATTAACAGTCCGCCGTTCTACCAACTGAACTAAGGGGGAATTGTTTTAAGCGGGGCGAATATTAGCTTTGGTCTAATATGGTGTCAATACTTTAAGTGACCTAACTTTGAAAATTTTGTGTCAAAAAAAGCTTTACTTTTTTGTACCCCTTGCCGGGCAAAGGCTCTATTTACTTATCCACTAAAATTGTGGATAAGTGTGTTAATTAAAGTTGAGCAACTACTATTTGGTCTATTTGTCGAGCTTTGACTCTAATTGTTAGTAATGGAAAACTTGTTATAAGTGGTTGTATGTATGAAGTAAAGTTTGAAATTTTGAGTTATACAGAGCAGTATTTTTTAAAACGCTTTGTTAAAAAATAAGCATCGCTCACGAAGGAATGTGCATAAGCTGTGATTTAAATGGAGATGATTTTAGAGGTGGATCTCTAGCAGGGCGCTGATAATAACAGGATTAAATTGGATGATCTAGCAGCAGCGCAGCTATTTTTCTAAAACAGGCCGATATTTTGCCTGTCACTATTGTGCATGTATATTTATACAGCCACAATAAGCGATGTTGAGTGCGACTAATTTAGAGGTTTTCATGAACAAAGAGTTTGATTTGGTATCGGATTATCAACCGTCAGGCGATCAGCCAACTGCGATTCAACAGCTCCTGGAAGGGTTAGATTCTGGGTTGGCTCACCAAACTCTACTCGGGGTGACGGGATCAGGCAAAACGTTCACTTTAGCCAATGTTATCGCCCAGGCGAAACGCCCGACTATCTTACTGGCACCGAATAAAACTCTGGCCGCTCAACTCTATGGGGAAATGAAATCATTTTTCCCTAACAATGCCGTCGAATACTTTGTCTCTTACTACGATTACTATCAACCAGAAGCGTATGTTCCAACAACGGATACGTTTATTGAGAAAGATGCTTCTGTCAATGCGCATATTGAGCAGATGCGTCTGTCCGCAACCAAAGCCTTATTAGAGCGTAAAGACGCCATCATCGTTGCATCGGTTTCGGCTATTTATGGTCTTGGGGATCCTCAAGCGTATCTACAAATGATGCTGCATATTCGTCGCGGAGATGTAATGGATCAGCGGGATATACTTCGCCGCTTAGCTGAATTGCAATACAGCCGGAACGATGTCGCTTTTGAACGGGGTCAGTTCCGTGTGCGTGGTGAGGTCATTGATATCTTTCCTGCGGAGTCGGATCAAGACGCGGTTCGCATCGAAATGTTTGATGATGAAATTGACTGTATTAGTGTCTTTGATCCTCTCACTGGTGTGGTTAAGCAGAGAGACCTTCCGCGTTACACCATCTATCCGAAAACTCACTATGTCACGCCAAGAGACCGTATTCTAGAAGCCATCGAAAACATTAAAGTTGAACTTGATGGTCGCAAAAAGTATTTGCTTGAAAATAACAAGTTGTTGGAAGAGCAAAGGATCAGTCAAAGAACGCAGTTCGACATAGAAATGATGACCGAACTCGGATTTTGCTCCGGTATTGAGAATTACTCGAGATACTTAAGTGGTCGTAGCGAAGGTGAGCCGCCTCCGACGCTATTTGATTACTTACCTCATGATGGCCTTCTCGTCATTGATGAGTCACACGTAACCGTGCCGCAGATTGGCGCTATGTATAAAGGTGACCGTTCCCGAAAAGAAACGCTGGTGGAGTTTGGCTTTCGATTGCCGTCTGCATTGGATAACCGACCACTTAAGTTTGAGGAATTTGAGTCATTAGCACCCCAAACTATTTTCGTATCAGCAACGCCCGGTAACTATGAATTAGAAAAGTCAGACAGCGAGATCGCGGATCAGGTGGTTCGTCCAACAGGATTGTTGGATCCAGAGTTAGAAGTTCGCCCAGTCAGCACTCAGGTTGATGATCTTCTTTCAGAGATTCGTATCCGAGCGGCAAAAGATGAACGTGTACTTGTGACAACACTGACGAAACGCATGGCGGAAGATTTGACAGAATACCTAACTGAACATGATGTCAAAGTGCGTTATCTCCACTCTGATATTGATACGGTTGAACGAGTCGAAATCATACGCGACCTGCGTTTAGGTGAGTTTGATGTGCTTGTCGGTATTAACTTGCTGCGAGAAGGTTTGGACATGCCAGAGGTTTCTTTGGTCGCGATTCTTGATGCAGATAAAGAAGGTTTCCTACGATCGGAACGCTCACTTATCCAGACCATTGGCCGAGCTGCACGTAATGTAAGTGGTAAAGCCATTTTGTACGCAGACTCAATCACTAAATCGATGAAAAAAGCGATGGATGAAACCAATCGTCGTCGTGAAAAACAGCGAGCCTACAATGAGAAAATGGGTATAGAGCCACAAGCGTTAAAACGTAATATCAAAGATATTATGGAACTTGGTGATATCACTAAGGGCAAGAAACAACGTGCGAACAAACCGGTTCCGCTTTCTAAGGTGGCAGAAAGTTCACAAAGTTACTCAGTGATGACACCACAGCAGCTAGACAAAGAGATCAGCAAACTGGAAGCGCAGATGTATCAGCATGCTCAAGACCTTGAATTTGAATTGGCGGCAGAGAAACGAGATCAAATAGAGAAGATGCGCCAGCAGTTTATTGCAAATAGCTGAGGCTAAGTGGCGGGCAAAAAAATAGCCAACAGAACACGTCTATTGGCTTCGTATTGTGAATACTTAGTTCACTAACAACGTCAGTTGGCTAGGTGACCCATAAGGGTCGACTAAAGTAATGCAGATAGCGTGCCAACAGTAATTTAACCATATATGGCGTAATACCAGGCAGATATGCTCAAAACTGGTCTTTTTATTTGCAAAATGCAAAGCCTAATGCAATTATTTACTACAAATTGCAATGCAATCTATGGCTAGGATATGCAAAATAATATAATTAATCCCAAAGCAAAATATCTACTTATGGTAGAAGATACGGTATCTGTTGCAGCACTGTATCGCTCATACCTCACACCGTTACATATCGATATAAACATAGTCGGTACCGGACGTGAGGCGATCGAAAGCTTAAATTTTCGTACACCGGATCTCATCTTATTGGATTTACGTCTCCCCGATATGACAGGGATGGATGTACTTTCCGCTGTAAAGCAGAAAAATCCAGACGTGCCTGTTGTTTTTATGACGGCACATGGCTCAATTGATACGGCTGTTGAAGCGATGCGTCTTGGCGCACAGGACTTTCTGATCAAGCCGTGTGAAGCGGATCGCCTTCGTGTCACCGTCAACAATGCACTTCGCAAAGCAAACAAGCTTAAAAACGAATCAGGCACTGAAGATAATCAAGGCTATCAGGGCTTTATCGGCAGTAGTCAGATGATGCAGGCGGTATACAGAACGATTGACTCTGCGGCATCAAGTAAAGCGAGTATCTTCATTACGGGTGAAAGTGGCACAGGTAAAGAAGTGTGTGCAGAAGCCATTCATGCCGCAAGCAACCGTGGCGACAAGCCGTTTATTGCGATTAACTGTGCCGCGATTCCTAAAGACCTGATTGAAAGTGAGCTGTTTGGCCATGTGAAGGGCGCGTTTACGGGAGCCGCGACGGATAGGCAAGGGGCGGCAGAGCTTGCCGATGGCGGGACGTTGTTTCTCGATGAACTTTGCGAGATGGACCTAGATTTGCAAACTAAACTGTTGCGATTTATTCAAACAGGTACGTTTCAAAAGGTCGGTTCTTCAAAAATGAAAAGTGTTGACGTGAGGTTTGTTTGCGCGACCAACCGCGATCCGTGGAAAGAAGTGCAAGAGGGGAGATTTAGGGAAGATTTATATTATCGCCTTTATGTTATCCCCTTACATTTGCCACCTTTACGTGAGCGTGGTGATGATATTATCGAAATCGCATACTCACTTTTGGGCTTTATGTCGAAAGAAGAGGGAAAAGACTTTGTTCGTTTGTCCCCAGAAGTGGTAGAACGTTTTGCTAATTATGAGTGGCCAGGTAACGTGCGACAACTACAAAATGTGCTTCGAAATGTGGTTGTCCTCAATAATGGTAAAGAGATTACGTTAAGCATGTTACCACCGCCTTTAAATCGCCCGGTCGAGAGCCAGATTAGAGTGACATTGGTGGATAAACAAGAGCCCTCTGTCCAAGATATTTTCCCGCTCTGGTTGACCGAAAAGAAAGCGATAGAGCAGGCGATAAAAGCATGTGATGGTAATATCCCTAAAGCCGCTGGATATTTAGATGTAAGCCCATCAACTATCTATAGAAAGTTACAAGCGTGGAATGCTAAGGAAACCCAATAACTCATGGATCTTCTAAACCAAAGTAAAATTGACCGCTTAGCTGGTGAGATCGGCGAAGAAAACGTTCCCTTGTTGTTAGATATTTTCTTGGGAGAACTGGCTCAATATATCGAAAAATTGAGTGACGAAGAGTTGCCGAATATGAACTCATACTTGGCCGAAATATGCCATGCGCTAAAAAGTAGTGCGGCTAGCTTTGGTGCAGAAGCTTTATGTGCGTTTGCAATTGAAGTTGATGCGATTGCGAAAGTCGGAGATATAACGGACTTGGAATCGACTCGGCAAAAAATGATAGCGTTACTGAAAGAAACGCAGCAACGCTATCGGATGTTAATCCAGTAGTAGCGATTCGATGGCATGTTGTAGCTTTGTTCTGTCATGTCGCCAGTCACGGTTCGGAGAAGCCAGTGGAGTGGTGACGCAGTTCCACATATCGAGTTCTGGGTGAGGTTCATTGCCCAGAACGACATCGACTCTCCGTCCTCGACAAGCACGTTCACACCACTCTAACTTCTCTAATAGGCTCATTTTCCCAGCTGGCCCATATTCTGGCGACAAGTTTTCTACAAAGATTAGGTGAGCTTTGCGGTTGTTGGCTATCGCGCGTCCGATTTCCGGAAGCAATAGTGGTGGCATGATGCTCGTTAAGAAGCTACCAGGGCCTAAAATAATGGCATCCGCTTGCTCAATGGCGACGACCCCTTCACGAGTTGCGGGTACTTCTGGCTCTAAATCTAAACGCACCAGTTTATCTGGCATCTCGTCTACGCTGGTCTCACCTGTTACCCACTTGCCATTTGGAGCGAGCGCTCTTAAATCTGATGGGTGTTCAGACATAGGAATAATGTTTACATCCACCTTCAGCATGTTTCGAATTAGGTTTGTGGCGTCAAGAGGACGAACAGACAGGTTGTCCAATGCAGTGAGCATTAGATTACCCAGATTGTGACCATCCAACTCTCCAGAACCCTTAAAGCGATATTCGAACATCATAGAACTGATAGATGGTTCAGTGATTAACTGATTGATACAGTTGCGAGTATCACCCCAAGCGATACCACCTTGGCAATTGCGAATACGCCCCGTAGAGCCACCATTATCTGTGGTCGCAACAATGCCGGTTGCATTTCCACCAAAGTCTTTGAGGGCCGAAAGCATGCGCCCTAGACCGTGGCCACCACCAATGGCCACCACTTTTTTGGATGAGTACAGAGTCATTAATGTCTTCTTATTTTTTCAAAACTAGCCACAATTTATCGTATTGCGTTTATATGAGGTACCTAATAGAAGGTATTTTGGGCTTTACCCACCTTTTTTTTGACGTGGAGGGTAGAAGCACGCACAATTATTAAGTATTTTATGTAACAGCTGTCGTTTTTGGAAGCCTCTTGCTCAAAGACGATTGCCATAACTCCGAGCTCATTTGGCTAAGTTTTTGAATGTGTGTTCTTTGAATATGCCTTTTTGAATATGCATGGTGAGCCAGTGACAGAATGTCACAAGGGCATAGTTAGAAATGAATGTGCCTCCCGTGTTTGGAAAGGTGTTCCGTGGCGCAACAATTCGAAGATAGATTTCATCGCAAATTTTATTATTTGCGACTTTCCGTTACAGACGTATGTAACTTTAAATGTACTTACTGCTTACCTGATGGCTATAAGCCTTCGGGGCAAAAAAACTCGTCTTTTTTAACCCTTCCTGAGATCAAGCGTGTTGTTCGTGCGTTTGCAGATTGTGGTACGTCAAAGGTGCGTATTACAGGTGGCGAGCCAAGTTTACGTAAAGATTTCACTGACATCATTCATACTGTCGCTCAGACCGATGGTATCAATAAAATCGCAACGACGACGAACGGTTATCGCATGCAAAAGCATGTGGCTGATTGGCGTGAAGCTGGCCTAACCGATATCAACGTGAGCGTAGATAGCCTAGATCCCCGCATGTTTCACCAAATTACAGGTGAAAATAAATTCGCTCAAGTCATGGCCGGTATCGAGCGTGCGTTTGAAATTGGATATAAGCAAATCAAGGTTAACGTTGTCTTGATGAAAGATGTGAATTCCAATGAGCTACCCGCTTTTTTGAACTGGATAAAAGACAGACCCATTCAACTCCGCTTCATCGAACTGATGCAGACAGGCGAAATGGATGAACTGTTCCAAAAACATCACGTTTCAGGTGTCGGTATTCGTAATCACCTTATTGCCAATGGCTGGTTATTGAAAGTTCGAGCCAAAAACGATGGGCCCGCGCAGGTTTTTGTTCACCCTGATTATCAAGGTGAAATTGGCTTGATCATGCCGTACGAAAAAGACTTTTGTGAAAGTTGTAATCGCCTTCGCGTGTCAGCAAAGGGTAAGTTGCATCTATGCCTATTTGGTGAGCACGGTGTTGAGTTGCGTGATTTACTTCAGCAAGATTCGCAAGAAGAAGCATTGATTCAAAGAATTCAGGCTCAGCTGCAAACGAAATCCGTCAGTCACTTCCTTCATGATGGCAATTCAGGCATGACACCGCACTTAGCGTCTATTGGCGGCTAAGGGCAACAATCAAAATAATTTTTCTTTCTTGCTGAGTACGAACTCGGCAAAACATAACTTATTCAAGTAGGTAGGTGAACAATGGGTCACGCAGAAAGCAAATTTCAACCAGCAAACATTGCAGTATTAACGGTATCCGATACGCGTACAGAAGAGAACGACACGTCGGGACGTTACCTAGTTGAGCACGCACAAGACGCGGGCCACAACATTGTTGATAAGAAAATTGTTATTGATGATATGTACAAGATTCGTGCAATCGTCTCTCAGTGGATTGCAGATGAAGGTGTGCAAGCGGTGATGATCACTGGAGGAACGGGTTTTACTTCTCGTGACAGTACGCCTGAAGCGCTAAAGCCTCTGTTTGATAAAGAAGTGGAAGGCTTTGGTGAACTATTCCGCATGGTTTCATATGAAGAGATCGGTACGTCAACGATCCAATCTCGCGCTATTGCTGGTTTTGCGAATCATACCGTGATTTTCGCCATGCCTGGTTCCACAGGTGCATGTCGTACAGGCTGGACGAAAATCATTAAGCAGCAGTTGGATGCAAGCCACCGCCCATGTAACTTTATGCCTCATCTGGCTGTATAACCAAGGGGATGACTGTGAGCGAATTTACTCATATTAATGCCTCTGGCGAAGCGAACATGGTGGACGTGTCAGCAAAAGCAGAAACCGTGCGTGAAGCACGCGCCGAAGCATTTGTTCATATGGCACCAGAAACGTTGCAACTGATTGTTTCCGGACAACACCACAAAGGCGATGTGTTTGCCACTGCGCGTATCGCGGGTATTCAAGCGGCAAAAAAAACGTGGGATTTAATTCCATTGTGCCACCCATTGCTGTTGTCAAAAGTGGAAGTTCAGCTTGAAGCAATCGAATCTGAAAACATGGTTCGCATTGAGTCGGTATGTAAACTGGCTGGAAAAACGGGTGTTGAGATGGAAGCATTGACCGCAGCATCGGTTGCAGCTTTAACTATCTATGACATGTGTAAAGCCGTACAGAAAGACATGGTGATCGGTCAGGTTCGTTTACTCGAAAAGACAGGTGGAAAGTCGGGTCATTTTAAGGTGGAAGCATGATAAAAGTACTGTTTTTTGCTCAAACTCGCGAACTTGTGGGAACGGATGAATTAACGGTTGATGCCCAATTCGAAACCGTCGAAGCGTTACGAGCGCATTTGGCTACGCAAGAAGGAAAATGGGATTTAGCGCTTGAGCTGGGAAAACTTTTGGCCGCAGTGAATCAATCCATCGTACCGTTAGATCATGCTCTGGTTGAAGGTGATGAAGTGGCGTTTTTTCCTCCAGTAACGGGAGGGTGATCATGGATAGCCGTGTTTCTGTTCAGTTTGACGATTTTTCTGTTGGAGCTGAGTACGAAAGTTTAGCGCTCGGGACAGCATCAGGTGCTGTGGTCACGTTTGTTGGTAAAGTTCGGGATATGAACTTAGGCGACAATGTGACTGGTTTGTCTTTAGAGCACTATCCGGGTATGACAGAAAAAGCATTAGGCGAGATCTGTGATGAGGCCGAAAAGCGCTGGCCACTCAATCAAATTCGGGTCATTCATAGAGTGGGCGACCTTGATATCGGTGATCAAATTGTGTTTGTTGGGGTGTCTAGCGCCCACCGAGGTGCGGCCTTTGAGGCGTGTGAATTCATCATGGATTACCTGAAAACCAAAGCGCCGTTTTGGAAAAAAGAACGCACGACCGAGGCAACCCGCTGGGTTGAATCAAGAGATTCCGATGCGCAAGCCGCGCAGAGATGGCACAACAAGTAGTCCGTCCTTACTCTTTCAAACATGCTTCCAACGCTCTCCATTCGTGAGAGCGTTTTTGATCTTCTCAATTGTCTTCGAAAATCGGAACAGTGCATTTAACAGTCGTGAACTTACCCAAATATGAGGCGCGATATTGACTTTAATCACTCGGTGTGGAAAGGGGATTCAAGCGGCTGGTATTCGTTGATAGGAAACAGTTATTAAAAAAATTGGTGATTTCCATTTAGTAAAATCAAGAAATTAGACAACAATTACTTTATACGCAGCGTGGCTGGCGATTAAAGGAGAATTCGATGGAATCACTAAAAGTAAAAGACTACATGACACTGCAGGCGGTAACTTTCACACCAGACATGTCATTAAGCGCCGCACTTCACAAAGTTTTGGATTCAAGGTATCTAGGTGGTCCCGTACTTGATGAGAACAAGCGAGTTGTTGGCTTTCTATCGGGTCAAGACTTACTGGAAAAACTGCTTAAGGTATCTTACTACTGCCAAGACACACACATTGTTAAAGATTGTATGCATCCTGAAGTGCTTTCTGTTGGGCCTGAAACATCGATCATCGCTTTAGCTGAAATGATGACGAAAGACAAACCTAAGGTATACCCGGTTATTGATTCAAATGAGAAACTGGTTGGTATTATTACGCGCAGAGATGTATTAAGAGCGATTGGTAAAAATATTGATGAGTGTTTCAAGCATCCCGTTTAACCTCCTTACCTTGTAAAACGCTTAATTTGCTACAACACAGTGGCGCTCCGCGCCACTTTTGCTTGCTGACGCAAAAGTTTCCTCCCACTGTACTTAAATGAACATCAACTTTCAGTGTAAAAGGTATTGACCTTGGAGTGGACTCCAAGGTTTATGATTAAGGTGTACATTAAAAGGAGATTCATTTATGTGCACAAAACATCATGCATGCCGTTCAAAAAAAATAGCACTTAACCCTTCTCATGTGGGTTCATGCTCCAGCCCCAAAATATTATCTATTGCACCAGCTGGTGTGGAAAGTACGGGTCAAGACGGTTGTTCATCGACCAGTTGTTCCAGCGGGTGCGATCCTATTGATGAGGATGCAGACCCCAGATTAGACGAGACTTCACCGTTTACTCATAGTTGGAAAATTGATGGGATGGATTGCCCATCTTGCGCCCAAAAAATCGAAACAGCCGTCAACAAAATCGATGGTGTATTACAATCCCAAGTGCTCTTTACTACGCAAAAGCTGGTGGTCAATGCCAGTCATTCTGGCGTTGTTCAATTGGTTGAGAAAACCATCATCGACACAGGCTTCTCCTTTGGCCAGCTCTCATCTACTTACGTAAGTGATTCGTCTTCCGGTTGGCGAAACATCTTACTCAAGAACAAATCCATTATTGCGATTGCCTCGTCAATGGCCGTCGCTGCTGCTTTAAAACCTACGTTTCCTCAGGTAAGTGAATGGTTGTTTGTACTGACCTGTTTGATTGGCCTTTACCCGATAGGTAAGAAAGCCATTTCACTGGCGAAATCAGGTACGCCTTTTGCGATAGAAACCTTAATGAGTGTAGCTGCTCTAGGCGCTCTCTATTTGGGTGAGACTGCCGAAGCTGCAATGGTGTTGCTGCTGTTTTTAATTGGTGAACAGCTGGAATCATTCGCGGCCTATAAAGCACGAAGTGGTGTGCAAGCGTTGATGAAGTTGGTTCCAGAAACGGCGACTAAGATAGTTAACGGTCAAAGAGTCAATGTTCCTGCCAGTGATTTACAGCCAAATGATGTGATTGAAGTCTCTCCCGGAGGTAGGCTCCCAGCGGATGGTCGCCTTGAGTTCGGCAATGCAAGTTTCGATGAAAGCGCGCTTACGGGTGAGTCAATTCCTGTCGAGCGAAGTCAAGGCGACAGTGTGATGGCGGGTGCCGTTGCGGTGGATAAAGTCGTGCGTTTTGTGGTCACCTCTAAGCAGGGGGAGAATGCGATTGACCGTATTTTGCACCTCATAGAAGAAGCTGAATCACGCAAAGCGCCATTGGAACGTTTTCTTGATAGATTTAGTCGTTGGTATACACCGCTAATGATGGTGGTAGCACTGCTTGTTATTACGATTCCTCCGCTTGCTTTCGGACAGCCTTGGGAAACATGGACTTACCGTGGTTTGGCTTTATTGTTGATTGCTTGTCCATGTGCGTTAGTCATCTCCACTCCTGCAGCGATTACATCTGGTCTTGCTGCCGCAGCGCGTAGAGGTGCTTTGATTAAAGGGGGAGCCGCTCTAGAACAGCTAGGGAAAGTTGAGGCGGTTGCATTTGATAAAACAGGCACACTGACAAAAGGTGAGCCAGAAGTCACCGATGTCATTGCTTTGAACGGGTGGGATGAACATCAAATACTAGAAAGAATGGCTTCAATTGAGCTTGGCTCCAGTCATCCACTTGCCATTTCACTTGTGAATAGAGCAAGGCAATTACAGATAGAGATCCCAGAGTCGTCAGACAAACAAGCGTTGGTCGGTATCGGGGTCACTGGATTCATCAATGGTGTCCGCTACAGTGCAATGGCACCGAGCAAACTGGATTTAGAACTCAGCCCTGAGCTAAATAAGAACATTCACCGGTTGGAAGAGCAGGGAAAAACCGTTGTCATAGCGATTGAAGATAACCATCTCCCCATTGGTATCATTGCTTGGCAAGACACATTACGTGACGATTCAGCGAAGTCGGTGGCGGTCTTAAAGCAGCTGGGTGTAAAAGCAGTCATGTTAACTGGGGACAACCCCCGTAGTGCTCGTGCGATTGGTGATCAAATCGGTATTGATTATCAAGCCAGTTTGTCACCTCAAGACAAAGTCACTTATGTTGAAAAGTTGTCACAGCAGGTCCATGTTGCCATGGTCGGTGACGGTATCAATGATGCGCCTGCGATGAAGGCAGCAAATATCGGCATTGCAATGGGGAGTGGAACCGATGTTGCTTTGGAAACGGCCGATGCAGCGATAACGCATAACAGGTTGATAGAGCTAGTAGGGATGATAGAGCTATCCCGTGCTACGCTCAGTAATATCCACCAGAATATAGCATTGGCGTTAGGCCTAAAAGGTGTCTTTCTCGTTACAAGCTTATTAGGAATAACTGGGCTCTGGGTTGCCGTGTTGGCTGACAGTGGAGCAACGGCTATTGTGACTTTGAACGCGCTGCGCCTGCTTCGCTTTAAATCAAAGCTAACCAGTTAAATTTATGCAACTGAATGACAATGATTACTGATAAATGTGATGTAGATCTATTTTGTTTGTAATTTGTGATTTGTTTGCGTCATTAATTGTGATTCTAATCTCTAAATTTACGTCAGAACTCGTATAAAGTACGTTCTGTACCCAATGAATATAGAGCAAGCGAATGTACGACTTGCCTACAATAAGGAGCTCCCTATGTCTCAAGCTGTTTTCCACCTAGGTGTTACCGAAGCGGATCTTGCTGGTGCTACTCTAGCCATTATTCCAGGTGACCCAGCTCGCGTACAAAAAATCGCAGAACAAATGGAAAATCCAGTATTCTTAGCAAGCCAGCGTGAATACACGCTTTACCGTGCAGAGCTAGACGGCAAACCTGTTGTAGTATGTTCAACGGGCATCGGTGGTCCTTCGACGTCTATCGCGGTAGAAGAACTTGCACAACTTGGTGTTCGCACTTTCCTACGTGTTGGTACTACTGGTGCGATTCAGCCACACGTAAATGTGGGCGATATGATTGTGACAACGGGGTCTGTTCGCCTTGATGGTGCGAGCCTACACTTTGCGCCAATGGAATTCCCAGCGGTGGCTGATTTTGAAGTAGCGACAGCAATGAAAGCGGCAGTAGAAGAGTCAGGGGCAACGGTACACATGGGTGTGACGGCTTCGAGTGATACTTTCTACCCAGGTCAGGAGCGTTACGATACCTTCACTGGTCGCGTAGTAAAACGTTTCCAAGGCTCTATGAAAGAGTGGCAAGACATGGGTGTACTGAACTTTGAAATGGAATCTGCAACGTTGCTAACGATGTGTGCAAGTTCTGGCCTAAAAGCGGGCTGTGTAGCGGGCGTGATCATCAACCGCACGCAAAAAGAGATCCCTGATCACTCAACGCTAAAAGAGACAGAAGCACGTTCTATTAAAGTGGTTGTCGAAGCCGCTCGTAAAATGCTGTAACTATTGGGCTTTTAAAGAACTGAACTTTTAAAAAACAGCCACCTTGAATCGGTGGCTGTTTTTGTTGGTGCTATCCAAATTTAGATCAGTTGAACACCACTCTAGTTCAATACCAATCTAGGTAGTGGCTCGTACAAGCTTTCCGTCATATCAGACAACATTTGGTCGTAGACTTGCGAAATGATCAGAGAAATTTCTGTAGTCAGCTGGTAAAGGTCATCTATATTCCAGGCTAGATCGTCACGTGTGCTTATTTCAGTCAGCATATGCATTGATTTTGCACTCGCAGGTGATGCTAATGCGAGCGGACTGATGATTGAAAGGTGGTTGAGCTTACGTAACATCTTGTCGCAGTAGTATTTTACTCGTAGCATCCCTTCAGGGTAGTGGCAGTTTTGAATGGATATCCGTAGCTGAGTCAGCGTCTCCATACTATCTAAGACTTGCTGCCAGTTAACATGGTACTCCTCGCTTAAATCTTCTCTTCCTTCTTCAACTAGCCAAGCGATGGCAACCTCATCCATCAAAAACAAGCAGTGCCGTATGGTTTTACCATGGATGACCTGATTTCTAGCGACTGAATGACTCTCCCAGTTTTTGCCCAAAGATTTGAGCTTAAGTTGAAGAATTCGATACATGGGCTTGTTTTCGAATTTGGCTATTGAGATTAGCTCGTTTGATCTTCTCATCATCAGATCGTTAATCTCACTCAGCTTAGGTGACACATCGTATGTGTTGGTTTTAGTCAGAGCTTGGTGTGTCACCGCTCGATGCTGTCGACTGAGAAGTAATAGCTGACGAAGCAGTACAATGATTTCATACTTACGCTTAAGAGAAGTTTGGTGGTGCTTAGATATATGAAAAAGTATGGCCAATATGGCGATTGAGATGCCAATAGAAATAAACACGAACATAACCAACTCCTTGTTATTGAATCGCTACAGGAGTAGAGCAGCTTTAATGCCATCTCTTTATGTCTTACTAATCATGCATTTACATATTTGTTGAGTTTGGTTGTGATCACGATTGGTGCAACAAAGCACTATAATAGTGAGTGAATAGATAAAAAAATCCCCGCCACAGGGCAGGGATCTAGAGTTATATTTTGGTTCGCGAATTACATTACGCGCATACCTGGCTGAGCACCTTCGTGTGGCTCAAGAATCCATAGCTCGCTGCCACCAGGGCCTGCTGCTAGGATCATGCCTTCAGACATACCAAATTTCATCTTACGAGGTTTCAGGTTTGCTACCATAACCGTTAGCTTGCCTTCTAGCTCTTCAGGTTTGTACGCTGACTTAATACCAGAGAACACCTGACGAGTTTCACCACCGATATCCAATTGGAACTTAAGCAGTTTGTCGGCCTTTGGCACTTCTTCACAAGAGATGATGCGAGCGATACGCATATCCACTGCAGCAAAAGCATCAAACTCAATCTCATCTGCGATTGGATCTTTGTCTAGCTCAGTTTGGCTAGCTTTGTTCTTTTCTGCTTCCGCTTTTTCTTTCGCTGCCATTTCAGCGGCTGCGTCTTCTTTTGATGCTTCGATCATCGCTTCGATGTTCTTAGGATCAATGCGGTTGAATAGCGCTTTGAACTTAGTGATCTCGTGACCGGTTAGCGGCGCAGCAATATTTTCCCAAGTCAGTTCTTCGTTTAGGAACGCTTCAGTACGCGCAGCAAGTGCTGGCATTACTGGTTTTAGGTAAGTCATCAGAACGCGGAACAGGTTGATGCCTACAGAACAGATTTCTTGCAGTTCCTGATCTTTGCCTTCTTCTTTCGCCACAACCCAAGGCGCTTTTTCGTCAACGTATTGGTTTGCTTTGTCCGCTAGTGCCGTGATTTCACGGATAGCACGGCCAAACTCACGCGTTTCGTAAAGCTCAGCAATACGGTCAGCCGCTGCAACGAATTCGTTGTACAGCTCAGGCTCTGCAAAGTTGTCAGACAGTTTGCCTTCAAAACGTTTCGCGATGAAGCCCGCGTTACGAGAAGCTAGGTTAACGATCTTGTTTACAACATCCGCGTTTACGCGCTGAGTGAAGTCTTCAAGGTTAAGGTCTAGGTCATCGATGCGGCTGTTTAGCTTCGCTGCGTAGTAGTAACGTAGACATTCTGGGTCTAGATGCTCTAGGTAAGTGCTCGCTTTCACGAATGTACCTTTAGACTTAGACATTTTCGCGCCGTTCACTGTTACATAACCGTGTACGAATACGTTGTTAGGCTTGCGGAAACCAGAACCTTCTAGCATTGCAGGCCAGAATAGGCTGTGGAAGTAAACGATGTCTTTACCGATGAAGTGATAAAGTTCAGTTTTGCTGTCTTTATTCCAGTATTCGTCGAAGTCTAGATCGTCGCGTTTGTTACATAGGTTTTTGAATGAACCCATGTAGCCGATAGGTGCGTCTAGCCATACGTAGAAGAACTTGTCTTTTTCGCCTGGGATCTCGAAGCCAAAGTATGGCGCATCACGTGAGATATCCCATTGTTGCAAGCCAGATTCGAACCACTCTTGCATCTTGTTCGCGGTTTCAGATTGCAGAGAACCAGAGCGAGTCCACTCTTTTAGCATGCTTTCAAATTGAGGCAGATCGAAGAAGAAATGCTCAGAATCTTTCATGACTGGCGTCGCGCCAGAAACTGCCGATTTTGGATTGATCAGTTCTGTCGGGCTATAAGTTTCACCACAGTTATCGCAGTTGTCACCGTACTGGTCTTCAGACTTACACTTAGGGCATGTGCCTTTTACGAAACGATCCGGTAGGAACATCTCTTTTTCAGGGTCGAACAGCTGAGAAATCGTGCGGCTAGAGATAAAGCCGTTTTTCTTCAGCTCAAGGTAGATGTGTGAAGCCAGCTCGCGGTTCTCTTCAGAGTGCGTGCTGTGGTAGTTGTCAAAGCTGATATCAAAGCCAGCAAAGTCTTTTTGGTGCTCTTCGCTAACTGCGGCAATCATCTCTTCTGGAGTCATACCCATCTGTTGCGCTTTAAGCATGATTGGCGTGCCGTGAGCATCGTCAGCACAGATGAAGTTTACAGTGTTGCCGCGTAGGCGTTGGTAACGAACCCAAATGTCCGCTTGGATATGCTCAAGCATATGACCAAGGTGGATCGAACCGTTAGCGTACGGAAGGGCACAAGTTACCAGCATTTTCCTTGAAGGAAAGTTTCTTGGATCGTTTGCCATACTTAATATTCGCTTTGTTGATAGGTATAAAAAATTTGATGGATAATACTACCCCATGCGCTGACTAACTCCAAGGTGTCAAAGGTGTGAATACCTTAGTTTTTTCAGGGTTCAGTACAGACCTTGCTAGTGGTAGCATAGTGCGTAAAAGGAGGGCCTATGCGTCAGTTCACTTCAAAACAAGATTTTTGTGATTGGTTAAATCAGTTTCAACACCCATGTCTTACCGAAGAATGGGCGTCACAGCCGAATGTCGTTAGCGTTGAAACTCAAGGGTTTGCTATCGCCATTCCGTTTGCAGCAAATTCGTTGGTGGATGAGCTATCTAACTGGATTGCTAATGAGCAGCAAGTGGGCTCAACACCAGCGTTTGAATATGACATCCAGGTAAAGCCTAAATCACTGGAAACACACGTTGCGGCAGAAGTGAAAGGGGTGAAAAACATCATCGCCGTGACTTCTGCGAAAGGCGGGGTAGGGAAATCAACCACGTCTGTTAACTTGGCTCTAGCGATGGCTCAATCGGGAGCGAAAGTGGGTTTGCTGGATGCCGATATCTACGGCCCTTCTGTGCCTATGATGATGGGTGAAATGAACGCCAGTCCAAAGGTGCGTGATAATAAATGGATGCAGCCGATCGCGGCGCACGGCATTTTCACTCAGTCAATCGGTTACTTAGTGTCAAAAGACGAAGCCGCAATTTGGCGTGGTCCAATGGCTGCCAAAGCGCTGGCTCAATTGTTAAACGAGACGGAATGGCCAGAACTCGATTACTTGATCATTGATATGCCGCCGGGTACGGGTGACATCCAGTTATCACTCGCGCAGCAAGTGCCCGTTACGGGAGCCGTGATTGTCACCACACCACAAGATTTGGCTTTGGCTGATGCGCGTAAAGGTACGGCGATGTTTGACAAAGTACATGTGCCTGTCGTGGGCTTAGTCGAAAACATGAGCTACCACATTTGCAGTCATTGTGGCGAGAAAGAGCACATCTTCGGTGAGGGTGGTGCGCAGAGAATGTCGCAGGAATATGGGCTTGATCTGTTGGCACAAATTCCTCTGCATATCTCAATGCGTGAAGACATTGATAACGGCAAGCCAACCGTGGTTTCACGTCCTGAGTCAGAACACGCTCAGCAATATAGACAACTTGCTCAATCGGTCTGCGCGCGCATGTACTGGAAAGGTAAAGAAAAACCTGACTCGATCATGTTTACTATGGTTGAGTAATGCGTCGATTGTGATGTGTTGCATATAGTATACGCCGCTCCAATGCGTGAATAGCTCGCAAATGGAGCGGCAAATTAAGTGCATATTTGAGCGCTTACTAGCCAATAAAATGGCTTTTTATTATTTGTAATCGTTTGCGCTGAATGCTGTTATTCCAATTCGGTTATTAACCTCAATACTCGCTGGAATCTCCCCCCCGAAGTCCCTATAATCAGGCGGTTTACCTATTTTTAACTAATACTAATATGCAGTTGATGGTGTATATTAGTAATAGCTTAAGACACCAATTCAATTCATCGGGTGCAAGAATAATGTCTGATAATAATCAATGTGTAATCGTCGGTATCGCTGGCGCGTCTGCTTCAGGAAAAAGTTTAATCGCTAGTACTATCTACAACGAACTACGCGAGAAAGTGGGCGATCATCAAATTGGTGTAATTAAGGAAGATTCCTACTATAACGATCAAAGCCACTTGAGCATGGAAGAGCGTGTAAAAACGAACTACGATCACCCGAGCGCGATGGACCATGAGCTGCTTTGTGAGCACTTAGAAAAGCTGACTTTAGGTGAAGCAGTTGAAGTGCCTGAGTACAGTTACTCTGAGCACACTCGTACTGATGTAACGACAACTCTTACGCCAAAAAAAGTGATCATCCTTGAAGGCATACTTCTACTTACCGATCCTCGCCTGCGCGACCTAATGCACGCAACGGTATTTATGGATACACCGCTAGACATCTGTTTACTGCGCAGAATTAAGCGTGACGTTGAAGAACGTGGCCGTACTATGGAATCGGTACTAAAACAATATCAACAAACTGTTCGCCCTATGTTTATGCAGTTTATTGAGCCTTCAAAGCAGTATGCGGACATTATCGTTCCTCGTGGCGGGAAAAACCGAATCGCGATTGATGTGTTGAAAGCGCATATTGCAAAGCTTTTGAAAGCTTAGTCATTTATTCGCGTCGAACGCTTTATTTTTGGAATTAGAAGTGGCACTTTATGTGCCACTTTGTTTATATGACCATAACGTATAATCCAAAGGTCATTTGTACTTGGAGTAGATGCCTCCAAAAAGTCACTTATCAGGCAAGGATACTGCTGATGAAGAAACTGTTCCTATTTATTGCAATTCCCATTGTTGCTGTTGTCGGTGCTTTAGCTGCACTGGTATTACTGGTGAACCCTAACCAGTTCAAACCTATGATTGTTGAACAAGCCAAAACTCATACTGGCTTGGACTTGGTGATTGAAGGGGATATCGGATGGCAATTTTTCCCATCCATTGGTTTTGAAATTGGTAAAACCGAACTTCGTAATCCAGAAGGCTTTAGTAAGCCGAACATGTTGAAAGTCGACAGCATCGTTGTTGACGTATCAGTCGCGCCTCTGTTTAGTAAACAGCTAGAAGTCGGGAACATTGTGCTTGATGGCGCAGAGTTTTCGCTAGAGACACTAAAAGATGGGCGCAAGAATATTGATGCGTTAACCCAGGCTCAAACTGAGCAAGCGAAATCTGATGCGACTGAGCAGGCAGAGACATCTCCTCAAGAGACTTCGCCAAGCTCTCCTAGAGAGTCTGAGTGGGCGATCAGCCTTGCAGGTGTATCTATCTCGAACAGTGCGGTTGAAGTTCAAGATAAGCAGACAGGTTCATTTACCAAGCTATACGATGTGTCTTTGAATTTGTCAGAGTTTGCATTTGATAGCTGGACGAAAGCCGAATTTGCCGCGAAAGGTGAGAACAACAATCAGAAGTTTTCTAGCAAAGGTGATGTAGAGTTTCGTCTAGCAAAAGGCATGGCAGAGTATGCGCTGCGCAACATCAATGTTGAAAGTAGCTTTAGTGATCCAGCAACGAATATGGATCGCATTGCGCTGTCGCTTGCAACCTTTGAGTTTGATAAAGCAAACGCGCTGACTTATGAACTAAAAGGTCGTGCAGCAGATCTAGACATCGATATGAAAGGTGCGGGTTCTCTGACAGTCGATAAAGCGATTACGAATGTTGTCCTCGATAAGCTGACATTAGATGGCACGCTTAAAGGAAGCTCGCTTCCTCAGTCGCCAATGAAGCTAAATATGGCATCGAATATTCGCTTTGATTTAGAGAAGAGTCACCTGAGCGTTATCCTGAACAAGTTGACAGCGAATGCGTTGGCATTTGATGGTAAGGCCAATGTGACCTTAGGTGATATCCCTAAAGTAGGTTTTACATTACATAGTCCAAATATTGATTTGGATGAGTTCTTAGGCTTACAGCAAGCCAGTGAAAGCGCCAAAACGACAGGCACCGAAGGTGGTGGTACTGGCAGTAATGGTGGGGCTTCCAAGCCAAGTACTAGTCAAGAAGTAGAGCCAGATCTATCAGCACTGAAATCACTTGATGTGAAAGGTGACATTGCGATTGATAAGTTTAAAGCAAACAATGCCAAATTGCAGAACGTCAAAGCGAGCTTTAGTGTCAATCGCGGTATCGTTGAGCTGAAGTCCTTCACTTCGAATTTGTATCAGGGCTCTATCAGCGCATCAGGTAAGCTTGACGCACGTAAAACGCCAGCGACGTATTCCGTTGTTAAACACATCAAAGGGGTAGCGGTTCAGCCGTTGTTGATTGATGTGGCAGACAATAACAAACTGGAAGGTACGGGCAACATTGATGTCAATGTTTCGGGTAGCAGCCTAAAACCAAGTGCGATTCAGAAGAACCTGAAAGGTAACGTCTCTATTAACTTTGCAGACGGTGCAGTGAATGGTGTGAACGTCGCTCAACTTATC
The DNA here is from genome assembly GCF_024582835.1 of Vibrio japonicus. Classification (NCBI taxonomy): domain Bacteria; kingdom Pseudomonadati; phylum Pseudomonadota; class Gammaproteobacteria; order Vibrionales; family Vibrionaceae; genus Vibrio; species Vibrio japonicus. The sequence continues at coordinate 838,845 of NZ_CP102096.1, forward strand.
CGCGAAAATTATGCCAAGTTTAAAGGCAAGTCCTTTGATGACAAAGAAGGCGTTCAGAAAACGGATTTCAGTGCGTTAAAGGCGACTCTGAATTTAAACCAGGGTAATGTATCGACCAGCGATATGAACTTGCAATCGCCATTATTGCGCCTGCGTGGTAAGGGTAAAGCGAATTACATTAATCAGACAGTCGACTTTACGGTTAGTACCTCTGTGGTTGGATCTTTGGAAGGCCAAGGCGGTAAAGACATTGATGAACTGCGAGATGTGACTATTCCGATCAACGTGTCAGGCCGTTGGGATGACCCGAAATTCAAGCTTGTTTTTGATGATGTTCTGAAGCAGAAAGCGCAAAAAGAGCTGGATCGAGGTCTGGAAAAACTGGATGAAAAACTTGGTGAAAAGATTAAAGACGAAAAAACCAAGGAAGCCGTTAATAACCTGATTAAAGGCTTGTTCAACTAACCCAGTGTTATCAAAAAAGCGGTGCATCAATGATGCGCCGCTTTTTTCGTTCTATACAAGCAATCAGGATTACCAGTCGACCCCTTTCAGAGCTTTAACTCCTGACTCAAAAGCGTGCTTAACATTCTTCACTTCTGAAACGGTATCGGCCATTTCAATTAAAGTGCGGTGCGCACCGCGACCAGTGATAATCACAGACTGCATTTTGGGGCGGTTATTCAGTGCTTCGACAACTTCGTCTAAGTCGATGTAACCGTAGCTCACCATGTATGTGAGTTCATCAAACAGCACGACATCAATCGAGTCATCTTGCAGCATGCGCTTGCACTCTTGCCACACGATTTGAGCGGCTTCTGTATCCGCGGTTTTGTTCTGAGTTTCCCAGGTAAAACCTGTGGCCATCACCTGAAAGTCTACCCCTAGCTTTTCAAGGAGGTTGCGCTCGCCGTTATCCCATGTACCTTTAATAAATTGGGCTACCGAGCACTTTAGACCATGTCCCACAGCTCGAGCGATCGTCCCGAAACCTGATGTGGATTTACCTTTACCATTACCAGTGATGATTAATAGCAGTCCTTTCTCTTCCTGTGCAGCGGCTATTTTTGCATCAACTTGTTCTTTTACCTTTTGTTGGCGGGCTTTGTGACGGGCTTCTTTGTTGTCTTCAGTAGACATGGCAAATCCTTGTGAGTTTAGTGAAATTGAGCCTATGATAGCTCATACTACAGAATGCAAAAACCATCGAATAGAAAGGGAAATTATGACAAAGATATTGGTCGTTTGTATGGGTAACATTTGTCGTTCGCCTACAGGGGAGGCGGTGTTAAGGAAAAAAGCACTGCAACTTGGTGTGGATGTGAATGTGGACTCGGCAGGGACCATTGGTTGTCATAAAGGGAGTAAGCCGGATCCTCGGGCGGTATCAGCAGGTGAAAAACGCGGGTATTCATTTAAAGGTATTCGAGCGCGGCAGGTGACTAACTCAGACTTCGAGAAATTTGACTTTATCTTAGCGGCTGATGAACACAACTTGAGAGATTTACAGGAGCAATGTCCTCAGGAGCATTTGCATAAGATTCAGTTGTTTTTGAGCCACTCGGATGAAGGGTTCGACGAAATACCTGATCCGTATTACGGAGGCGATAGAGGCTTTGAGCTTGTTCTAGATCTTATCGAAGATGCGAGTGAAAACTTGCTGAAAAAGCTGTAAAAGATAGCTAAGCCGCCATCACCCTACCACTAAAATAGTCATTTGCCACAATATACTCTGTATTTCGGATTAGTTCGTCACGAATTTTAGACCAATGAGTAGAGTGGTGTTCGAGATTAGGTACCACGCCACCGACACGGATATTGAATGGTGTGAGCTGTTTTGCCCAACTTTGTGTAAAGCCAGTAACCATGGAAGCCGCATTATCTAATCCTGATATGTCTTGATAGTTGTTGTGAGAAATGACATTCACAATGACACCATGTTTCTTTTCTTGGCGCATTCGTTCAGCGGTGGCTTGGCCGTAGGTAAACAACTTAGCCGCAATGAGGGCAAGATTCTGAGTAAAAGCATCGCTGGCAGCATGGTCAAAAATGTTCGGCATGGCTTCTACTGTGAGCGCATTAATCAATACGTCTGGCGAACGATGGATCTGTTGGTCAATAAAAGCGAACAGCGCGCTAATCGACTCAAGTGAATGATCCAATATCGGGAACTGGTATACATCTGAAGAAATTTCACGGCACAGCTTAAATGTATCTGTGAGCTGGTGAGATTCTTTGTCACACAGGACTACCGTTGCCCCTAATGACACGAAATGGCATGCTAGTGTACTTCCTAGCTGAGAGCCAGCAGATGTGACTAATACCACTGAGTTAGTGATGTTCATTGGTTATCCCCTAAGACCAATCATTGCTCTTTTGCTTCACAATGATGGTAGAACTTCGGCGATATATATGTGAATAAGGTCAAACTTAATCAAGACGTAATAATGATAAAGTTGTTTTTTTGCAGTTATTCACATTAAGTGATTCGATTGCTGAATCGATAGTAAATATAGTCTACACGTTGTGTGAATTAGATTGTGAAATGAAGAAATCAGGCTTGTGCTGATATTTGAAAGCTGCGCTGAGCGGCCACTAATTGGTTGTATAAATCTGCAGGCATCAATGATTTTGGCTCAGCTTCTGTTAACTTTCTGCGTTGGTGCCCAGATAAGTTGTGGTAAACCTCTTCAGGCAGATCATGGGTATCTTCAGGCAAATACGCCAATACTTCCGGTTTCAGGTAATGGCTGAGCTTAGCACTGGCTAAACCAGAGTCATGAAATAGCTTGGCTTGTTGAGCTGATATGTCGTATGAGCTTTGGTCTGAGCGCAGCTGCTGAGGTGGTTGCAGTTCAAATCTTTGGCGTAGCAGTTGGTCGGTTGTGTTTATTTCTTCGACTTTCTCAACGGGTGTATTGTCTCGCACGTCATCCGAAAACATCGACAGGATTAACGCAAAATCGGCGCGACGCCCTTCGTGAACAGCATGGCTAATTCCATTGCCGAACTGAAGCTCGTTAATAATCACTGCTTTGTCTAAAGTATGGACTTGCATATATACCCTCGTTTAATGCTCTTATAGCGACTCAAACGGAGGAAACTTTAGTGGGATTAAAGGCCAAAAAGAAAAAAGCCAGCTAAATGCTGACTTTTTAATCGACTAAATTGAAAACCCTAAGGGGAGGGAATTATTTAGCTAGGTTTTCTGCTACGAATTCCCAGTTAACTAGAGCCCAGAAGCCGTTCATGTAATCTGGACGAACGTTACGGTAATCGATGTAGTACGCGTGTTCCCATAGGTCAACAGTTAGAAGTGGAGTAACACCTTCTTCTGTTAGAGGCGTGCCCGCGTTAGAAGTGTTAACGATGTCTAGAGAACCGTCAGCCTTCTTCACTAGCCAAGTCCATGAAGAACCGAAGTTGTTGATTGCTGCGTCTGTGAATTTCGCTTTGAATTCTTCGAATGAACCGAAAGCAGCGTTGATTGCGTCTGCAACTGCACCTGTTGGTTCACCGCCTGCGTTTGGCGCTAGACAGTGCCAGTAGAACGTGTGGTTCCAGATTTGAGCTGCGTTGTTGAAGATGCCGCCAGTAGAAGTTTTGATGATCTCTTCCAGAGTTTTACCTTCAAACTCAGTACCAGGAATAAGACCGTTTAGCTTAACAACGTAAGTGTTGTGGTGCTTACCGTGGTGGAAATCTAGTGTTTCTGCTGAGATGTGTGGTTCTAGTGCGTCTTTCGCGTAAGGAAGAGCTGGTAGTTCAAATGCCATTGCTCGATTCTCCATTAAATAAGAAAGAGTTAGACTCTTTCGATTGCTTCCAGTGTTATTTATTAGCATGGCCTGCTTGATAGCCAACCATGGTCATACTGCTGACTTGAGCTATAGTTTAGCAAGTTTTTACTTTATTAAAAGATTAGAACCCCAATTTCTATATGAAATTTACTTGCCGAACAAAACCACATACATTATAGGCTTTTTATTCTCCACCAATGGTTTAGAATATCCAGATAATTTGCAGTAACTCCATTAAAGAGGAAGCAATGGAAACTATCGACAAAATCAAACAGCAAATCGAAGAGAACTCGATCCTTCTTTACATGAAAGGCTCACCAAAGCTACCTAGCTGTGGTTTCTCTTCTCAAGCTTCTCAAGCACTTATGGCTTGTGGCGAAAAATTCGCATACGTAGACATTCTACAAAACCCAGATATTCGCGCAGAGCTTCCAGCTTACGCACAGTGGCCAACATTCCCACAGCTTTGGGTTGAAGGCGAACTGATTGGTGGTTGTGACATTATCATCGAGATGTTCCAAAAAGGTGAACTTCAGCCATTAATTAAAGAAGCTGCGGCGCGCGCTGCAAGCAACGAAGAGTAATCTTTGTTAGAAACCACTGTTTAAATTTACAGTTTTTCTTGATTTATAAAGGCCACATTCGATAATGTGGCCTTTATTGTATCTGTCTGAACGTATCTTATGTCCCGTCTGTTTATCGCCGAAAAGCCCAGCCTCGCAAGAGCCATCGCCGCAGCTTTACCCAATCCCCAAAAGAAAGACCAAGGATTTATCCGGTGCGGAAATGGAGATGTGGTGACTTGGTGTATTGGCCACTTGTTAGAGCAGGTTGAGCCAGATGCCTATGATGAGAGATACAAAAGGTGGAATTTGGCGGATTTGCCTATTATTCCCGAACAATGGCAGCTACGGCCGCGAAAATCAGCCAGTAAACAGCTCACCGTAGTACGAAAACTTCTCAAAGAATCCAACCAAATCGTTCATGCTGGAGATCCAGACCGCGAAGGACAACTTCTTGTCGACGAGGTACTCGATTACTGCAAAGTCAGCAAAGCGAAGAAAGAGTCGGCTCAACGCCTGCTAATCAGTGACCTCAACTTACCTGCAGTAAAACGAGCTTTGGGGCAGATGCGCAGCAATCGCGAGTTTATCCCACTTTCAGTTTCTGCACTTGCGCGTTCAAGAGCTGATTGGCTGTACGGTATGAATATGTCGCGTGCTTATACTCTGCTGGGGCAAAAAGCGGGCTATCAGGGCGTGTTGTCGGTCGGTAGAGTGCAAACGCCAGTGCTCGGCTTAGTGGTACGACGCGACGAAGAAATTGAAAACTTCGTGCCTAAAGACTACTTCACTCTACATGCGTTGATCCCGTACCAAGATGGTGCTCAGCAGTTTGATATTCGTGCACGTTGGAAACCGAGCGATGCCTGCGCGCCTTGGCAGGATGAAGAGGGGCGGGTACTAAATCGTAAGCTGGTGGAAAACGTCGCCAACCGAATTGCTAATCAGCCAGCGAAAGTGGTTGAGTCTGAACAAAAGCAAACTAAGCAATCCGCGCCTTTACCTTACTCCTTGTCAGCGTTGCAGATTGATGCTGCCAAGCGTTTTGGTCTGAGTGCTCAGCAGGTATTGGATACTTGTCAGTCTTTGTATGAAAAACACAAGCTGATCACCTACCCACGTTCGGACAGCCGTTACTTGCCTCTGGAGCATTACGCTCAGGCTCAGAGTGTCTGTGACGCCATTGGTAACAATGCCAAAGAGTTGGGGCAGGCCGTGCAGGGCGCGAATTTGTCTCTGAAATCAAAAGCGTGGAATGATAAAAAGGTCGATGCGCACCATGCGATCATCCCGACACCGAAAAAGGCGTCAGTGAATGCGCTTTCCGGAAACGAGATGAAAATCTATCAGCAAATCGCCCGCCAGTACTTAATGCAGTTTTATCCTGCGGCTGTCTATGCGGAAGCCAAGTTAGTGTTTGATATTGCAGGCGGTACGTTTATTGCCAAAGGCAGGCAGCTGGTTTCTGCTGGTTGGAAAGAGCTGATGGGGAAAGTGGACGATGAAGACAGTGGTGTCGATGCCGTTCCACCACTGGCAGAAGGAACGATACTCACTTGCCGCGAAGGTGAGATTAATGATCGTAAAACCGAGCCGCCAAAGCACTTCACCGAAGCAACGTTATTGCAAGCAATGACGGGGATTGCACGTTTTGTGGAAGACAAGGAGCTGAAAAAGATCCTTAAAGAAACAGACGGTTTGGGCACGGAAGCGACTCGGGCAGGCATATTGGATACCTTGTTTAAACGCCAGTTATTGAAGCGCCAAGGAAAAACCATTTTGAGTTCACCTGCGGGGCGAGGTTTGATCCATGCGCTACCGAGTGACTCTACCTACCCAGATATGACGGCGCATTGGGAACACCAGCTACAAGGCATGGCTGAGCGAAATCAAGCCTATCAGCCTTTTATGCAATCGCTGATCACTCGCATTGATGGGTTGATGACTAAGGTTAAGGTAGACCCTGTACCAGAGTCACTGCGTTATTTACCCAAGGTGGAAAAGCCAGCGTTTAAACGTAAAAAGAGAACACAGTCAAAGTCGGGCACGACCAACAAACGCCCATTAAAGCGTTCGAGCTAAATCAGAGCGTCTAGACGAAAAAAGCGGCATCGAAAATGCCGCTTTTTAATCTGTACTAATACAAGTTACTCAAAGAGGTTGTCGTTATCCATAATGGCACTTCGAACATCATCTTGGGTAAGCACACGTTTACTGAGTTGCTGTTTGACTTGTTTACCCAAATCGACCAATGCATCTCGATTCTCTTTCGTTTGACGTTTTCCTGCACTTCTTAAGCAGTAGTTGAGTTCGTGATCTTCGCTGAAATTCACTAAATCTCTATCTGCAGCCATATAGGTTCTCCTTGTGAGGCAATTACCTAATAAGTCTGGTCCGGAAGTGCCAAATTTCAAGTTATGATTGCTGTTAGGTGAGTTATTCTGCTTAGGGGCGTTTTGCATCTAGGAAGCAAGTTGATACCATAGAACGGTCTTTACAGAGAAATTAATCGCATGATTCCACTAATTTATCACTCCATTTATTCTGAGCTAATGCTGCCTAACGGTCACCGCTATCCAATCAACAAATACCGTCTACTCCATGAGCATATTGCCGAAAAATGCAGTACAGACGCGGATTGGCAACGCACTTTTCAATTTGTAGAGCCAAGTGCCGTGACCCTAGATGAAGTGAAACAAACACACTGTGAAGACTATGTTGCAGCATTGGTCGACGGAAGCCTTCCTGCGGCTAAAATGCGTCGAATTGGATTTCCTTGGAGTGAGTTTTTAATTACAAGGACGTTGACGTCATCAGGTGGGACTTGCCATACGGTTGAGCAAGCGATTGAGAAAGGCATCGCGATTCACCTAAGCGGTGGATACCATCACGCACACTATGATTTTGGTAGCGGTTTCTGTTTATTTAATGATTTAGTGTTAGCGGCCAAAAGAGCACTTAGCCACGATGGAATTGATAAGATTCTTATCGTTGATAGCGACGTCCACCATGGCGATGGGACAGCTACCTTATGTGCGGATGAGTCTGATATTGTGACGCTTTCATTCCATTGTGCGAAAAACTTTCCTGCACGTAAACCTGACTCAGATATGGATGTTGCTCTACCGAGAGAAACAACAGATGAAGAGTTTTTAGAGTCGTTTTATTCAGTGGTTGAAATGGCGGTGAATTTACATCAACCGGATATGATCTTATATGATGCAGGTGTGGATATTCATCAGGATGACGAATTGGGGTACTTTAATATCTCCACCGAAGCGATTCTCCAGCGCGATCGCTTCATGTTTGGCTTAGCGCGCCAAAAGGCACTCCCTATCGCATGTGTTGTAGGTGGAGGTTATCGCTCTAAGCACCAAGATCTCGTCCCAATCCATATGCAGTTAATCGAAGCCGCGAAGGAAATTTACGGCGAATAAGGACTCAATGATGGAACACAGAATACGATCAGCAGGGATCTTAATCGAAAATGACGCCATTTTGTTGGTGAGAGTAAGAGATTTCAGCGGCGAGTATTGGATCCCTCCCGGTGGTGGTATGGAGCAGGGGGATACTAGTACGAAAGCATGTTTAAAAAGGGAGTTTCTTGAAGAAACCGGCCTGACAGTGCAAGTTGGTGATTTGCTCTGTGTACGCGAGTTCCTAGAAACAACAAAAGATCGCTATAACGCCGAATTCTTCTATCATGTGACGGCGTATCAAGGCGAAATACATACCAACAACCTCAAGGGCTTGAGCGATGAGGATTATATTCAAAAGGTAGAGTGGGTTGAGCTAACGGCACTGGATGACAAGCGGATCTACCCAGTGGATTTGAAATCTCGACTGCTGCAGCTAATCAAAGAGAAAGATTACTCGACTCACCTAGGCGCGTATGTCCAAGGTGAGTTTGAGGATCAGAATCTTTTAGATTAGTGAATTGATGGTTTATCTATGTAATTCGTTTACTAAGCCAAGAAATACCGAGTTAGCGGTATCTAAGATGGCATCAGGGAAATCATAATCAGGGTTATGAAGTTCAGGGTGTGATTCTCCGCTGCCAATACAAAATAACGCGCCATTCCATTTTGTTAAGAATTCAGCGAAATCTTCTGACCAACGCATCGGCTCTTCAAGTTCATGTATATCTAGGTGGGTATGGCGTGCCACGCTTTTCACTAACTCGACATGTTTGGTGGAATTGACAGCGGCGTTGAATGGCTCTTCCCAAGTGATTTCTACCTCCAAACCATGCTGTAGCGCAAGCTGTTCCACTTTACCTGCTAGCTTAACCTTCATATCACCGAATGCTTGATTACAATCACTGCGCATTGTCGCCATGACTTTTGCCTCACCGGGCGCGATACCAAACGCTTCTTCGCCAAGACTGGCGTGAACAATGGTCACCAAACAGAAAGCATCCCGATAGTTTTCCGGTAAGGTTTGCAGAAAGCCAATGAGGTCTACCATCGCATTGGTTGGGCTCACTCCGTTTTCCGGTCGCGCTGCATGGGAGGTTTTGCCTTTTAAGCCGACCATAGCGCCAACCGATGCACAGGCAAACGTCTGATCTTTGATAATTATCTGACTGAGCTGGTAACCGGGCAGGTTGTGGTAAGCAAACACATTGTCGATAGGGAGTTTGGTAAGGCGTGGGTCGTTAATCATTGCGGATGCGCCAGTGCCAGTTTCTTCAGCAGGTTGAAACAGTAGGATAACTTTTCCATGGGCCGGGGGAGTGATACTCAACTGCTTTGCCACTTTGAGTAATGATGCAGTATGACCGTCGTGACCACAAGCGTGCATAATACCATCGTGCTGAGATACGTGGCCGTGCGTGGCTTTTTCTGTGATTGGCAAGGCGTCAAAATCGGCGCGAAATAAAGTTGTTTGCCCTTGCTTGCCACTGTCGATAACACAAAACAGACCATGCCCGCCAACACCGATTATCGGTTTTAAGCCAAAAGAGGTGAGCTGAGTCGCTATTACCTGCGCGGTGTTCACTTCGTCACCAGATAACTCCGGAAAGCGGTGCAGTTGTTGACGAAAAGCAATGGCGTCAAAAGTTGGCGTGGTGTCTAGTTGTTCGCTCATCGATTATCCCTTCCATTTGTGCAATCCCCATTTTTAGACCTCGAACAGCAGATGTTCAACCGTCTGATAGGAAATCTCTCGGTAGGATCAAAATTAATCTTATTGGCGATGAAGGTAAGTCGTGGGGGATAAACGAAAAAAGCCTGCTGATTTCTCAGCAGGCTTTTCGAATGTGGCGGAGAGATAGGGATTTGAACCCTAGATACGCTATTAACGTATGCCGGTTTTCAAGACCGGTGCTTTCAACCACTCAGCCATCTCTCCGTTGTTGAAGCGCATAATATAGGGGTTCAGAAAACTTGTAAACCCCTAGCATTACTGTTTGCTGGTTTTGTAAGCGTTTGATGTAAAAAATAAGAATGAGTGAATATTTTCACATCAACTCGAAGTGAAAATATCACTATTTGAGTTTGAAAAATGAAAAAAGAGAGCCGAAGCTCTCTTTTCTAGGTGTATGGTCGGACTGAGAGGATTTGAACCTCCGACCCCCGACACCCCATGACGGTGCGCTACCAAGCTGCGCTACAGTCCGATGGCAATAACTTATCTGTAATTGGCTAAATCGTCAATCACTAAGAGCTTGATTTAGTTCCCTTTTGTATAAAATCGTTGCAGTTCAGTTAAGCCTTGCATCAGAACAGGAAGAGTTGGATTCTCATCCTTTAGGCGAACATAGTCACTATTGTATAGTTTGTAATTACCAAACTTATCGATCACGGTTGTGGTTTTGGGCGTGATAAGAGCAAGCTCTTTCGTATCTCCGGCAAGAATCCACTTTCTAGCACGTTCATCAAATAGGTTACGACCACTACTAAAGTCATTTGGATTGGAGGAGACACCAAGCAAATCTTGAAGCAGGGTGACCGACATATCTAAGTGGCTAGTACGGTGTGTATACTCTGATGCCATTTTACCTGGCCAATGAATTACCATAGGTACTTGAAGCTGGTAGCGGCTGTAGTTGGTGTTTGAACCCCAAGAATTAGTCTTGGTTTCATTAAACTCAGTGCCATGATTCGAGGTGATCACAACAATAGTGGATTCGCTCAGCTCCAACGACTCTATTTCGGCAAAGAGAGCAGATAGCTTTGTATCCGCAAGCTGCACAGACTCTTTATAGCCCGATTTTAATCTTTCTTCGTTCGTTTGCTGATGAGTACTGCTTTCGTAGGCACTAAAATTATCTAGTGTAGTTAACTCAATGAAGCTGAACCAACTCGACTCATTATGTTCCTTGACCCAATCAGACCAAGCAGAAATCGTTTGAAGGTCAGAAGATTGGCCTGAAACAAACGCCGTGCCATTAAACCTCATTCCGCGGAAAATTGATTCGCCAAAAATTGGATCGTCAAAATTGTCGCCGCTAAACAGGCCGAAGCTGTAATTTTTATCGCTTAATGTGTCGATGAGAACTGGTTTATCACCTTGCGTTTTAATGCTAGGTGCATATGCGCTAGGTAGACCATAAAATAAGCCGAATACACCATATACATCATTACTTGAGCTGTAATGATTGGTGAAATTTAAATTATCTTTTGCAAACGCATAAGTTGACGGCATCCACTCTGCGTTCAATGCGTCAGCTCTCAAATTATTGACGCTCACAACAAGAACGTTGAGAGGGTTTGCTCTGCGACTAAATTTTAATTCTTCTAACGGGTAGCGGACGAGTTCAGTGTTCTCTTCCTGATCTTTCTCTAAACGCTTCTTGTACTCTTCTTTATCAAGTAAGCCATGTTTCTCCATAAACGACTTAGCTGTCATAGGATAAGAAAGAGGGAAGTTAGCTCGTTGTGCCGTGATCGGATTATAGAAATACGCGTCCGCCCAAACATAAATTAGGTGGCTAGAAATAAAACTCGCAAAAAACAGAATGGCCAGAGGTCGACCTATGTGCTTATGTGACAGTTTACGCTGCTTGCGCCAAACCCACTCCGACAACCCCAGCTGCAGCAGAAAAATCAGCGGCATAACGACGAATAAGTACTGCAATTCAGAACTTACTCGAGAATCGTCGTCGGTGAAGAGAACTTCCCACACCACAGGGTTTAAGTGGAGGTTGATGGTTTGATACGCTTGAGTATCAACGAGCAACAAGGTGAGTCCGAGTGTGGCGAAACAGACGGTAATGAGTCGAAACAGTTTTCGAGAGGGTATCAAAAACGTGAGTGGGAATAGCACTAATAGATAGAGAGCGAAGACTAAGAAACCAAAATGACCAACCCAAGAGAAAACTAAATAAGTTTGTCCTAGTAGTGTTTCTGGCCAAGGAGACTGAGAGATATAGCGGGTCCCTATCAACATCGCTGCAACAATGTTGAAAAAGGCAAACCAATGCCCCCAACCTACTAAACGTGATACACGTTCGCCGTATGTGTTTCCGCTATCTACCATGTATGTATTCTATGTTTTTATTGCTATTAATGAGATTTGTCTTCAATAGAAGAAACAAGTGCTTGTGCAAATTTTTCTGCAATTACCTTACGTTGTGAAGGTGCAACATCCTGATTTAAGACATTGGTAGCGATATTTCCTGCAATCATCAGTGAAAGTTCTGGACCCGCTGAGTGTTTATCAAGCACTGCTGCAATCTCAGTTAAGATCTGTTCAACTTTGTCGTCGCTGTATTTGGAAGTAATTGGCATAAAAGTGTTCTAATGTTGATAGTAAAGCGACTTATGATAACCTACAATGCCATGCAACTGAAACCTATGCAGCGATAAATTTCATCATGAGCATTCAACTTTCAAACGTTATCCTTCACCAACTGCAAAAAAACGATTCAGATGAACTGATTGTGAACTTCAGAAGCGAGTCTTTGGCTAACGATGGTTCTACCGAAAATCTTGTTGCTGAGCTGCACCGCGTGTTCAACTCAAAAGCGGGTAAAGGGTTCGGCTCATTTAAGTCGGACAGCGAATTCCAGCATTGGTTGCAAGATTTACGTAAAGGTGAGAAAAGCTTCTACGATTTTTCTCAAAGCAGCGCCAACCGCCTGAAAGAAGAATTGTCTAAATATCCTTTTGCCGATGAAGGTATCTTGGTGTTTGCTGAATACCAATCTTTAGCGACGAACTATCTTTTTGTGGCAATCATTCCTTCAAACCAAAGCCTGAAAGTGACAGAAGGTTTAGATATTAGTGCGACGGATTATCTTGATATTAGCAAGATGGATATCGCCGCAAGGATTGATCTAACAAGCTACGAAACAGACAAAGAGTCCAATCGTTACCTTGCTTACATTAAAGGGCGAGTGGGCCGCAAAGTGGCAGACTTTTTCCTGGACTTTTTGCAAGCAGAAGTAGGCTTAGACACCAAGCAACAAAACCAAGTGCTGATGCAAGCGGTTGAAGATTTCTGTGCGGATTCCAAATTAGAAAAAGATGAAGTGCTCAGTTACAAAAAGCAGGTAGCAGATTATTGCAGTGAGCAGATTAAATCTGGTGACGAAGTATATGTGAAAGAGCTATCTGGTGAGCTTCCTTCATCTCAAGATGGAACCAGCTTCCTCGATTACACGCAAGAGCAAGGTTATGAGCTTGAAGAAAGCTTCCCTGGAGACAGAACTGCAGTACGTAAACTGACTAAATATGTTGGTGCTGGTGGCGGGGTAAGTATTAACTTCGACAGCATGCTACTTGGCGAGCGTATTTTCTATGACCCAGAAACAGATACATTGACCATTAAAGGCACGCCGCCAAACTTGCGAGATCAACTGACTCGTAATCGATAGTAAAGAATAAAAAGGGCGGATTGCTTCGGTTTAGCATTCTGCTCCTTTTATACTGGTTAGTTTGATTATCTCAGATACAAAAAGAGCGCTAATTTAGCGCTCTTTTTGTAGATAGGGATTTGTAGCTATAGAGTTGAATTAAGCGACTTGCTTAGTCAGCTCGGTTTGTTCTTCTACGCTTGCACTAGCGGTTGGTTCACATTTATCGACAAACCATCCCATGTATGAGGTGATAATCGTAACAATGATACAAACAAAGCTTAGCCACATGAATGGCGCGTAAGAAAGCGTTGCGACACCAAGAATGCTCGCCATATAAATGCCGTTGTCACTCCACGGCACCATGCCCGATGTCAATGTGCCACCAAACTCTGCATTTCGAGATAGGTTTTTACGCTTATAGCCCAAGCGGTCGTAGTTTTTCGCACAAATCTTTGGTGTAAGGATAAGCGAAACGTACATCGCCGAACCAAATACGTTACCTAAGAATGCTGTTCCAATCGTGCTGGTTGCCAGAGATCCTGAGCTTTGAACGCGACGCTCAAATAATTTAGCAACAGTTTCAAGTACGCCGACTTTATCCAGTAATCCACCAAAACCCAAACCAAAGACGATCACGGCGACAGAACCCAGCATTGACGACATACCACCACGGTTCAAGATTGAGTCGATAAAGGCGACACCTGATTCGATTTGGTATGGAGCCCACGCGGTATTGAATGCTTGTAAGAAATCTACGTCTTGGATCATAACTGCCCAAATAATACCAAGTAGAGAGCCAAAGCTGATCACCGGGAATGACGGCATGCGCATCGCTAATAGACCAAGAACGATGATGACAGGAACAAATGAGTATGGGGTGATGTAAAACTGTTGCTCCATCGCGTTAATCACCGACTGCACCTGGGACATGTCTACATTGCCAGCATAGTGAAAACCAAATGCAGTGAACATGATGCCTGTAATGATGTAGCTGATCAGTGCGATCGGTAACATACCCTTAATGTGTTCCATTACTTCTACGTTTGACATCGATGAAGCCAAAATAACAGAGTCGGACAACGGGGACATTTTGTCACCAAAGTAGCAACCAGACAGTACTGCACCTGCTGTAATAGGCGCGGGAACGCCCAAACCTTGACCGATGCCCATCATTGCAATACCTGCTGTACCTGCCGCACCCCAAGAAGTACCAGTAGCCAACGCCGTTAAAGAACAAATGATCATGGTGGCTAAAAGGAAAATAGAAGGATGGATAGCATTTAAGCCGTAGTAGATGATCGTTGGTACGATACCACCAGAGATCCAAGTACCCACTAATGCGCCGACGGCGAGCAAGATAAGTACTGCGCCAAGGCCGTTTGAAATGCCTTTAAGCGCTGCTTTTTCTAAGTCTTTATATTGGTGGCCTAAGCGAACACCGAGTACCATAATGATGAACCAGCCGATGTAAAGTGCGAGCTGGATTGGAAGATCTAATTTTGCTGTGAATGAAAATGCCATCAGCAAGAATAGGCCAAGGGCAACAATAACCTGCATCAAGCTTGGTAGACGAGTGGTAAGTTGCGTCATACAGAGCCTCTTATAAGAATTATGAACCAATAGCTGCCATGAATGAGAGCCATCGAAGTGTTAACGCCTTTAAGGAAGGGGGGAACCTTACATGACTTAGATTAATATTTCGAGTTTATGTGCTATTTGTGCGTTTTTGATCTGTTTTGTCGTATTGTTTTAGTTAAAAGTTTTATTTTTAGTTAAATTTAATGGGTGGGAGTGTTCTGTAATGTAAACAAAGTGTGCTGCATAAATTAGTATTTTGTTTGATGTTTTCTTGGCTTTGTTCTTAAAGGCAGAGGTTGGTTAAATTGTGCACAAAATCAGTGGTTAACTAATCATGCGATGAATAAAGTCAAAAGTTCGTATTTTTTTGTAAATATCTCTTGAGATTTTGTCCCGAAAATTGAAATATGGATTACTTCGTTTTTTTAAGATTTACATGGAGAGTTGATGATGAGAGTAGGTTTAGTTGGCTGGCGCGGCATGGTTGGTTCTGTGCTGATGCAACGTATGGTAGAAGAGCGAGATTTCGATGTTATTGAGCCAGTCTTTTACAGTACTTCGCAAATAGGCATTCCTGCGCCAAATTTTGGTAAAGACGCCGGAAATCTACAAGATGCATACGACATCGACAGCTTAAAGCAGCTAGACGCTGTGATCACCTGTCAAGGTGGTAGCTACACTGAAAAAGTTTACCCTGAACTTCGTAAAGCCGGTTGGAAAGGCTATTGGATTGATGCCGCTTCAACACTGCGTATGGCTGAAAATTCAATTATTACACTCGATCCAGTTAACTTGGCGCAAATCCAGCAAGGCATCCACAGCGGAACTAACACGTTTGTGGGTGGTAACTGTACCGTGAGCTTGATGCTAATGGGTCTTGGTGGACTGTTTGAAAAAGGCCTTGTTGAATGGGCAAGTGCGATGACGTACCAAGCTGCATCAGGTGCGGGTGCGCAGAACATGCGAGAGCTTATTTCGCAAATGGGCGTCATTAACGACTCGGTAAGTTCAGAACTCGCAAATCCAGCGAGCTCAATTCTGGATATCGACAAAAAAGTTGCTGACACAATGCGTAGCTCTTCATTCCCGACTGACAAATTTGGCGTGCCACTAGCAGGCTCTCTGATCCCTTGGATTGATGTGAAGCGTGACAACGGTCAGAGTAAGGAAGAGTGGAAAGCAGCCGTTGAAGCAAACAAGATTTTAGGTACTTCTGGTGCGCCAGTGCCAATCGATGGGACATGTGTACGAATTGGTGCGATGCGTTGTCACTCACAAGCACTGACCATTAAGCTTAAGCAGAATGTGCCTATGGATGAAATTGAAGAAATCATTGCCACTCACAATGATTGGGTGAAAGTGATTCCAAACGATCGTGACATCACAGCGCAAGAACTCACGCCAGCGAAAGTGACAGGTACTATGTCAGTGCCAGTTGGTCGTTTACGCAAAATGGCGATGGGTGATGATTTCCTAAACGCTTTCACTGTAGGTGACCAGCTGCTTTGGGGTGCTGCAGAACCGTTACGCCGTACACTGCGTATTATTCTGGCAGAAAAATAGACCTATAAACCTTTCCCAAAAAGCGCCAAAACTGGCGCTTTTTTTATAAAAAAATTCAAATGATTATGCCTCTCCGGGGACGACACGTTTTTCAGGATCGGCCAGTTGGCTACCGCAATGCTTACAATACATGGCATCTGAGTCATGACCGTTTTGAGAACAGTTTGGACACTTAACCAGAACTTTGTGTGATTGCATCTCCTGATGTAGCTCAGCAGCAAAAATACCTGTTGGAACGGCTAAGATCGAGTAACCCATCAGCATAGTAAGCGAGGCTATTGCTTTACCTAAGCCAGTTTGCGGGGCGAGATCGCCATAACCCACAGTCGTAATTGTCACTATGGCCCAATAAATACTGATAGGGATGCTGGTAAATCCGTTCTCTGGGCCTTCTATTACAAAGATCAAGGAACCAAAGATGGTGACCATGATGGCTACAGATGTAAAAAAAATAAAAATCTTTCTTTTCGCCATTAAAAGAGAACGCAACAAAATATTGGACTCTTGTAGATAGCGGACCAACTTTAGAATCCGGAAGATCCGCATTACTCGGATGGCTCGAATGACACCCATAAAAGAAGCAGAAGGGAAGAACAGGACTAAGTAGGTCGGTAAGATCGCAAGTAAGTCGACAATGCCGTAGAAGCTCTTCGCATAGGCAATCGGCTTGGGTGAGCAATAAAGCCTAAGTATGTACTCAATAGTGAACAAGCCAGTAAATGTGTACTCCAGAAACTTAAGCTCTTTAGACCATTGCGCACTGACAGAAGGGATGGAATCCAGTACCAAAACGAGGAGAGAGCAGATGATTGCAATGATAAGGGTGATATCAAAGGCTTTTCCCGCCCGGGTATGAGTACCGAAAATAGTGACGTAGAGAGTATTTTTAAGAGAGTTTTCAGACATAAAAAAGCGATCCATACTTGAATCGCTCCATCATACAACCTTAAATAAAATCAGGCTAATCCTGGAAAAAGATTCCGTACGCCATTGGCAATAAATTCAATGCCAAGTGCGCCAAGAATGAGTCCCATAATACGTGTGATTACGTTGATTCCAGTTTGCCCTAAAAAGCGGACAATCAGCGGGGCTGAACGAAACAGTAGCCAGGAACAAAGACAAAATAACCCGACAGTTATTGCGATGCCCACGGTTTCGAGAACACTTGGGTAGCGCGCACCGTAAACGATAGTCGAGCTAATGGCACCAGGGCCCGCCATCAAGGGCATAGCAAGTGGCACAACACCTATCTGCTCTCGGCTGACGTATTCAGACTTTTCTTGTTTGTTCTGCTTATCCTCACCTAATTTACCACTCATCATTGAAAACGCGATACTCAATAAAAGTAGTCCACCAGCAACGCGGAACGAGTCCAGCGAAATGCTGAACATATCCAGAAGAAGCTGACCAGCAAGTAGTGACACGATAAGAATGATAGCGACCGCCACATTGGCTGTCGTCGCTGTTTTATGTTTCTCTTCCAGCGTCATATGGCCAGTTAGCGAGACAAAAACAGGCATGATGCCTACAGGGTTTACAGCGGCGACTAAGCCGAGAAAAAACTGTAAGAAGACGGCGACTTCTAAAGTTTGCATGTAAGTGTATACCCACCGAGTTAAAGGGAAAGTCAGATATAGGCGAAATATAGTCTAAAATTCTGTGACCAACGAATGAAAAAAACTAACGTGTAAGCTACCTCATTGCTGAGAAAAACTAATTTTTTAAAGGAACGTAAACGAATTTGAGACAGTTTGTTAGGCATACTACAGAGGTGCTTGTAACCAGATTTACATAAACGATAATAATTCTACATTTTTGATAAAACTTGATTCGGTTATGGCGAAAATTATCCACCCAGATATACTACCAGTGGCACATAAATTCTGGATTACATGTAAGTTGTCGCTCAAAAAATGAAAAATTTTTACAGAATTTTGTTCATTTCAAGCTTTATGAGCTTAGTTGTTGCTAAATTGAGCATTTTTGATTGTGATGTAAATCTTTGTTTTTCATGTATTTTTGATGTGTTGTGAGATGAGGTTAACACTTATTGTGTATTTAGCTTTTATGAACTGATCTGAGTCAATTTTTTTCATATCCTGAAATAATATAATCAGCTCTGAAAGCAATTTACTAAGATGTACTGCCTAGCTGGATGAAAATTACAAAGCAGTGTCCTTAATAAAAAGTTTTTAATATTTATTAATTTAGGAGAATCCCTATGCCTGTTACTAATATGGCTGAACTAGATGCAATGGTTGCTCGCGTTAAGAAAGCGCAAGAAGAGTTCGCTACTTACTCTCAAGAGCAAGTAGACAAGATCTTTCGTGCCGCATCTCTTGCAGCTAACCATGCGCGTATTCCGCTAGCTCAACAAGCGGTTGCAGAATCTGGTATGGGTATTGTTGAAGATAAAGTGATCAAAAACCACTTTGCTTCAGAGTTTATCTACAACAAATACAAAGACGAAAAAACGTGTGGCATCCTAGAAGAGGATGACAACCTAGGTACTATGACTATCGCTGAACCAGTAGGTATCATCTGCGGTATCGTACCAACAACTAACCCAACTTCTACTGCGATCTTCAAATCTCTAATCTCTTTGAAGACTCGTAACGGTATTATCTTCTCGCCACACCCACGTGCGAAAAACTCGACTAACGATGCAGCGAAACTTGTTCTAGATGCAGCGGTAGCAGCAGGTGCACCAAAAGACATCATCGGTTGGATTGACCAGCCTTCTGTTGAGCTATCAAACGCTCTAATGAAACACGATGACATTGCGCTTATCCTTGCAACTGGTGGTCCTGGCATGGTTAAAGCTGCATACTCTTCTGGTAAGCCAGCAATCGGTGTAGGCGCAGGTAACGTTCCTGTTGTTATCGACGAAACTGCAGACATCAAACGTGCTGTTGCTTCTATTCTAATGTCTAAGACTTTCGATAATGGCGTGGTGTGTGCTTCTGAGCAGGCTGCGATCGTTGTTGACGAAGTATACGACGAAGTGAAAGAGCGTTTCGCAACACACAAAGCGCACGTTCTGTCTAAAGCTGATGCAGAAAAAGTACGTAAAGTACTACTTATCGACGGCGCACTGAACGCGAACATTGTTGGTCAACCAGCAGCGGCTATCGCAGAAATGGCGGGTGTTAAAGTGCCTGCAGATACGAAAGTACTGGTTGGTGAAGGTCTGGGTAAAGTGTCATACGACGACGCATTCGCTCATGAGAAACTGTCTCCAACTCTAGGCCTGTTCCGTGCAGACAACTTCGAAGATGCAGTTGCTCAAGCGGTGACTATGGTTGAGATTGGCGGTATCGGTCACACATCTGGCCTATACACGAATCAAGACGTAAACGCAGACCGCATCCGTTACTTCGGTGATAAGATGAAGACGGCTCGTATCCTAATCAACATCCCGACTACTCACGGTGGTATCGGTGACTTGTACAACTTCAACGTTGCACCTTCTCTAACGCTAGGTTGTGGTTCATGGGGTGGTAACTCTATCTCTGAGAACGTAGGCCCTAAACACCTAATCAACAAGAAAACCGTAGCGAAGCGAGCTGAAAACATGTTGTGGCACAAACTACCTAAGTCTATCTACTTCCGTCGTGGTAGCCTTCCAATCGCACTAAGCGACCTAGAAGGTAAGAAACGCGCATTCCTAGTTACTGACCGTTTCCTATTCAACAACGGCTACGCAGATGATGTTGTACAGCTATTGAAAGCGCAAGGCATGGAAGTTCAAACATTCTTTGATGTTGAAGCGGACCCAACGCTATCTGTTGTTGAGAAAGGCGCGGCTGCGATGAACAGCTTCCAGCCAGACGTAATCCTAGCGCTAGGTGGTGGTTCACCAATGGATGCAGCTAAGATCATGTGGGTAATGTACGAGCACCCAGAAACGCACTTCGAAGAACTGGCAATGCGCTTTATGGACATCCGTAAACGTATCTACAAGTTCCCTAAAATGGGTAAAAAAGCGGAGCTTGTATGTATCACTACCACTTCAGGTACAGGTTCAGAAGTGACGCCATTCGCGGTGGTTACAGACGACAAGACGGGTGCTAAATACCCACTAGCTGATTACGAGATTACGCCAAACATGGCTATCGTTGATGCGAACCTAGTAATGAACATGCCTAAGTCGCTAACAGCGTTCGGTGGTTACGATGCAGTGACTCACGCTCTAGAAGCTTACGTATCTGTTCTTGCGAACGAATACTCTGACGGTCAGGCTCTACAAGCGCTTAAGATGCTCAAAGAATACCTACCATCAAGCTACGCGAATGGCGCAAGCGACCCAATTGCTCGTGAAAAAGTACACAACGCGGCTACTATCGCTGGTATTGCATTTGCGAACGCATTCTTAGGTGTTTGTCACTCAATGGCTCACAAGATTGGTGCTGAGTTCCACTTGCCACACGGCCTTGCGAACGCTCTATTAATCTCAAACGTTGTACGTTACAACGCGAACGACAACCCAACTAAACAAACTGCGTTCTCTCAATACGACCGCCCACAAGCACGTCGTCGTTACGCTGAAGTTGCTGACCACCTAGGCCTAAGCCAAGGAGGTGACCGCACTGCTCAGAAGATTGAACGTCTACTAGCATGGTTGGATGAGCTAAAAGTAAACCTAGATATCCCAATGTCTATCCAAGCGGCAGGTGTTGCTGAGTCTGACTTCATCGCGAAACTGGACGAGCTAGCAGTAGAAGCGTTCGATGACCAATGTACTGGTGCGAACCCTCGCTACCCTCTAATCAGTGAGTTGAAAGACGTTCTGACTGCTTCTTACTACGGTAAAGCATTCGTTGAAGGTGAAACTTTCGAAGGCACAACAGTAATTAAGAAGAAAGCAGACCAAGAAGCAGCGAAATCTGCACCTAAAGCTAAAAAAGAAAAAGCGGGCGCATAAGTAAGGCGTAAGTTTTGAGATAGGTTTTCGCTAGCACGAAACCTACGAATCGGGAAAAGACCAAAGCCCTAGTCGCAAGACTGGGGCTTTTTATATCCATCAGACGCACGATCCATACCGATTACAGTCTGTTTTATTGCCGTTATTCTCAAGCCAGATGAATAGCTGACATCTACACTTTACCTCACCCTATCCGAAAAGAGAGGTAGCTATGAGTTATGTAGATGGTTTTGTCGCTGCTGTACCAGACAAGAATAAGGTTTTGTATGTGGAGCACACGCAGCGCGTTGCGGAAGTGTTTATTGAATATGGTGCTGTTCAATATGTCGAATGCTGGGGAGATGATGTCCCAGATGGAAAAGTGACCTCAATGAAGATGGCAGTCAAACTTGAAGAAGGGGAGACGGTTGTTTTTTCCTGGATAACCTGGCCGTCTAAAGAAATACGGGATCAGATGGTCCCCCAAGTGATGCAAGACCCACGAGTGGTTGCAGAGTTAGATATGATGCCATTTGACGGCTCGAGACTCATTTTTGGTGGATTTGAAGTCATCGTTAATCAGGGGGAGGGAGAATAGGACATCGTGGTCATTGAAAAGCAAAAACCCTCTGAATACTCAGAGGGTTTATCATAAAACCAATGCGACTATTTTTCGTCTTCAGGTAATTTAACATTCAGCTCTAGCACTGAAATATCATCATCTTTATGCTCAAACGTGAGATCAACCATGGAAGGATCAATGGCGACGTATTTACTGATGACTTGAAGAATATCTTCTTTTAGCTGTGGTAAATAAGTCGGTGAAGGATCCCCTTGACTACGACGTTCAGCAACAATAATTTGCAATCGTTCTTTGGCTAAATTCGCAGATGACTTTTTCTGCGGGCGGAAAAACTCTAGTAATGACATGCCGTTTTAGCCTCCAAATAGACGTTTAAAGATTCCTTTTTTCTGTTCAGTTAGGAAGCGGAAATCCACTTGCTCACCGAGCAGACGCTCTACAGTGTCGTTGTAAGCCATACCTGCGTCAGATTGTTCATCAAAACTTACAGGCACACCTTTGTTTGAAGCGTTTAGCACCGCTTGGCTTTCTGGGATAACACCCAATAACGAAATGTGTAGAATTTCTTCAACGTCTTGAACGCTTAGCATTTCACCTTGGGCGACACGTGCAGGGTTGTAACGTGTTAGCAGTAGGTGTTGTTTCACAGGTTCTAAGCCTTGCTCTGCGCGGAGAGATTTAGAATCTAAAATACCTAGAATACGATCTGAATCTCGGACTGACGATACTTCAGGGTTTGTGGTTACGATGGCTTCGTCGGCGAAGTACAGCGCCATGAGTGCGCCTTGTTCGATACCTGCTGGAGAATCACAGATAATGAAGTCAAAGCCCATTTCGTCCAGTTCATCCAAAATACGTTGCACGCCTTCTTTGTTAAGGGCGTCTTTGTCGCGAGTTTGCGATGCAGGCAGGATAAATAGGTTGTCTGTTCGCTTATCTTTGATTAACGCTTGGTTTAGCGTTGCTTCGCCGTTTATCACATTAACAAAATCGTAAACGACACGACGCTCACAGCCCATGATAAGGTCGAGATTACGTAAGCCAATATCAAAATCGATTACGGCTGTTTTTTTACCTTTCACCGCTAGACCTGAAGCGATCGCGGCACTTGAGGTGGTTTTACCAACACCACCTTTACCTGACGTTATAACAATAATGCGTGCCATTATTTGTTCCTTATAATTCTTAAATCGTTAACAGATCGAACTTGAGTGAATCATCGCTCAAACTAAACATGACTTTTTGTTGCCAAAATTCTTCAGAAAATTGTTCTGTAAGCCAGTAGTGCCCAGCAATGGACATCAGTTCGGCATTAAGCTTATTGCAGATGATTACCGCGTCTTGGTTGCCGCTTGCACCCGCGATAGCACGTCCTCGTAAAGTGCCGTGGATGTGAATTGAACCATCTGCAATGACCTCGGCCCCTTCGCTAACATGGTTAAGTACAACAAGGTCACAATCTTTTGCATAAACTTGTTGGCCTGAGCGAATAGGAGAATGAATTATCTTGGTCGGAGTCATTGTCGCAGGCGCTTGACTTGGAGATTTGCTTGCAGACATGATGGCGAACGAAGCTTCAGACGCCGAATTCTGTATTCGCTTATCTTTACAGCCTGTCACTCCAACTGGAATCATCCCTGCGTCAGCAATACCACTTTTAAGTGCTTTAAAGTCAATATCACCATCTACTTTAGAAATATTGATGACAACTGGCGCAGATGCAAAAAAAGTCGGCGCTTTTTTGACTTTCTCTTTGAGGAAATGCACAGTTTTTTCTATATCGTTGTCATTAAGGTGCAAAACCGACAATGTGAAGCTGCTGCCTTTTAGGTCTGGTGAATGCGACATCTTTTACTTAGAACCTCTTAAGGGCGTTGCCTGAGACTAGGGTTATCATGTTATATTCCCATACTAAGCACAGCAAGTAATCTTGCTCTCAATTGAGTGTTTTGCTCTCAAAAAAAGCGAAACACTGCGGTTTATTGACTATTAGCGAACAAAAGGGCTTCCATGCTTTGCGCAATTTATAAAAGTTCTAAAAAAGAGGGTGCTTACCTCTATATCCCGAAAAAGGACGATTTTTCACAAGTACCAGATGCATTAATGCAAATGTTTGGCAAACCGACCATGGTTATGGTGATTAAGCTAGATGGCCGTCAACTTGCGACTGTGGATATTGAAAAAGTGAAACAATCGCTAGAAAGTGAGGGATTTTTCCTTCAACTACCGCCTCCGCCAAAGAATCTTTTGGAAGAATATAAAGAGCAGAAAAAAGCTCGCCAACAGTCCGAAGAATAAGAATAACGGGCGTCATTTACTCAGTTGCTCAAGGAGGGCAATGTGAAAAAAATTTTGTCAGTCATACTAGGTGCATCCATCGCGGGTTCAGCGTTCGCCAATGAAGTGAGTTTTGAGCAGTACGTCGAAAAATTAAAGGCAGAAGCGAGAACAAAAGGCATTTCTGAGCAGGTAATTTCGGTGGCATTTGAAAATGTCACTTATAAACCGAGAGCCGTAAAAGCGGATCGTAATCAGCCAGAGAAGAAACTCACATTAGACGAGTACATTCCCAAAGCGGTACCGGCCTGGAAGGTAAAACAGGCGAAAGAGCTGTATCAGAAACACCATGCGGAATTGACGACGATTGGTGAAAAGTACGGTGTACAACCAAGATTCATTGTGGCGCTTTGGGGCGTAGAGAGTAATTTTGGTCGATTTACAGGGAATTACAGTGTGATTGACGCGTTGTCTACTATGGCTTACGAAGGTCGACGTGAAGAGTTCTTCCGTGGTGAAGCCATGGCTGCACTACAGATTTTGGATGAAGGGCATATACCACATTCTGAATTTAAAGGCTCATGGGCGGGCGCGATGGGGCAATGCCAGTTTATGCCGAGTTCTTTCTTGTCGTTTGCAGCCGATGGCAACGGCGATGGTAAGAAAGACATTTGGAACACCGAGGCTGATGTGTTTGCCTCGGCTGCCAACTATTTAAGTCAGTCAGGATGGCAGCATGACTATACCTGGGGCCGCCAGATCAAATTGCCTGAAGGGTTCGATACCAGTATTCAAGGGCGAAGTGAAGAAAAAGGGAAGTACCTGAAAGAGTGGAGTGAACTTGGTCTCACTCGATATGATGGTCGCCCGTTGCCTCATTTAGACAACGACATCAAAGCCTGGTTGATCGCACCTGATGATGCTCATGGTCGAGCTTATTTGGTTTACAACAACTATAACGTATTGATGAAGTGGAATCGTTCTTACTACTTTGCGCTGGCAGTCAGCCATTTGGCTGATAGAATCGCACTATAATTATTATCAAAGGGGCTCAGGTGAGCCCCTTCTTAATTTTGGAGTTATTGTGTTATCTGATCGCGCATCTCAGATGGTGGTATTCTCAGCGTTGCTAACCCACAAAAACTTTACGGCTGCGGCTCGAAGCTTAGGCGTTTCTGTCTCACACGTGAGTAAACAGCTGGCGCTGCTTGAAGAGTCTCTCGGGGTTAAGCTGGTGCAGAGAACGACCCGAAGCTTTACGCCGACAGAAGCTGGGGAGCAGTTTTATCACCACTGCCAGAAGATCACTCGCACGATAGAAGAGGCTCAGCGAGAAATTGAAAGTCAGCGTGATGAAGTGTCAGGCTTGATCAAAATTGGGATATCACAGTCTTTTGGTTCTTTACATATTTTGCCCGCTATTGATGAGTTCAGAGAGCAGTACCCAAACCTTCAAGTGGAAATGCACTTGTTCGATTACCGTGTAGATATGCTTCAAGAAGGTCTGGATCTCTGGATCACCAACAACGAAACCTTACCTGAAGGTTATGTTGCGCAGAGATTGGCTGACAGCAAGTTTGTGGTAGCGGCATCACCAGAATATTTGGTTAAACACGATACGCCGCATCATCCCAATGATTTGGTTGACCATAATTGTCTAATTTATAGAAGTTGGGAAAGAGATTACACCAGTTGGGCGTTTTCCAAGCCAGGTGAGCAGCTTAACGTAAAAATATCGGGTAATTACTCTGTGGATTTAGCGGAAGCGGTTAGGGATGCAGCCGTAGCAGGTTGGGGCATTGCTTATCTAGCTACGTACCTGATCCGAGATGAATTTAAAGAGGGTCAACTTATCCAACTATTACCGGATTGGCAGCCTAGCCAAGATATGCCGTTTTATGCCGTTTACCCTTCTCGCCGCTATTTACCGAAAAAAACCGCTGCGGTTATTGAGTTTATCAAACGGAAAATCGGCTCTCCATGCTACTGGGATAAGCGGCTAGCGCCATACCTACCGCGCTAATCAAGGTGGCAAAGGCATTGAGATAAACGTAAGTAATTATTTCCTTTCCTACAAACATATTTTCCAAATGGAAACAATAAGCTTTAGCAAACGTTTATATTGATAAAAAACAATAACTTAATATCAAGTTCATTTATTGAGCAATGCAAAGTACACTTTATTAACAACTGTGATTTGCATCTCAAAATTATCTGAATATTATCCGACGCAATTTTATTTACCCCTTTTGCGTCGGAAATCGTATGAACTCTCTATTGGGCATCGTAGTCATTTTTGCTTTGGCTTGGCTACTTTCTACAAACAGAAAAAATATAAAGATAAAAACGGTCGTTTTTGCTTTTGGTCTGCAAGTCGCTTTCGCTCTACTGGTTCTATATGTGCCAGTGGGCCGAGATGTTCTGCACGCGGTAAGTGGGGTTGTGTCGAACTTAATCGACTATGGGCAAGAAGGTATTGGATTCCTGTTTGGTGATTTAGCGACGGGTGGATTTACCTTTGCCATCAATGTACTTGGCATCATTATCTTTTTCTCCGCATTGATTTCAGGCCTTTATCATATTGGTCTTATGCCGCGCGTGATTAATTTCATCGGCGGTGGTATTCAAAAACTGCTAGGCATTGGCCGCGCGGAATCGTTGTCGGCAACCGCAAATATCTTTGTTGGTACGATCGAAGCGCCGTTAATGGTAAAACCATACTTAAAGCACATGAGCGATTCTCAGTTCTTCGCAGTGATGACGGGCGGTTTGGCGTCGGTTGCTGGTGGAACGTTGGTCGGTTATGCGTCATTGGGTGTGGATCTTAACTACTTGATCGCAGCGGCATTTATGTCTGCACCGGCAGGTCTTTTGATGGCAAAAATCCTAATGCCAGAAGCTGATGTAAAAGCCCCAGATATCAATATCAATGATGTTGAAATTCCACGTGCAACCAACGTCGTTGAAGCGTTGGCAGACGGTGCAATGGCTGGTGTACGTATCGCTGTTTCTGTTGGTGGTACGCTTTTGGCGTTTATCAGTATTATTGCTTTGTTGAATGGCATGCTCGGTTGGTTTGGTGATCAGATTGGAACAGAGATGAGTTTTGAGCTGATCCTAGGTTACTTGTTTGCCCCCGTCGCTTGGTTGTTGGGTATTCCTTGGAGTGAAGCTGTGACTGCAGGCTCTCTAATAGGTAACAAAATTGTGGTGAACGAATTCGTCGCATTCATTCAACTGGAAGCAGTGAAAACCGAGCTGAGCGAGCATTCTCAAGCGATCGTGACTTTTGCACTCTGTGGTTTCGCAAACATATCCAGCATGGCAATGCTTATCGGTGGCTTAGGCTCCTTGGTGCCAGAAAAGCGTGCTTTTGTTTCTAAGCATGGCTTTAGAGCGATCACCGCTGGTGTTATGGCCAACTTGATGAGCGCATCCATTGCGGGCGTCATTATGAGTCTGTAACCGCGAGTTACTCAAAGTGAACATTTGGGTTTAAATAAAAACGGGTAGCGCAATGGCTACCCGTTTTTGTATTTAACTCATTAAGTTACTTTTTGGTATGGAACTGCTCACAAGCTAGCATCGTATTTTCGATTAGGCTTGCTACTGTCATTGGGCCCACACCACCAGGAACTGGAGTAATGAAGCTTGCGCGATCACGAGCCTTAGAGTATTCAACATCACCGACTAACTTCCCTGAGTCTAAGCGGTTGATACCCACATCGACAACCACAGCACCTTCTTTAACCCAGTCACCAGGTACAAAGTTTGGTTTGCCCACTGCGACAACTACGATGTCCGCTTGGCGAACGTGACGCTCCAAATCTTTAGTAAAACGGTGACAAGTTGTTGTTGTACAGCCAGCTAGCAGTAATTCTAGTGTCATTGGGCGGCCAACAATATTAGAAGCACCCACGACAACAGCGTGTTTACCGCGCAGCTCAATGTTGTAGCGATCGAGTAGGGTAATGATACCTTTAGGTGTGCATGAGCGGAGTTTTGGAATACGCTGAGCAAGGCGCCCCACGTTGTATGGGTGGAATCCATCAACGTCTTTCTCTGGGTGAATGCGTTCTAAAACATGAGTCGAGTCAATGCCTGCTGGAAGAGGGAGCTGGACGAGTATGCCATCAATCTCATTATCACTATTTAGCTCATCAATCAGAGCAAGTAACTCTTCTTCTGTTGTGCTTGCTGGTAGATCAAAAGATTTAGAAACAAATCCTACTTCTTCACATGCACGGCGCTTGCTGCCAACATAAACTTGAGAAGCTGGGTCTTCACCAACTAATACTACCGCAAGACCTGGCGCACGTAGACCAGCTTCTACTCGAGCTTTTACTCGCGCAGCAACTTCTGATCGAACAGTTTGAGAAATAAGTGTTCCATCGATATTTTGAGCAGTCATGACTTTCCTTTAATAAGAATGGCGAATAATTTGCAGCGCATTGTCGCAAATTATTTGACGAACATCTATAAGCAAACGTTTGCTTTGTGGTGTTTTTAATCAAAATATAATCTAGTGTCCTTTTTTTAGTCATTCAGATCATTATGTTATGAAAACCCCTTGTGTTACGAGTGTGAACTCGTATAATCCCTTCCTGTAGCGCGCCCTTAGCTCAGCTGGATAGAGCACGTCCCTTCTAAGGATGTGGTCATTGGTTCGAATCCAATAGGGCGTGCCATTTATTCTAAAGCCCTGATAACTCAATGAGTTGTCAGGGCTTTTTCGTTTTTTAGGGTTATGAATGCAAAAAAGCCAGTCAGGGAATTGACTGGCTTCTTCGTTTTAATGTCTCTAGTACAAACTTAAATGTTTGAAAGCGGTGCTGGGCGTCGGGACGGGTGCTTGAAGAAAATTGCCAACGCTGCAGCAATGGCTAGAGCAAAGCAGTAGTAAGAGTTGGCAACAACTTCAACGGGGGAAATCTCGAATACGGACCCCAAAAGCAGCACTTGCGCACCATAAGGCAGTATGCCTTGCATGACGCACGAGAAAATATCCAACAAGCTAGCAGAGCGGCGTGGAGTCACGTTATGCTCTTCCGCCAATTCGCGTGCAACACTGCCAGAAACGATAATCGCAACCGTATTGTTTGCTGTACACGTGTTTACCATGGCGACAAGACTAGCGATACCAAGTTCACTTGCACGGCTGTTCGCTTTCGAAGAGTGGCTCGAACCAAACGCTTTGATCGTTTTGCTGATAAAGTTAGTCAAGAAGGCTAAACCACCTTGACGGCGCATCAGTTCACTCAAACCGCCAATCAACATAGACAGTAAGAAGATCTCTTGCATGTTGCCAAAGCCTGCGTAAATGTCTTTCCCCAAATCTGTCAGTGTATAGCTATCAATCGAGGTTAAGCTTACGCTTCCCGCTAGAAAAATTCCTACCGAAAGCACAACAAAGACGTTCAAACCCGAGATAGCTAAAATAAGAATCGTGATATAAGGAAGAACTTTGAGCCATTCTACCGGGCCTGTTTCTGGCACTTGTGTTGCGG
Organism: Vibrio japonicus; assembly: GCF_024582835.1. NCBI lineage: Bacteria > Pseudomonadati > Pseudomonadota > Gammaproteobacteria > Vibrionales > Vibrionaceae > Vibrio > Vibrio japonicus. The sequence continues at coordinate 868,425 of NZ_CP102096.1, forward strand.
AGCTGTTGAATGCGAATAGTACGAGCGCGAAGAAAGCGGCAGGAAGTGCGATACGAACATTTTCGCGGAACTTATCTTTCATTTCACAGCCTTGAGAGCGCGTTGCCGCGATGGTGGTATCGGAGATGATCGAAAGGTTATCACCGAACATAGCGCCGCTTAGCACCACCCCAGCAGTTAGGGGAAGGCTCATGCCGGCTGACTGCGCAATACCCAGTGCCACGGGAGCAACGGCGGCGATAGTGCCCATCGATGTTCCCATTGCTGTCGCAATAAAGGCTGAAATTAGAAAGATACCCGGCAGAATCAGGCTGGTCGGAATCGCTGACAGTCCAAGGTTAACGGTCGCATCCACACCACCAGACGCTTTCGCTACCGCAGCAAATGCACCTGCAAGCAGGTAAATCATACACATCGCGATGATATCTTGATGTCCAACACCACGCATGAATTGTTCGATTGAACGGTTGAGCGAATCTTTGCTTAGCAAAATCGCTACGATGATAGCGGGTAGTGCAGCGATAGGCGCTGGCAGCTGATAGAAAGCGAACTCAACACCTTGAAAAGACAGATAAGTGCCCACGCCAATAAACAGCGAGAGAAAAATCACTAATGGAAGAAGTGCAATTGCAGATGGGCTAGCTGCTTTGGTTGATTCTGGGGAATAGGACATTTAAACGATAAAGTTGACAATAACGGGGGAGAGAAGATTAATGGCACGAAGATGATATGTCAATGTAGACGTCCAAACGTCTGGGTGTTTTTACTGTTGAGTGCCCGTAGAGTTAAATATGTCTCTCTTTTTGACAGCATCGGTTGTTGAGCTAAAAGTAGACAAGCGAGTAATACATAAGCGTGATAGACACAATACAACGGAACAGTGTTATCGCGTTGGCGAGCCACTGTTGTTTGCCGTCTTTCATCTGTTTTTTCCTATCGAATAGCCAGTCTATCAGCCTATATTCAACCTATCCGATGTGTAGTTGCTAGGTTGGTATCACTTTTGCTTAACTTTCGAACTGTACATAAGCAAAGCTTTTCGGTAGCATGACGCTCCCTGACAATCAACGATTGATTCAGTCCTCGTCGAGTATTAACGTCCAAGGCACCATGCGCAGTATCCATACCAAGATAAAACCTGAATTTGAACCTTTGCTATCGGATCTAGCGCTTCATGCGTTACTGCATCTGCGTACTAACCACAGTGCCCAAATTCTTGGCAGAAAAACTCGTGGCGAAATCAACGATATCCTCTCTGCTTGGCTCAACAAATCTGCCAACACGAAAAAATATAAGCCGTTTAAGAAGAAAATCCGTTCTTTGGTCAGCCATGCGCGTTCACAGAAACTCGATATGGAAGCCATGCTGGGAAATTTACTGACGCCACTACGTGGTGATGAGTTACCGCATTTAGACAGTTTTTTACTGCTTATCAATATGATTGAGAAAGAACTGAATACGACGGTGTTGGTGTCTAATCCTGAAAAAGTGGATCTTAGCTTCAATCCTAAAGGTTGCCTGCTGTGCGTACTTTCGAATGATTTAAACGCTCATTTTGATAATAGAAATCGCCTAGTGAGTGACATTTCCATGCTATTTCGTGGGACTCATGGTGAGAAAAGTGCTTTCCTGCGTACCATTTATTCTTCGTCTCTATTTGATCATAAGATGGAATATGAAGATGAAGACTTTGTACGTATCTCGTTGAACATCCGATAAAAAAGCGGCATCTGATGCCGCTTGATTACTGTTATCTCAGATTGAATTGTTGTAACTGGGAATTGACTTTCCGAGCTTCTTCTTGATAGTTCGATACAATATTGCTCATATTGCCCGCTGAATCTCCAGTGTTAAGGGCAATTTCTGTCAAGACATCAACATCTTTATCCACTTCTTCGCTGGCTTTCGACTGCTCGATGGTGGAGTTGGCGATACTGGTAATGTGTTCGTTCACTGTCTCGATCAAAGACTCAAGCTCTGAAACACTATTATTTACTACCGACACAGACTCAAATGTGGAATCTGTCGCTTCGTGGCTCTTAGACATATTCTGCACAGCAGTTTGAGTGTTTGTCGTAATATTGTGTAGCAGTTGCGAAATATGCTCAGTAGCTTCTTTACTTCGCTGAGCAAGGTCACGTACTTCAGACGATACGACGGCAAATCCACGTCCATGTTCGCCTGCACGAGCGGCTTCGATTGCGGCGTTAAGAGCCAATAAATTAGTCTGTTCTGAGATGCCGTTGATCGTATCGACAATCTTACTCACACTCTCTGCATCTTTTTCTAGTTGATGAATACAATCTTGGGTCTGCTCTATCTGAGTGACGAGTGCGCTCACTAACTCATAAGATGTTTGGCTTTGCTCTTGACACGAAATAACCTTGTTGGTCATTTGTTCAGTTTCTTCTAATGCACGTTCGGAAGACGACGCGATTTCTAAGCTCGATTGAGAAAGCTCCGTCATCGCAGTCGCTATGTTACTGCACTTATCTGCGGTTTCTTGGCTGCTTGTTCCGAGTTTATTTGAACTTTGAACCATCTGCTCTAAGCTGCGCGTACTGCTCTCGTTCGTTCTGGTCACATTTAATAGCAAGTCTTTCAGATTGCCAGTCAAATTATTGATGCTCTTAGACACTTGAGATAATTCGTCTTTGCCATCGACATCAAGCTCTATAGCGAGATTTCGATCTCTAGACATATTCGCAAGTTGACGAGTGAGTGTCCCGACGCGTTTTTTTAAACTCTGTACACACATCGCCACAGTGCCCACTAGGAGAACGGTTATTATTATCGACAATGCTAATAGAACGTTCATTTGGAAGCTTGCACTAGCCGCTACTTGCTCTGTCACAGACAGCATTTCTGTCTTTAGGTCATTTCGAATGGTATTGATCAGCTTGATTCTATTTGTTGCAGAAGCGAACCATTGAGTCGGTTCAGGCCCTTCGAGTGATGATAGCGTGCTCTTCTGGTTCAGATACTGCTGCTGAACTTGCTCCACTTCCTTCCAGATAGGCGACATTACAGCTTGGTTAAATTGAGCGGCAAATTCGGAGCGTAAGGATTGCTCTGCTTGTCTCCGAGCGTATTCGCCACTCGCCAAATAGTTTTCAATGGCAACGTACTGGCCAATATCCGAGCTTTGTCTGGAAAACGCGCCATTAAGTGCACCGCGCACTTGTCCTGCACGCTCTTTCATTTTCACAATGGCGATAAGCGCTTGGCCTAGATCGGATATATCTTGATTAGCAATATTCGAAGATAATAAAGAGGCATTATCAATGCTCAGTTGGTTTAAGTTCGAGTAGTAGGCAAAAGGAGAGGTTTTAGGTGAAAGTTGATCAACCTGAACTCGAATATCTCTTAGTGTCGATAAGTTTTGGAGCACATCGGTAGACAGCTTATCTGTTAGAGAAGATTGAAGATATGTAGGAGAATAGGCTTGCAGCGCTGAAATATGTGTATCGGTCACTGCTCTTTGGTCGTTTAATGCTTCTACTTGTTTTGGATCGCCTTGGCTTCCTAGCACACCCGCGGTTAGACCTCGCTCAACGGCTAAGTTGTGTGCAAGGTTGTCATACAGAAGTACCAACTTAATGATCTCACTGTCGTTATTCGCGACTTCCACAGTGTGTTGATAGTTTTGCACTAATTTGATGGCAGTCAGCAAAGCTAGAACGATAGGAACTCCAGCCAGTATCATAACCAAACGATGCAGAGAAATATTCCGCAGTAATGTATCCATGATCCCTCCAGTAAAGCAGCAATAAAAGCGGTAATCAGTGTAATGTATTCTGCTTTCGTTAAGTAGTACGTAAATCAAACAATCAACATTAATAATTTTATTAATTAATGGTTTGCATCAACAATAGACGTACCTAGTGTGGATTGCTCTTGGGTTTTGACGTCATATTTAGAATGTTGTGTCATAAAAAATTCATGGAGTAGATGATTGAGTATTACCTGAAAATTCATCATATTGTAATGAGCATGTAACAAATGTTAATAACCAAGGAGGGCGCATGCAGCATCAAGAGATGATTCAGTACTCAAATTTTGGATTGATTAGCCGTATTTGTATTTTTTCGTTAGTGGGTATCTTCACAGTCTTTGCCGTGATCTGATTCAGACAAGTGATTTCATCTAAGCCTTAGTAGGTTTGTGGTTACTTACTTTTAAGTATGACTTATTAAGGCATAAGTATAGATTTGTTCTCGTTCTGTGTGATACGGTCATCGATAAATCCATGTTAAAAGCTTGTGTATGTCGTTTCACTCATCTATTTCCTTGTCCAGTCGGTTTTCCGAACTTCCTCATTCCTTTTTTACTAAGGTGACCCCTCAACCTCTGAACAATACCCGTTGGGTCGCGTGGAACAATACGTTCGCAGCGCAATTTGGTTTGCCAGAGCAGGCACCGCAAGGGGATCTAAAATTATTTCTTGCGGGAGAAATGATTTCTGATGAGTTTCCTTCTTTAGCGATGAAATATGCGGGCCATCAGTTTGGGGTCTACAACCCAGAGTTGGGGGATGGTAGAGGTTTGTTATTGGGAGAGCTAGCAAACCATGATGGCAGATTTTTCGATGTCCATCTGAAGGGGGCTGGTTTAACGCCATACTCTCGAATGGGGGATGGTCGTGCTGTTTTGCGTTCAACGATTCGAGAATACCTTTGCAGTGAAGCAATGGCTGGACTGGGGATTCCTACGACCAGAGCGCTAGGTATGTTGACCAGTGATACACCTGTATATAGAGAAAAAATGGAGCAGGGCGCACTACTGATTCGTATGTCAGAAAGCCACATTCGCTTCGGTCACTTTGAACACTTTTTCTATACCAACCAATTAGCTGAATTAAAGCTACTCGCCGATAAAGTCATCGAGTGGTATTGGCCAGAATGTTTAGAAAGTGATAAGCCTTACGTTGCGATGTTTGAATCGGTTGTCGACAAAACCGCGAACATGATTGCTTATTGGCAAGCTTACGGTTTTGCTCATGGGGTAATGAATACCGATAACATGTCGATACTGGGCCAGACATTTGATTATGGGCCGTTTGGATTCCTTGATGATTACGAACCTGGCTACATCTGTAATCATTCCGATTATCAGGGGCGATATGCGTTCGATCAGCAGCCAAGGATCGCGCTATGGAATTTGTCAGCGCTTGCACACGCTCTTTCTCCGCTGATAGAAAAGCCTGACTTAGAAGCAGTGTTGGCGAAATTCGAGACGAAATTAGGTGGTTACTTCAGCCAGCTAATGAGAAGTAAATTGGGACTGCACTGCAAACTAGAGCAAGATAGCCAACTTTTCCAAGCGATGTTTGAGTTATTGCATCAAAACCGCGTCGATTACACGCGATTTATGCGTGAACTGTCTAATTTAGATCACCGTGATCCGCAGGTGGTCGTTGATCTGTTTATCGACCGAGATGCTGCCAAAGCGTGGTTAGATCTTTACTTGGCTCGTTGTGAATGTGAAACAGATGATGATGCGAAGCCAGTGAGTGAGGAAGCAAGGTGTACGTCGATGAGGGCTGTGAACCCTAAGTATATATTGCGTAATTACCTTGCTCAGTTAGCGATTGAAAAAGCGGAGCAGGGTGATTTTAGTGAAGTAAACGCACTTGCTGAGTTGCTGAAAAAACCTTACGACGAACAACCAGACATGGAGCACTACGCCAGTCTCCCTCCTGAATGGGGTAAAAAAATGGAGATCAGCTGTTCTTCATAAGCGATATGTTCAGTTTTGAAAGGGGCCATTCATAGGAATAGGCCCCTTTTTTGTTCCAATCCGTAACCAAGGCCATAACCAGTCACTGTTACCCTCATCTTTGAATGTATTAAATAGGTATAAATTTACACATTCCCTTACATTTCATGTGTGGGACTCTACCCAAAATTAAGCTGATAAATTTGACATGAAACGACTTGTTTAAAGTGGGATTTATCTAACTCTTTGAAATAAAATAACAATCTTACTGTTTTTAAGTTTTGGTATTGAAATTGCTCTTGTATATGCATCAACACCCATTGATGGGGTTGTTCATTTACTATGGAGAACAATAATGCTAAAGCCTTTAACCCTACTAACTGCTTCTATTCTTGCTGTCACAAGTTTCAATGCTGCCGCGAATTGCGACCCAGGTGAAACTGTCATTAAGTTCAGCCACGTCACCAACACAGATAAACACCCGAAAGGGATTGCGGCTTCACTACTAGAGAAACGCGTCAATGAAGAGATGAACGGAAAAGCGTGTATGCAGGTTTTCCCTAACTCGACACTTTATGATGATGACAAAGTACTGGAAGCAATGCTGAATGGGGATGTGCAATTGGCAGCCCCTTCTCTATCTAAGTTTGAAAAATTCACCAAAAAGTTCCGCATTTTTGACCTTCCTTTCCTTTTTGATGATGTAGACGCCGTTGACCGCTTCCAAAGTTCTGAGGCGGGTGAAAAGCTAAAGAACGCGATGAACCGTCGTGGTATCCGTGGTCTTGAGTTCTGGCACAACGGTATGAAGCAAATCTCTGCGAGCAAACCATTGATCAACCCTGAAGATGCGAAAGGTCTGAAATTCCGCGTACAAGCATCTGACGTATTGGTCGCTCAGTTTGAGCAACTTGGTGCAAACCCGCAGAAAATGTCGTTTGCTGAGGTGTACGGCGGTCTACAAACCAAAGTTATCGATGGTCAGGAGAACACTTGGTCAAACATCTACGGTAAAAAGTTCTTCGAAGTTCAGGACGGTATTACTGAAACCAACCACGGTATTTTGGATTACCTAGTTGTGACTTCGACTAAGTGGTGGGATGGGCTTCCAGCTGATGTTCGCGATCAGTTGGCGACCATTCTGAAAGAAGTGTCTGAAACTCGTAACGCGGAATCTAACCGTGTCGAGCAACAAAACAAACAATACGTGATCGAAGCGGGCGGTGTGGTTCGTGAGCTAACGCCTGAACAGCGCCAAGAGTGGGTAACTGCGCTTAAGCCAGTATGGAACAAGTTTGAAAAAGACATTGGTTCTGACTTGATCAATGCGGCGCTAGCAGCAAACCAACAATAAACCACCAAGGCTCCCGTAATTCGGGAGCCAAACTCACCTGATTCGAGCGATGTATCACATGGAACAGTCATTTTTTGCGAAAGTCGGACAGTTTACCGACAAGGTTGAAGAAACCCTTATCGCTTTCTTCCTAGGTACGATGACGATGCTGACTTTTGTCAATGTCGTTATGCGTTACATATTCAACGACAATATTCTTTGGGCTCTTGAGCTAACCGTATTCCTCTTTGCTTGGATGGTACTGGTTGGTGCGTCATACGGTGTTAAAAAGCACTTTCATATCGGGGTCGACGTAGTGATCAATATGGCTCCAGAAGGCCTGAGAAAAATCTACGCCCTGATTGCAGTAGCATGTTGTTTGACGTTTTCGATATTACTTCTGATTGGTTCGTGGAATTACTGGTACCCGTTTGCAACCGAGCGTGCTTGGTACGAAACCGATGATATTCCAATGCCAGAGATGTTGCAGTTCATGGCTGACTGGCTCAACGAAGGTGAACGTTACGAAAAGCTGCCACGCTTTATCCCTTACATGGCACTGCCAATTGGTATGGCGCTGTTAACGTTCCGTTTTGCTCAGATCGCCTATCAGATTTTGACTGGTAAGCTGGACCGAATGATTTCAGGTCATGAAGCAGAAGAAGAACTTGAAGCATTAAAAGAAGAGCTTAAAGACGCGGGTGAGGCTATGGAGCCTAAGCAAAGCGCAGATAAGAACCAAGGTGGCGACAAGAACCAAGGCGAGGATCAGAGCCCTGATAACAATAAGAATAAGGAGAGCTAAGCCATGGATATTTTATTGTTATTCGTGATGGTAATAGGCTTCATGCTCGTGGGCGTGCCGATTGCAGTATCACTCGGTTTATCAAGTATTCTATTTTTGATGTGGCACTCGGACACGTCTCTCGCGTCAGTTGCACAAACGTTATTTAACGCATTTGAAGGGCACTACACACTTTTGGCGATCCCATTTTTCATTCTTGCCTCTAGCTTTATGTCTACCGGCGGGGTAGCAAAACGTATTATTCGTTTCGCGATTGCGCTGGTCGGCTGGTTCCGTGGCGGCTTGGCAATGGCATCGGTAGTTGCTTGTATGATGTTCGCGGCGCTGTCAGGTTCATCGCCTGCAACCGTAGTCGCGATTGGTAGTATCGTTATCGCGGGTATGATTAAAAACGGCTACTCGAAAGACTTTGCGGCAGGGGTGATTTGTAACGCAGGTACGCTCGGTATTCTTATCCCGCCATCAATCGTAATGGTCGTGTACGCGGCGGCAACCGATGTGTCGGTTGGGCGTATGTTCCTTGGTGGTGTTATTCCTGGGCTACTGGCTGGTTTAATGCTGATGATCGCTATCTATATTGCAGCGCGCGTGAAGAAGTTACCAAAGCAACCTTTTGTTGGCTGGGGTGAAACGTTTGCTGCTGCGAAAGATGCGAGCTGGGGTTTACTGTTGGTTGTCATCATTCTGGGTGGTATTTATGGCGGTGTATTCACGCCAACAGAGGCAGCCGCGGTCGCAGCGGTATACTCGTTTTTGATTGCGAACTTTATCTACAAAGACATGGGGCCATTCGCCGATAAAGAAAACACCAAACCTGCGGTGGTGAAAATTCTGCAAGCATTCGTTCATAAAGACACCAAGCACACGCTATTTGAGGCGGGTAAGCTGACCATCATGTTGCTGTTCATTATCGCCAACGCGCTGATCCTAAAGCACGTACTGACGGAAGAACGCATTCCGCAAATGATCACAGAATCGATGCTATCTGCTGGTTTAGGCCCGATCACTTTCTTGATTGTTGTGAACGTACTGCTGCTGATTGGTGGTCAGTTTATGGAACCATCTGGCCTATTGATTATCGTTGCGCCGCTGGTATTCCCAATCGCGATTGCGTTAGGTATCGACCCGATTCACCTTGGCATCATGATGGTGGTGAACATGGAGATAGGGATGATAACTCCACCTGTCGGATTGAACCTGTTTGTGACTGCTGGTGTGGCGAAGATGTCGATGATGCAGGTCGTGAAAGCGGCACTACCTTGGGTAGCGGTGATGTTCCTCTTCCTTATCATCGTAACCTATGTACCTTGGGTTTCGACTTGGTTGCCAACCACGCTAATGGGACCAGAGATTATCACTAAATAAAACAACGAGAGGAGGCTTAGGCCTCCTCGTTTATTGTTTTCGTTGGCGCATAACGCGGATCATTACCTCTACGCCTTTCATAAAAACGCCATTTAGTTATTCGATTTGTACGTCTGTCTTTCCCAATGCGTTGTTCCGTTACATAAACACCATTAATTAAAATGGTATCGGCGATAGCTGGAATCTTTGTTTTTTCACCCATCACGCTCTCCCTTTCCCTGTTTTGAGTATGGGTGAGATATGGGAACTTGTAAAAATTTAACCACTAAGGTCAATACCCGCCAACCGTTTAAGCAGCAATAACGACCGGATGCCCCAATTCTGGGTGAGGGATAATGGAGACTTTGTGCTGATAAACGCGTTCAATAATGTCGCTTTTCAGTGCGTATTTCGGAGGCGCATCGGCCACGATGTTTCCTTTGTTGAGTATCATCAACCGATCGGCATACTGAGCGGCAAGGTTAAGGTCATGCAGTACGGCCACCACTGTCGCACCTTGTTTCGCAAGCGATTTTGCTAACGCCAACGTACTGTGCTGATGATGCAGATCCAGCGCTGACGTTGGTTCATCCAACAGCAGTATTTTATTATTACCGCCTTGCTCCAGCTGAGTGAGAACACGAGCAAGGTGAACGCGTTGCTTTTCTCCTCCTGATAGCGTCGGGTACGATCGGTCAGCAAGATGGATAACATCTGTTTTCTCCATATTACTCACGACGAGCTGTTCTAGCTGGTGGTTTGGCATGTTCAATCCAATGCCACCAAGTGAGACCACTTCTCGGGAGGTAAAGTTAAAAGAGAGACTGCTACTTTGTGGCAAAACGCCAAGGTGTCGAGCTAAATTACCAGACGGCCAATACGTTTTGTTGCGACCGAACAACATCACATCGCCATGAGAGTGCACTTCGCCTGTGATGGCTTTTAATAAGGTGCTCTTACCTGTGCCATTCGGGCCGAGCAGGGCAGTAAATTCACCTTTTTTAAGCTCAAAGCTCACATCATCCAGAATGGTACGCTGGCTGAGTTCAACCGATAAATGACGAACGGCGATACTGGTAGACTGACAGTAATCACAGATCGATGGTTCTGACATGCGCTTAGGTTGAGTAAATAGAGACAGCATTAAATACGACCTTTTTGTTTTATCAGAAGCCAGACGAAGAAAGGAGCACCAATGAGCGCTGTGACAATACCGACGGGCATATCCAGTGGCGCGACAACCGTTCGTGCCAGCATGTCGGCAAACAGGAGAAGTAGAGCGCCAAGTAACATAGTGACAGGTAGCAAGGCTTTATAGTTTGGGCCAATGAGCATGCGGCAAACATGAGGAACAATGAGCCCGATAAACCCAATCATTCCCGCCAGAGCAACAGTAACGCCAACACCAATGGCAGCAAGAACAATCAAACGTCGTTTCAGCTTTTGAACGTTAATACCTATATGACGCGCTTCGGATTCACCAAGTAGCATGGCGTTAATCTTGTCGGCATCACGGTAGTAAAAGATAAATAGGATCAACAAAGTACCAAACGCCAACCACAGCCCTCTGGGGTTCGCACCTGCTAATGACCCCATTGTCCAAAGAGACAGATCTCGTAAGGCTTGGTCATCCGCAAAGTAGTTCAAAAGCCCTAAAGCAGCCCCTGCTAATGCAGATATCGCCACACCAGCAAGCAGCATCATGGTTACCGATGTACCATTGGAACCTGTGCCCAAGCGATAGACGGCAAAGGTAATGAATGCCCCTCCAAAGCAGGCAAACATAGGGACTGTGCCAAAGAGCAATAGCGTTGGGTAGCTGGCAGCTAATTCACCAAAGAGGACTATTGCGATGGCTGCACCTAACGCTGCCCCTGATGAAACGCCAATGATACCTGGGTCTGCGAGAGGATTACGAAACAGTCCTTGCATAACGGCGCCGGAAATCGCCAGAATGCCGCCAACTGCGATCGCCAATAATGTGCGAGGAAGACGGACTTGTTGGACAATCATTGAGACGTGACCCGGAATATCAACGTTGGAGACGGGAAGCAGTGATTGAATACTGTCAGTGAAACTTATGTTCATCGGGCCGACGGTAATAGAAGTGACAGTGGTAAAGTACAAAGCAATACTGGCGATAACGCACAAAGGCTTTACTGAAAGCGGTCTTGAAACGGTCATTACAACTCCAAGCCTTATTGTTCTGCTGCGCTAAAGGTCGTGTATAGGTCATCGGCGAGATCAAGGCTCTCTATGCCCAGCCCACCAACAATTGCACTGCCATTGACAGGAATAATACGGTCAGTACCTGCAGCGGGTGTGGCGGCGAGCAGCGGAAACTCATTCAAAATACCTTGTTTGCCGCCGAGCGCATTCCAAGCGCGGTGAGTAACCAGTAAGTAGTCAGGCTGCATTTTTACAATCGCTTCTTGGGACACGGGTTTGTAAGAGCTCATTTGCGCTTTTGCTGGGTTTGTGCCACCTGCAAGGTTGATGATTACGTCGATGGTTGTGTTGTTACCAGCGATGGTCGCGGGGCGTCCTTTGCTCAACATGGCGAATATCACTTTCGGCGACTGCTCTATTTTTCGCTCTTGCAAAGTCTGTAATTTTGACTGGAGAGAGGCTTTCAGCACCTGCGCCTTTTCTTCCGTGCCCGTGATTTCTGCAATCACATCAATACGATTAAACAAGTCCTGTTCACTGTCGCCAGAAGGAACCGTTGTGACTTGAATTCCGCCATTTTTCAGTAGATTTAGAGTGCTTTCGGGCCCCATTTCATGTGAGCCAATTAAATGGGTCGGTGATAACGCCATTAAGCCTTCAGCTGAGAGTTGTCGATGGTAGCCAACAAGAGGCAACTTGTCGTTATCGTTAAACTTTTTACTGGTTACGTCGAGCGCGATTAATTGCTCTTGGGCCCCGAGCTCAATGAGTAATTCAGTGATACTAGAGCCTGCACTGATAATTCTATTCGAAGTTGGATTTTGTGTGGCCCATACTTGTGATGAGGCAAGGAGTAAGCTGAGGGCGAAGGAGAGCATTTTCATTATTTTAGTTCCATAGCGACATAAGTGGCTGAGATGTATCCGGTGATTAACGCAATCAGATGACGGTGTCTTATCTTTTTCCGCTTTTGCATGGTTTAAGTTCCTAATGTCGCAACGGGTTATGTAGATAAGCGAACGATGTCAATGATGTTCCATTTGGGTCACGGTAATGGGATATTATGCACTGAATGCAAATGATATCAAATATCATTTGCATTATTGTTGTGCGTAAGTATCATTACGGCCAACATATCTAGTGATAAATTTGTTGCTTATGGTGAGCGGTAATTACGGGCGAGTAGGCTCTAGCTATAGCGTAACGAATCAATAGGAGAAAAAATGTACACCACTTTTTCCGAAAGTGACGTAAGAGACAAAGTGAGCGCGTCGATGGCGAAAGATCCATCTGTTCCTGTTTCTGAAATGTCAAAACAGTTAAACCTGAGCGAAGGCGCCATTACGTTTGCGCTGCCTGATGAGATGGTTACCCGAATCTCGGGAGAGCAAGCGCAAACGGTATTGGAGCAGTTGCCCGAATGGGGAAATGTGACAACCATCGTTCACTCGTTTGGCTCCATATTCGAAACAAAAGCGCCTTTCCCTAAAGGCAAAGTGGCGCATGGGTATTACAACCTAATGGGGCGAGAAGGGGAGCTACACGGGCACTTACGATTAGATTTGGTTGCGAACATCGCTTTTGTGAGTAAGCCTTTTAGAGGGATGGAAAGTCACTACATTGCCTTTTTTACTCAAGCGGGAGAGTGCGTATTTAAGATTTACTTAGGCCGAGATAAGAAACGTCAATTAATTCAAGAGCAAATTTCCGCTTTTAAAACAATGAAAAAGGAACTTTCAGCATGAGTACAGAAAGTCAGCTAACAAACTCCGAGCAACAAGAAAGACAAGAGATTCGTCGCGAGCGTTTACAAAATCGTTTAGAGCCGGAAGTTCAAGCATTCCGAGATTCACGTAAGACCCTACAATTGGCAACAATCAGTGAACAAGGCATACCAAACGCGACCTACGCCCCATTTGCGTTCGACAGCCATGCTTATTACATATTGGTGAGCGATATCGCAGCGCATGGTCGTAATCTAAAAACCAATCGTAATGTATCGATTTTGATGATCGAAGACGAAAGTGAATGCAAACAAATTTACGCTCGCAAACGCCTAACTTTTGATACTCGTGCTGAACTTGTCGAAAGGAACACAGACTCATGGCAACAAGGCGTCAGTGCGTTACACGCTCGCTTTGGTGACATTATCGAGAATTTAAGCCAGTTGGGTGATTTCAACCTATACCGCCTCGTTCCGGATTCTGGCCGCTACGTAAAAGGTTTTGGCCAAGCGTTTGAAATTTCTGGAAATGACCTATTGGATTTTGTCCACCTTACAGAAGGGCACATCCAACAAAAATAAGAGCAAATGTCGAAGTAATACAGCCCCTTTAGGTCTCACCAATAAAAACATAACCGAGACCGTTTTGTTTTTGTTAAACGGAATAAATAATGATAAAGCAAACCCAGTTAGCCCTCGTAATTGGCGGGCTTCTCTCTGCGCCAGCTCTCGCAGAAGAAAGTGTTTCATTTGATGAAGTCGTCGTCTCAGCGACACGAACCAATAGCCAACTTCAAGATACAGCCGCGTCTGTCACAGTGATTAGTGACGAAAATATTGAACAAGACATGATTACCGGTCTGGACGACCTGTTCAAATACACCCCCGGCGTAACGGTAGAAACGAATGCCCGTCAAGGTGTACAAAGTATTAATATTCGCGGCATTGAAGGTAACCGAATCAAAGTGTTGGTTGACGGCGTAGCGCAAGGCAATCAGTTTGATTCCGGTAGCAACTTCGTAAACTCTGCTCGTGTAGAAGTGGACACCGACTTAGTAAAATCGGTAGAAATCGTGAAAGGTGCAGCGTCTTCATTACACGGTTCAGATGCGATTGGTGGTATCGTCGCATTCGAAACGAAAGACCCGGCTGATTTTTTACGCGGCAGGGAGTTTGGCGGTTACGCAAAATTCAATTTCTCTTCTGAAGACGACACGTTTAGCGAATCTATCGCCTTAGCGAATAAATTCGGTGATCTGGAATCGTTAGTCGCTTATACCAGACGTGACGGAAAAGAGCTTGAGAACTTTGGTGATCCTCAAAGCATGGATGCGATTGCAAACAACCTACTCGTCAAGTTGCAATATCAGCTCAATGATGCGCATCGAATCGAGTTTAACGGCCATTATCTTCATAACAAAGATGAAGGCACTCAAACTTACGATAGGTACATGGATGCGTCTAGTGAAGATACGTCTGAGCAGTTCCAAGCCGGGATTAAACATATTTGGGAAGGTCGAAGCGCCATTGCAGATTCCATCTCTTGGCAGCTTGATTGGTTAAGCAAAGAAGAGAATGGCATTACTCGTAGAGTTGCCACAACGAACTTAAACAATCAGCGTAAAGACTACATCTATAAAGACGAAGGCTACCAATTCGATATCCAGTTCGATAAGTACTTCGCATTGGGTAGCACCGAGCACTACATGGTTTATGGTGCGTCTTACCTAGACAAAGACATCAAAAATGTAAACAAAGAGTACAACAGCGTCGGCAGCAATAAAGAAATCTTTTACATACCTTCTGCAAGCGAGCGCCGTTACGGGCTGTTCTTACAAGATGAGATCACCGTGGGTAACTTCATTGTTACGCCAGGTGTTCGATACGACGCCTTTGAGACCGATCCCGGAGACACGAGTGACAACCCAAGCGGCAATGCGGATAACGAGTACAAAAAATTCTCTGATTCAGCATTCACTGCGCGTTTAGGCACTATCTATAAACTCAACGAACAACATCGTTTGTTTGCTCAGTTTAGCCAAGGTTTCCGCGCTCCTGATTTTAAAGAGCTGTTCTATTCATACGGTAACCCTGTGATGAGTTATTACAGCAAACCAAATGCGGGCCTCAAAGCAGAGGAAAGTAAGTCTTACGAACTTGGTTGGCGACATAACAACGAGATTTCGAGCAGCGAAGTTGCCTTCTTCTACAGCGATTACACAAACTTTATTGAGCAAACGCAAACGGGTCAGTTCATGAATCCAATGAACCCTGCGATTGTGCAATACAACAACATCGCTAAAGCCACGATTAAAGGGGTTGAGTTCTCTAACCAGCTTTCGTGGGATAGCTTTGTACCTGTTCGTGGATTCAGCTCAAGGTTAGCTGCCGCTTATACGGAAGGTGAAGATGGTAACGATAACCCACTGAACAGTGTGAATCCTTGGAATCTGATGGCGGGCATTAACTACGATTCTGAACATAATTGGGGCACGTCGTTTAATCTTAATTATGTTGCTTCTAAGAACCGAAGTGACATCAATGGGGATGACATTTTACCACTGAGCAGTTCGACGGTATTCGATGTGACGGCGTACTATCAGCCAATCAAAGATCTTACACTCCGAGCAGGTCTGTTTAACGTGACAGATGAAGAGTACTACAACTGGAATGATGTAAAAGACAGAACAGTTGAAGACAAAGATCTCTCTCAAGCGGGTCGTAATTGGGCAATCACTGCCATGTATGAGTTCTAAACGTTCTTCTTTGCTGAGCCATGCCTTTTAGATGGCTCAGCAAATGGATCACTCCGGCTTATAATCGCTCTTATCCAACCCATATTTTTGCATCTTGTCATACAGTGTTTTTCGTGCGACTTGAAGAATATCTAAGGCGTCGTTTATTCGGCCATTACTGCTCGAAAGCGCCTGTTCAATGATGGTCTTTTCAAACTCCGCCACCTGCACCGCCAGTGGGGTAGAGATTTGAGATGGAGATTCGGGATTTAAGTGTCCGAGGTTACCCAGCAGTACGAATCGTTCTGCGCTGTTTCGTAGCTCACGAACATTACCCGGCCAATCATGACTCATTAACGTTTGCAGATCCGCATCGGGCAGCACATTGGCCGCTTTCCCATATCGAGACGCAGCAACCAAAAGAAAGTGGTGGAACAGAGCGGGGATATCTTCTTTTCTTTGTCGAAGAGGAGGTAGATCTAATGTGACCACATTCAATCGATAATATAAGTCTTCACGAAACGTCCCTTCCTGCGACGCTTTTTTGAGATCAGTCTTCGTTGCCGCGATAACGCGAATATCGACAGGAATCAATGCGTTTGACCCCACACGTTCAATGACACGCTCTTGTAACACTCTGAGTAAGCGGATCTGAGCCTGCATAGGCATTGACTCAACTTCGTCTAAAAATAGCGTACCGCCTTGGGCGTGTTCAAATTTGCCTATACGTTTTGCATCTGCACCGGTAAACGCGCCTTTTTCGTGGCCATAGAGTTCACTTTCAATCAGATTTTCAGGAACTGCACCACAGTTGATCGCGACGAAGTTTGCGTCTCGGCGTGAGCTTTGTTCATGAATAGAGCGAGCAAACAGTTCTTTACCGGTCCCTGTTTCTCCAAACAACAAAATGTCAGCATTCGTATCGGCAATGTGTAGGATAGTGTCACGCAGAGAACCTATCGCTGGGGTGTCACCAATGATACGCGGACCAAGGGTTTGGCTTGCTTTAAGGCTGCGTTTGAGCTCTTGATTTTCCAACGTTAGTTCACGTTTTTCAATTCCGCGCTTGGTGGTATCAATTAGCCTGTCGATAGCAAACGGCTTTTCAATAAAGTCATAAGCGCCATTTCTGAGTGCATTGACAGCCATGGAAATATCACCGTGGCCGGTAATCAAAATAACAGGTACATCACTGTCTTGGTTGAGCACCGTCGATAACAGGTTTTCGCCAGACAAACCCGGCAAGCAGATATCGGTAATAACAACTTTAGGCATGCCTTGTTGCTTTATCGCCAGCATCGCATCTTCTGCGCAGGCAAAAAAACGCGCCGAAATATCTTCAAGCTCAAAGCTCTGTTCAATCGCTAATCGTATGTCACTTTCATCGTCGATAAAAAATACGTCTTCCATCAACTGTCCTTAGTTATTGGGTTAGAGAACGTTACCGGATTTGGGGGCGTTACATGCTCTTGTGTAGCACAAACTCGAGGTAAGGTGATAGTAAACCTTGCACCACCCAAAGGAGAGTCGCTCACAGTGAGCGTGCCTTTCATTGTTTCTATGATTTGCTGAGAAATCGACAAGCCAAGCCCAAGTCCGTTTTGCTTAGTGGTAAAAAAGGGCTCGAACAAGTGCTGAGCCTGCGCGGTGTTAATGCCAGGCCCATTATCATCAATATGGATTTCGATGAACTGGTCTTGCTGATGCGTACTGACCTGAACGGTGCCCTTTTGCTCGTTTTCTACAGCCTGAGCTGCGTTCGTAATGAGATTAATCAACACTTGCTCAATTTGGATGGCATTGACTTCCACTTGACCCAGAGATTCATCGACATCCGTTATAAACTCGACACGATTGGCTTTGAGTTGAGGTGCAACAAGCTCTCTTGCTGATACAATAATAGGCGCGAGATGTAACACTCGAACATCACGACTGTCGGATTTACGAGTGAATGACTTGAGCTGATTGCTGATCTTTGCCATTCGATCCGTGAGGCTAGATATTCGCGTTAGGTTGTCGTCCACTCGGTCATATTTTTGTTTGTCCAAAAAGCGTCGGCCATTGTCAGCAAAGCTGCGTATTGCCGCTAAAGGGTTATTCAATTCATGGCTGATGCTGGCGGACATTTGCCCCAAAACAGCCAGTTTGGCCGCCTGAATCAGTTCATTTTGGGTATGTCTAAGCGCTTGCTCTGTCTTGGTTCGTTCGGATATTTCTGCTTGAAGCTCAGAGGTGCGTTCGAGAACTAAAAATTCAAGTTTTTGCTTTGATTCAGATTGAAGTTGCTCGAATTGACGCTTTTTCAGTTGTCTTTGATAGTTGAGTTGTAAAGTTAAAAAGGCAATGACAAACATCAACGTCATCACCATCGCGAAACTGAGTGTGTGCCAGAACAACGTCATTTTTTCTGTCAGTACCCGTATGGTTAAATCGATATTAGGGAACTGACGGCTAGAGACGATGTAATCACCTTGAAGCGGGCCTAAATCAGGATTACGCAACACTGTTTGGGGTTCATTGAGCGAGCCAAAAAGCCCCAGTGACAGAATGTCGGTATCAAGGTACTGACGACTCGCTTTTATCTCTAACTGCTCTTCAACGCTTAATGGCGTCAGACTTTTAAATAGCCAGCTTGGATTACTCGACATAAACACAATGTTGTGTTGATCGGTAGCAACAAAGGTATTTTGTTTGCTTTTCCAGTTTCCCTCGATGGCGGTTAAGTCCATTTTCACGACGATGACACCGATAATCTCAGCGGCATAAATCACCGGGTACGAATAGTAGTAACCCCGTTGTCCGGATGTCGATCCCAACGCAAAGTACTGGCTCTGTTTTCCTGCAATGGCGTCGGTAAAGTAGGGACGCCAATCGAAATTGATCCCGACAAAAGAGCGTTCCATATTCCAGTTGCTTGCGGCAATCGTGTTGCCCCGTCTGTCGAGCAGATAGGTGTCGGCCGCTTGAATGATATGGTTTACTGTCTCCAAGTAGCGGTTCGTTAGGTCAATTTGAGCGGGATTTGTCGGTTGTTTAAGCGCCGATATTAGCTCATTGTCTTTGGCCAATAACTGCGGTAAGTGGGCGTATTTGTCTAATTTTGAAGAAATATTGCTCGAGAATCGATCGAGTTGAGCCTGATGTTCATCCAATAACGACTGACGATGGTAATCCCAGACGGATTGGGAACCGAGCACCAGACACACACAGTAAAATAGGAACAAATACATATTTGCTCTGCGAAATGGTGACATGACTTTCCCTGTTCAAGCACAACAACAGGTCTTTAGAGTAATGTTTTTTTGTTACAAGAGTGTTTGGTTCTGTAACAAAAATGAGGATTAAAACCGGACTTAGATCTAGTTTTATTCTTTAATTTAAAAAAAAATCTAGTTTCTCTTGAAAAAGCCTTTAATGTCCCCATTTCTGAGACTGCTAATGACAATATTGCTGTTTTTTTTAGCAGTTAAATGAGTTTTTAGGGTAATGCCCTAGGTATTCCTGGGATCGGCTCGACAGCTATCGACTAGCTCGGTAGAATGCTGCGTCTAAATTTTTATCCTGAGACTAATCGGAGATACCTTTAGCGGACTTAGTTCGAGAAGATATCGCTCATTAGTCCGATAGCTGAATTTGTTCGGTTATCGATACTCGATATACAAAGAGTACTCATAGAGTACAAACAAGGATGGGTCCTTAGTTGATAAGGGCACATACGCTCAGCCAAACTGAGCCAGTTTTGAGGTTAAAGAATAATGCAAGTTACTGTTGAAACTCTAGAGGGCCTAGAGCGCCGTCTTAACATTACTGTTCCAGCTGCAAACATCGAAGACGCTGTAACAGCTGAACTACGCAACATCGCTAAAAACCGTCGTTTCGATGGTTTCCGTAAGGGCAAAGTGCCTCTAAAAATGGTTGCGCAGATGTACGGCAAAGCAGTACGTCAAGACGTGATGGGTGAAGTAATGCAACGTCACTTCATCGAAGCGATCGTTAAAGAGAAAATCAACCCAGCAGGCGCGCCAACTTTTGCTCCAGTTGAGACAAAAGAAGGTGAAGACCTAGTTTTCAATGCAACTTTTGAAGTATACCCAGAAGTTGAGCTTAAAGGTCTAGAAAACATCGCTGTTGAAAAACCAACAACAGAAGTTCAAGATGCAGACGTTGAAGAGATGATCGAAACTCTACGTAAGCAGCAAGCGACTTGGGCTGAAGTTGAAGAAGCAGCTGAAGACGGCAAACGCGTAAACATCGACTTCGTTGGTTCAATCGACGGTGAAGAGTTCGAAGGCGGTAAAGCAGAAGGCTTCCCTCTAGAAATGGGCGCTGGTCGCATGATCCCAGGTTTCGAAGACGGTATCGCAGGTAAAACTGCTGGTATGGAATTCGACATCGACGTGACTTTCCCAGAAGATTACCACGCAGAAAACCTAAAAGGTAAAGCTGCGAAATTCGCTATCAAAGTGAACAAAGTTGAAGCACGTGAGCTTCCAGAGCTAAACGACGAGTTCGTTGCTAAATTCGGTGTTGCTGAAGGCGGTGTTGACGCACTTAAAGCTGAAGTTCGTAAGAACATGGAACGTGAACTTAAGCAAGCAATCAAAAACCGCATCAAAGAGCAAGCTCTTGAAGGTCTGGTTAAAGAGAACGACATCGACGTTCCTGCTGCTCTTATCGAACAAGAAATTGGCGCTCTACGTCAGCAAGCGGCTCAGCGCTTTGGTGGCAACCCAGAAGCGGCTGCTCAACTTCCACGTGAACTGTTCGAAGAACAAGCTAAGCGTCGCGTAGTTGTTGGCCTTCTACTTGGTGAAGTAATCAAGTCTGAAGAGCTAAAAGCTGATGACGAGAAAGTGAAAGCTCTAATCGAAGAAATGGCAACAGCATACGAAGATCCAACTGAAGTTATTGCTTACTACGAGCAAAACCCACAGATGATGGATAACATGCGTAACGTTGCTCTAGAAGAGCAAGCTATCGACGCTATCATTGCTAAAGCTCAGGTTTCTGAAAAAGAAGTTAGCTTCAACGAGCTAATGAACCAGCAACCAGCTGCTTAATCAGCAAGTTCTAGTGTAGAAGGTTGACTTAGCGTTAACTATTCTGCTAACAATGGTCCGTATGATACTCATCATCCGGGCCATTTATTTTAGGGATATAAGAATATGAGCTACCAAGAAAAAAATGCAATGTCGCCAATCATGAACGCACTTGTACCAATGGTGGTTGAACAAACTTCACGTGGTGAACGTTCATACGATATCTACTCGCGACTGCTAAAAGAACGAATCATTTTCTTGACTGGTCAAGTGGAAGACAACATGGCAAACCTAGTGGTTGCCCAGCTACTTTTCCTTGAGTCAGAGAACCCAGATAAAGATATTTTTCTATACATCAACTCACCAGGTGGTAGCGTAACAGCAGGTATGTCTATCTACGACACCATGCAGTTTATCAAGCCTAATGTCAGTACCCTATGTACAGGTCAAGCTTGCTCAATGGGTGCGTTCCTATTGGCTGGTGGTGCTCCGGGCAAACGTTATGTCCTACCTAACTCTCGTGTTATGATTCACCAACCACTTGGTGGTTTCCAAGGCCAGGCATCTGATATTCAGATCCATGCGCAAGAGATCCTGTCTATCAAGAACAAGCTAAATACATTGCTTGCAGAGCATACAGGTCAGCCGATGGAAGTGATTGAGCGAGACACAGATCGCGATAACTTCATGTCTGCAGAGCAAGCGGTTGAGTACGGTCTGGTTGATGCAGTATTAAGCCATCGCGGCAATTAATTGATAGTAATTGTTTAGCGCATTTAAGCTTAAATTGATATACACTCAATTCATAAAGAGTAAAGGCTAAGAGGTTAGCGAATGACAGACAAAAGCAAAGAGAGTGGTAGTGGTAAGCTTCTTTACTGCTCTTTCTGCGGTAAAAGCCAGCACGAAGTTCGCAAGCTAATCGCCGGTCCATCCGTCTATATTTGTGACGAATGTGTCGACTTATGTAACGACATTATTCGTGAAGAAATTAAAGATGTTCTTCCTAAGAAACAATCTGAAGCGTTACCAACGCCAAAAGAGATTCGTGAGCATCTAGATGACTATGTGATTGGTCAAGATTACGCTAAGAAAGTGCTAGCAGTAGCCGTTTATAACCACTACAAGCGTTTACGTAATGGAGACACGACAAGCGAAGGTGTTGAACTTGGTAAAAGTAACATCTTGCTAATCGGTCCTACTGGTAGTGGTAAAACGCTATTAGCTGAAACCCTAGCTCGTCTCCTAGATGTACCTTTCACAATGGCAGATGCGACCACACTAACCGAAGCCGGTTATGTTGGTGAAGATGTCGAAAATATCATCCAAAAGCTTCTGCAAAAATGTGACTACGATGTAGCGAAAGCAGAGCGTGGTATTGTGTACATTGATGAGATCGATAAGATTTCACGTAAAGCTGAAAACCCTTCAATTACGCGAGACGTATCTGGTGAAGGTGTTCAACAAGCCCTACTAAAACTCATTGAAGGCACAGTCGCTTCTGTTCCACCACAAGGCGGACGCAAGCATCCTCAACAAGAGTTTTTACAAGTAGACACATCTAAGATTCTGTTCATTTGTGGTGGTGCATTTGCTGGTTTAGACAAAGTGATTGATCAGCGTGTTGCAACGGGCACAGGTATTGGTTTTGGTGCAGAAGTCCGCTCTAAAGATGAAAGCAAGACAGTAGGTGAATTATTCACTCAAGTTGAGCCAGAAGATTTGGTGAAATACGGTCTAATCCCAGAGTTTATTGGTCGTTTACCAGTCACTACCACTCTGACGGAGCTTGATGAAGAAGCGCTTATCCAAATTTTGTGTGAGCCGAAAAATGCACTTACTAAGCAGTATGCGGCATTGTTTGAGCTAGAAGATGCAGAATTGGAATTCCGTGAAGATGCACTTCGTGCCATTGCGAAAAAAGCGATGGAACGTAAAACAGGTGCTCGTGGTTTGCGTTCAATTCTTGAAGGTGTCTTACTAGAAACGATGTATGAATTACCTTCAATGGACAACGTAAGCAAAGTTGTGATTGATGAATCGGTGATTAAAGGTGAATCTGATCCGTTACTGATTTATAGCAACTCTGAAAACCAAGCTGCTGGTGCTGAGTCTTAATTTGACTCATACAAATTGCTAAATAAAAAAGGAGGTAGTCAAATACCTCCTTTTTTTTATTCTTTCATTGAATCCAACGAATTAACCCCCATATACTCCTCATAAGACTAAGCGGAAGAGAGAAGAATATGAACTTGGAACGTTCCGAACGTATCGAGATCCCCGTACTACCTCTGAGAGATGTAGTCGTTTACCCGCACATGGTAATTCCTTTGTTTGTTGGTCGTGAAAAGTCGATTGCTTGTTTAGAAGCGGCAATGGATAACAGCAAGCAAGTACTACTAGTTGCCCAAAAAGAAGCAGAAACTGACGAACCTTCAAAAGATGATCTGTTTGAAGTAGGTACCGTCGCCACAATTTTACAGCTACTTAAGCTTCCTGACGGCACAGTAAAGGTGTTGGTAGAAGGTCAACAACGCGCTCGAATCCATCAACTTACCGATGATGAGTTTTTTGTTGCTGATGCAGAGTATTTGATAACTGAGCAGCTGGATGAGCGTGAAGAAGAAGTAATCGTTCGTAGTGCGATTAACCAGTTTGAAGGCTTCATTAAACTCAACAAAAAGATCCCACCTGAAGTTCTGACTTCTCTGAATGGTATCGATGAAGCTGCGCGTTTAGCCGATACGATCGCAGCACATATGCCTTTAAAACTGGCAGACAAGCAAACGGTTCTAGAATCTCTGGATGTCACTGAACGCCTTGAATTTTTAATGGGGCAGATGGAATCGGAAATCGACTTGCTGCAAGTTGAGAAACGTATCCGCACGCGTGTTAAAAAGCAGATGGAAAAATCTCAGCGTGAGTATTATCTGAATGAGCAAATGAAAGCGATTCAGAAAGAGCTGGGTGAATCTGAAGATGGTGTCGATGAGTTTGAAACGCTTAAGCAAAAAATTGTCGATTCTAAGATGCCAAAAGAAGCGCGGGAAAAGACGGAGCAAGAGCTGCAAAAGCTGAAGATGATGTCTCCAATGTCCGCGGAAGCAACCGTTGTTCGTGGCTACATCGATTGGATGGTTGGTGTACCTTGGAACAAACGTTCTAAAGTGAAGAAAGATCTCGCGAAAGCCGAAGAGATTCTAAACGAAGACCACTACGGTCTTGAGCGTGTGAAAGAACGTATTCTTGAGTACTTGGCAGTTCAAAACCGCATTAACAAGCTTAAAGGCCCAATCCTGTGTTTAGTCGGTCCTCCTGGTGTAGGTAAAACATCATTAGGTCGCTCTATTGCGGCTGCAACAGGTCGTAAATACACACGCATGGCACTGGGTGGCGTACGCGATGAAGCAGAAATCCGTGGACATCGCCGTACATACATCGGTTCAATGCCAGGTAAACTGATCCAGAAGATGTCTAAAGTAGGCGTGAAAAACCCACTGTTCCTATTGGATGAAATTGACAAGATGTCTTCGGATATGCGTGGTGACCCGTCATCAGCGTTACTAGAAGTATTAGACCCAGAGCAAAACAGTTCGTTTAATGACCACTACCTAGAAGTGGACTACGACTTATCTGACGTGATGTTTGTTGCGACATCGAACTCAATGAACATTCCGGGACCTCTTTTGGACCGTATGGAAGTGATCCGTCTTTCGGGTTACACAGAAGACGAGAAGCTGAACATTGCGAAGCGCCACTTGGTTGATAAACAGATCCAGCGTAATGGTCTAAAACCGGGTGAAATCATTATTGATGACTCCGCAATCATTGGCATCATTCGTTACTACACACGTGAAGCGGGTGTACGTAATCTAGAGCGTGAGATTTCGAAGATTTGCCGTAAAGCGGTTAAAAATATTCTTCTGAACAGAAATATTAAAACTGTCAAAGTGACGATGGATAACTTGAAAGAGTTTTTAGGTGTTCAGCGTTATGATTACGGTAAAGCCGACGAAAGTAACCGTATTGGTCAAGTGACTGGTCTTGCTTGGACTGAAGTAGGCGGTGATTTGCTGACAATTGAAACCCAGTCTATGCCAGGTAAAGGCAAGTTAACTCAGACAGGTTCTCTGGGCGATGTGATGCAAGAGTCGATTCAAGCCGCGATGACGGTTGTTCGTTCTCGTGCAGAGAAGCTCGGCATTAACTCTGATTTCTACGAGAAGCGTGATATTCACGTTCACGTACCTGAAGGTGCCACTCCGAAAGATGGCCCAAGTGCGGGTATCGCTATGTGTACAGCACTGGTTTCTAGCTTGACGGGGAATCCTGTTAAAGCGGAAGTGGCAATGACCGGTGAAATTACTCTACGAGGTGAAGTACTTCCTATTGGTGGTCTAAAAGAGAAGTTACTTGCTGCGCATCGTGGTGGAATTAAGACGGTATTGATTCCGAAAGATAATGAACGTGACCTGGAAGAGATTCCAGAGAATGTCATTGCTGATCTTAATGTTATTCCAGTGCAATGGATTGATGAAGTCCTAAAAGTTGCGCTGGAACAAGATCCTACGGGCGTCGAAATCCCTTCTGTAAAATAGTGATGTGTAGCAAAAATAAGTAAAAGATTACGCTGATAAGTTCAAAAAGGCTTGTCAGCGTTTTTTTTGAAGGCTAACGTTAGCGACTATAGCTTCAGCCCTTGTAGTGTAAGGGATTGTCGCTAATTTGAAATGAAATGGAACGAAAAGCTACCGTGAATAATTACAACAGGTAGCACAAAGGGGAATCACAGTGAATAAAACACAATTAGTAGAAAAAATCGCAGAAAACGCAGATCTATCTAAAGCATCTGCTGGTCGCGCTCTAGATGCATTTATCGACGCAGTTGGTGATACATTGCAGACTGGTGATCAAGTAGCACTAGTCGGTTTTGGTACGTTCAGCGTTCGCACTCGTGCAGCACGTACTGGTCGTAACCCTAAAACTGGTGAAGAGATCCAAATCGCAGAAGCGAAAGTACCTTCTTTCAAAGCTGGTAAAGCACTAAAAGACGCTTGCAATTAATTAAATTGCTTAATTTAGCGTTTTTAGAGAACCTTTTTAATTTATGCGCATCATACTGATGCGCATTTCTTTTTCTGATATTATCGCGCTATTAATTTTTTTTGTAATAAGCATTTTCAGGTCAGTACTTTAAACTGGTTTGGTATGTGAGCGGAGAGTAGTTTAAGTATGATGGATCGATTACGCGAAGGCGTTAACAGCATCGCGGTAAAAATTATCCTAGGACTTATCATCCTATCATTTGTATTTGCTGGTGTTGGTAGCTACATAGTAGGTGGTACTGGTAACACTGCAGCAAAAGTTGGCAATGTAGAAATTGGCCGTGGTGAGTTTGAGCAAGCGTATCAAAACGAGCGCAATCGCATGCAAGCACAACTTGGTGATTATTTCTCAAATCTATTAGCAGATCCTAACTACGTAGAAACGTTCCGTAAGTCTGTACTGGATCGCATGGTTAATGACGTATTGCTTGAGCAACACGCGGAGTCTTTGGGCTTGCGTGTAAGTGATGCTCAAGTCCGTACCATGATTCTAGAAATGCCTCAGTTCAATGTTGATGGTAAGTTTAATCAAGATATTTACCAAACAGCGTTACGCCGTGCTGGCTATACACCAGAAAGCTTTGCAGAGTACCTACGTCGTGATCTCGTTCGTAACCAACTTCTAACTGCAATTCAAGCAAGTGATTTCTCACTACCAGGGGAAGTTGAGTCTCAGTCGAAACTTTTAACTCAAACTCGTGATATCAAAACAGTAGTACTTCCTTTGACTGAGTTTGCTGCGAAAGCTGAGCTGTCTGAAGATGACATTGCGGCGTTCTACAAAGAACATTCGGAACGTTACACTCGCCAAGAGCAAGTCAAAGTGGCGTATATCGAGCTTTCCGCTCAGAAACTGAAACAAGCAATCAATATTTCAGATGAGCAAGCACAGCAATACTACAACGAGCACTTAGACAAGTATTCATCAGAAGAGCAACGTAGTGTTAGTCATATCCTTGTTGAAGGCGATGACGAAGCAAAAGCGCAAGCAATTCTTGACGAGCTTAATTCAGGTGCTGATTTTATTGCCCTAGCTGAAGAGAAATCAGACGACTTTGGTAGCGCATCAGAAGGCGGTTCTTTAGGTTGGATCGAGCGCGATGTTATGGATCCTGCTTTTGAAGAAGCAGCATTTGCATTGCAAAACGTTGGTGACGTAACAGGTTTGGTTAAGTCAGATTTCGGTTACCACATCATTAAACTTGATGACCTAAAAGCCCCTGTTGTTAAACCTTACGATGAAATAGCAGCGTCAATTAAGTCAGAGCTTCAAGACCAGCAAGGTGTGGATCAGTTTTATGAACTGCAAACCGAGCTAGAAAAAGTGGCATTTGAATACCCTGACTCGCTTGAGGATGCGGCAAAGGCAATTAATGCAGAAATCCAAACTACGGACTTTATTTCTCAAACAGATGCACCAGAACTTCTAAAGTCTCCAGCGGTAATTCAAGCTATTCTTAGCCCTGAAGTGAAAGAAGATGGTTTGAACTCGGAAGTCCTTGAAGTGGCTCCAGAGCACGTGATTGTTGTTCGAGTTGAAGATAGCCGCAATGAAACTCTATTGCCTTTAGACGAAGTACGCTCTCAAGTGACAGCAGCGTTGGCAAAAGTGAAGGCTGAGCAGACCGCAATGGAACTTGCTACTCAAGTTATCTCTGAACTTGAGCAAGGTAAGCGAGAAGTGCTTGAAGAAAATGAACTTGCATTCGGTGAAACAGAAACTATTGATCGCAGTTCAAGCTTAGCTGATACCGTTTTCTCTATGCCTAAACCGGAATCCGGAAAAGCGACTTACGCGCAAGCAACAGAACTGAATGGTGACGTTGTGATTGTTGAGCTAAGCAATGTGAGTGAGAAAGTTGACCCTCAATTCAGTGCTCAAATTGGTAACCAACTGGTACAAATGAATACCCAGCAAGAACTATCGGGTTTAATTAGTATTCTTCGTAAAACCATAGACATCGAATACTACATTGTGAGCCAGTAATGTTGCGAACCAGTAAGTATCAAAAATGTAACTGATATATCACTAATTACGGGCTGCATCTGCAGCCCGTTTTGCTTTCTTCCTAACAATGTTCCCACTATCAGATAGTTCTGTAATCTATGAGTACGTATATTGACCTTAAGGGAATGAACTATGGTGAAAAAACTACTACTTGTAATGCTACTGGTGATATCCAGCCCGTTCAGTTTGGCAGCGCAGAGCGAGCAAGATCCTAAATATGAAGGGATAGAAATAACCGTTAATGTGAACCAAGCCTCCGCCCAAGAACTTGCAGACCTTCTCTCTGGAGTGGGGTTAAAGAAAGCGGAAGCGATCGTAGAGTACAGGGAAGAGCACGGAAACTTTAAAAGTGTTGATGCTTTAGTCAACGTCAAGGGGATTGGTGAAGCATTGCTTGAACGTAACCGTGACAGAATTAAACTATGAATGTATTAAAAAGGGCGCTTAGCGCTCTTTTTTATATTCGCAACCAATCCTTCCTAGCACCCGCGCTCGATAACCTCTATAATTTCTCGCCGAATAAGACCAGCACTTTTGCTGAGCAGTAACTAAGGTGGAGTTAAACATGTCCTCTCATACACCGGTCGTGACCGTGGATGGACCAAGTGGTGCGGGTAAAGGCACTCTTTGCATGCTTCTTTCAAAGAAGCTTGGTTTTCACTTACTAGATTCGGGTGCTATTTATCGCGTATTGGCATTGGCAGCGATTCATCATGGTGTGGATCTAGAATCCGAAGATGCGCTTGTTCTGCTAGCGACTCATTTAGATGTCCAGTTTGTCGCTGAAGGCGATCTAGTCAAAGTGATTCTCGAAGGTGAAGATGTGTCTCGTGAATTGCGAAAAGAAGAGACGGGTATGGCAGCGTCAAAAGTTGCAGCTCTTCCTCGAGTTCGTGAAGCTCTGCTTCGTCGCCAACGTGCATTTGCAGAAGGTGTTGGACTAGTCGCAGATGGCCGTGATATGGGCACGGTTGTATTTCCTCAGGCTGAAGCTAAAATTTTCTTAGATGCTAGCGCGGAAGAGCGCGCGCATCGTCGCCTTAAACAGTTGCAAGGCAAAGGCTTAGATGGTAAATTTGACGACCTTTTAAGCGAGATCCAAGAGCGTGACGACCGAGATCGTAACCGCCCAGTAGCGCCATTGCGCCCTGCTGAGGATGCGCTATTGCTAGATTCTACCACCATGAGTATCGACGAAGTGGTAGAAAAAGCACTACAATATATTGAATCGAAGCTAGCAGTTTAGACTGCTAGGTAAGAGCGTTGGTCGCAAGGATGATGACTGGCGAATTTAATAACCCCATGCGGTAGGATACCCGTGGACGTTTAATTTATTGAAGATCAAATAAATGACTGAATCTTTTGCTCAACTCTTTGAAGAGTTTCTAAACGAAACTGAATTCCAACAAGGTACTATTGTTAAAGGTACTGTAGTAGCTATCGAGAACGGTTTCGTTCTTGTTGACGCTGGCCTTAAGTCAGAGTCTTCTATTCCTGCTGAACAGTTCAAGAACGCTGCTGGTGAACTTGAAGTTGAAGTTGGTTCTGAAGTAGACGTAGCTCTAGACGCTGTTGAAGACGGTTTCGGTGAAACTCAACTTTCTCGTGAGAAAGCTAAGCGTCACGAAGCTTGGATCGTTCTTGAGAAAGCTTACGAAGAAGCTGAAACTGTTGTTGGTATCATCAACGGTAAAGTTAAAGGCGGTTTCACTGTTGAACTAAACGGTATCCGTGCTTTCCTTCCAGGCTCTCTAGTAGACGTACGTCCTATCCGTGACACTGCTCACCTAGAAAACAAAGAGCTAGAGTTCAAAGTTATCAAACTTGACCAGAAGCGTAACAACGTAGTTGTTTCTCGTCGTGCAGTTATCGAATCTGAAAACAGCGTTGAGCGTGATGAGCTTCTAGAAACTCTACAAGAAGGCGCAGAAGTTAAAGGTATCGTTAAGAACCTAACTGACTACGGTGCATTCGTAGATCTAGGCGGCGTTGACGGCCTTCTACACATCACTGACATGGCTTGGAAGCGCGTTAAGCACCCTTCTGAGATCGTTAACGTTGGTGACGAGATCCAAGTTAAAGTTCTTAAGTTCGACCGTGATCGTACTCGCGTATCACTAGGTCTTAAGCAGCTAGGCGAAGATCCATGGGTAGCAATCGCTAAGCGTTACCCAGAAGGTCACAAACTATCTGGTCGTGTTACTAACCTAACTGACTACGGCTGTTTCGTTGAAATCGAAGAAGGCGTTGAAGGTCTAGTACACGTTTCTGAAATGGATTGGACTAACAAGAACATCCACCCATCTAAAGTTGTTAATGTTGGCGACGAAGTTGAGGTTATGGTTCTTGAAATCGACGAAGAACGTCGTCGTATCTCTCTAGGTCTGAAACAGTGTAAAGCTAACCCATGGCAATCTTTCGCTGAAGCGCAAGCTAAAGGCGACAAAGTTACTGGTAAGATCAAGTCAATCACTGACTTTGGTATCTTCATCGGTCTAGAAGGCGGTATCGACGGTCTTGTTCACCTATCTGACATCTCTTGGAACGTTCCAGGTGAAGAAGCAGTACGTGAATACAAGAAAGGCGACGAAATCTCTGCAGTAGTTCTTGCAGTAGATGCAGAGCGTGAGCGTATCTCTCTAGGCGTTAAGCAAATGGAAAACGACCCATTCAATGCTTACGTTGCAGATAACAAGAAAGGTACTCTAGTTAACGGTACTGTTACTGCAGTAGACGCTAAAGGCGCAACTGTAGAACTTGAAGAAGGCGTAGAAGGTTACATCCGCGCTTCTGAAGTTGCTCGCGACCGCGTAGAAGATGCTTCTCTAATCCTAAGCGTTGGCGATAGCGTTGAAGCGAAGTTCACTGGTGTAGACCGTAAGAACCGCGTAATCAACCTATCTATCAAAGCTAAAGATGAAGCTGAAGAGCAAGAAGCAATGGCTTCACTGAACAAAGCAGATGATGCTTCATTCGGTAACGCAATGGCTGACGCTTTCAAAGCAGCTAAAGGCGAATAATTTACTCGCTTTTAAGAAAAAGGAGCCGTATGGCTCCTTTTTTATATTTAGTCCTGTGTGAGTAGTAATACCAATCGGTGCAAATCATTTTACTGAATTTTGTTTTTAGCCTAGGCAAGTTGTTCAATTATTGACTAAAATTGAAGGCAAGTGTTTGTTGGAATTGGTATTACTTACTATAATAAGTGATAAATTACTCTATGAGGGAAACTATGACTAAGTCTGAGCTAATCGAGAGACTCTGTGCTGAGCAGACCCATCTTTCAGCGAAAGAGATTGAAGATGCTGTAAAAGATATTTTAGAGCACATGGCTTCAACATTAGAAAGTGGAGACAGAATTGAGATTCGTGGATTTGGCAGTTTCTCTCTTCACTACCGTGAGCCTCGTGTTGGGCGTAACCCAAAAACTGGTGATAAAGTTGAACTTGAGGGTAAGTATGTACCTCACTTTAAGCCAGGTAAAGAGTTGCGTGAACGAGTTAATATCGGATAGATATTAAAATTGCAGACAAAATAGCGGCATAGGGCAATCATGCCGCTTTTTTATTGCCTGAATTTCAGAGATAAGCATGGTTTGTTCAGTGGTTTTACTGCATAATCGTAACAGCAAAATTACGCTTAGGTGATGGAACATGAAAATTATAAAAATCGTAGTTGTATTAGCTCTATTTTTGATTGCTCTCGCGTTAGGTTCACAAAATCAGGATGTTGTGAATTTTAACTATTTGATTGCCCAGGGTGAATTCCACCTTTCAACGCTATTAGGCAGCGTTTTTGTTGTCGGGTTTGTGTTGGCTTGGATTGTTTTTGGCAGTATGCATTTCAAATCGCAAATTCAAGTTCGTAAACTCAAGAGACAGTTAAAGAAACTCACACCAGAATCCAATGAGTCTGAGCAATCTAAAGCTTAAGCGGTAGTGATAGGCAGGCTTTCCACTAGATGTTAGAAATACTCTTCTTGTTATTACCAATTGCAGCAGCATATGGTTGGTATATGGGTAATCGAAGTGCCCAGCAAGACAAGCAGAACCAATCCAATCAGATATCCCGTCAATACGTGACGGGCCTTAACTTGCTTTTGTCAGATCAGTCTGACAAAGCGGTTGATCATTTTATCGAACTTCTTCAGGTTGATCATGAAACAATCGATACGCACCTTGCGTTGGGTAATTTGTTTCGATCTCGAGGGGAAGTTGACCGCGCTATCCGTATTCACCAGAACCTAATCTCTCGCTCTGGCCTTACAATCGAGCAGAAAAATATCGCTCTTCAGCAGCTAGCGAAAGATTATATGGCATCTGGATTTCTCGACCGAGCGGAAAAAATATTTGAGCAACTTGTTGAAGAGCCTGACCATAAAGAAGCTGCTCTAGGGCAATTAGTTGCTATATATCAACAAACTCGCGAATGGACGAAGGCGATTCACTATGCCTCGCTCCTTGTAAAGCTTGGCCGTAAAAAAATGAAGAGCGATATTGCTCATTTTTGGTGTGAGCTCGCGATGCACGAGAAAGCAGAAGGCAATGACGCAAAAGCGTTGCAGAATTTTAAAAAAGCACTTTCGGAAGACCCTAAATGTGTCCGTGCAAGTATGGCTTTGGGACGCGCTTTTTTAGAGTGTGAAGATTATCCAAATGCGATTAAGTATATGGAAATGGTGTTGGAACAAGATGCCGATTTCGTTAGCGAAATATTGCCAACCTTGGCGGACAGCTACCATAATTTGGGGCAGGAAGACGAACTCCTAGATTTTTTGCGTCAATGCATTGTGAGCAAAGCCGGTGCATCTGCTGAGCTAATGCTTGCTCAACTGGTAGCGCAACATGAAGGTACCGGTGCGGCTCAAGAATTGTTAACTCGTCAGCTAGTTAAAAATCCTACGATGCGTGGTTTTTATCGTCTGATGGATTACCACTTAGCGGAAGCAGAAGAGGGGCGTGCCAAAGCAAGTCTTGATACTCTGCAGAAATTAGTTGGCGAGCAGTTAAAAGTTAAGCCTCACTATCGATGTCGAAAGTGTGGTTTTTCAACCCATTCACTTTATTGGCACTGCCCTTCATGTAAAGGGTGGGGGACGATTAAGCCTATTCGAGGGCTTGATGGTGAATAAAGATCAGGATCGGATGATCCATTTATAAAATAGCAGCGGTGATCCCGCTGCTTTTTTTAGGCACGTTACATGTAAGTTAGGAGATGAGATGAACGACCAAAAAGTTATAGTGGCACTAGATTATGACAATCAAAAAGACGCACTTTCTTTTGTCGATAGAATCGACCCAAATTCTTGCCGCCTGAAAGTAGGCAAAGAGATGTTTACTTTGTTTGGTCCAGATTTCGTTAAAGAGTTACACAAGCGAGACTTCTCCGTATTTCTAGACTTAAAGTTCCACGACATTCCTAATACTTGTTCAAAAGCGGTGCGCGCTGCTGCAGAGCTCGGTGTATGGATGGTGAATGTGCACGCAAGTGGTGGCGAACGCATGATGGCAGCATCTCGTGAGATTCTAGAGCCATACGGCAAGGATCGCCCTCTGCTCATTGGTGTGACTGTTCTGACTAGTATGGAACAGAGTGACTTAGCTGGTATTGGATTGGATATTGCTCCCCAGGAACAGGTAATTAGATTGGCTACTTTAACCAAAAATTCAGGTCTTGATGGCGTGGTTTGCT
This sequence comes from Vibrio japonicus, assembly GCF_024582835.1. Lineage (NCBI taxonomy): Bacteria > Pseudomonadati > Pseudomonadota > Gammaproteobacteria > Vibrionales > Vibrionaceae > Vibrio > Vibrio japonicus. Next base: position 902,095 of record NZ_CP102096.1, read on the forward strand.
CGGCTCAGGAAGCGACGATGCTAAAAAGTAAGTTGGGGCAGGAGTTTAAGTTGGTGACACCAGGGATTCGTCCTGTTGGTGCGACTCTTGGCGACCAAAAGCGTGTGATGACTCCGGTCGAAGCAGTAAAATCTGGATCAGATTATCTTGTTATCGGTCGTCCAATTACTCAAGCTGCAAATCCTGCTGACGTACTCGCTGGAATCAATAACGATTTGAAACACTTTATTAAGAACTAATACTTCTAAAGGAACACACCTGAGCAATCGGAAAAACGATATACATCGTTCGGGTGTGTTCAATTATTTATAAATACTCTCTACTCCATATACTCATATCTTGTTTATCTATCATTTTCCACGATAGCGTACCAATTGTTCTGAAAAGATAACTATTCTTAATTCTAATCATTGTTTTCGACTCCTTTAACAGACTTATATGTATTTAACATTTAGCTAACCTGTTAAAAGTATGAAGTACGTCGATAAAAAATGGGTTGTAAGCTAATAATAATTCTATAACTCAAGCTTATGATTTAAGGTTTCCGTCACTTTGATTCTAAAAAGATCATATATTAGAACGGTTTAAAGTTTGCTCAGTTACAGGATGTAACTAAGCTTATAGTAATTGGTATGGAGTATTTTCCAATTGTTAGCATATATCTTACGGCGTCTTTTATTAGTAATACCCACATTTCTCGGTATTACCATTCTCATTTTTGCTATTACTCGATTTGTTCCTGGTGGTCCTGTAGAGCGGATGCTCGCTAGCATGCACTCTGTCTCGGAAAGTGCATCGATGAACGTCGCTGGAAGCAGTTCAGCTTTATCTGAAGACCAAATAGCAGAATTAAACGCATTTTATGGGTTAGATAAGCCAGTATTGGAGGCCTACTTCGAGTGGTTGTCTAAAATCCTTGTGCTCGATTTTGGTGAATCTACTCGATATTACGAACCCGTAAGCGACATGATTGCTGAACGACTGCCTGTTTCGCTGTTTTATGGCGGGATGACGTTCTTTATCAGTTACTTTATTTCTATTCCCCTTGGGTATTACAAAGCGATCAAGCATGGCTCTGTATTTGATTCGTCTTCATCGATACTCATTTTTGTCGGGTATGCATTGCCAGGCTATGTAGTAGGTGTCTTTTTAATCACAGTCTTCGCGTATAACCTTGATTGGTTTCCTATGGGTGGCTTTGTCAGTGATGACTTTGACGACTATGAAACGTTCTTTGAGCAATTCAAGAATATCATGTGGCACGCGATTCTTCCTTTAATCTGTTACTTGATTGGCGACTTTGCCACGCTAACAATGACGATGAAGAATAATTTGATGGAAAACATTTCCGCAGATTACATCAGAACGGCAATTGCAAAGGGCTTACCTTTTAACACGGCGGTAAGAAAACATGCTCTACAAAACAGTTTGATTCCAATCGCGAGCCATTTTGGTAACTCATTGCTCTTTTTCATGACAGGTTCATTCCTTATCGAAGTTATTTTTAATATCGATGGAATCGGTTTATTGGGATACGAATCCATTATGGAAAGAGACTACCCAGTAGTGATGGGCATCGTCGCAATAAATGCGGTAATGCTAATGATCGGTAATATCTTATCGGATCTTTGTGTTGCGTTGGCAGATCCAAGAGTGAGGTTCGGTTCATGATTATACAATTGACTCCTTTAACTCAGAAAAAGATTAAACATTTCAAAGAGATTAAACGTGGGTACTGGTCTCTACTGATTTTATCAACGTTATTGGTGTTATCTCTGTTTGCTGAACTATTGGTGAACAGCAAGGCGTTGGTTGTTAAGTACAACGGCGAGTTGAGTTTTCCGGTATTTAGTGATGTTCGAACGGGCGATGAATTTGGCCTTAGTTATTCAAGCGAGGTGGATTACCGAGCGCTTAAAAAGCAGTTTGAAGAAGATGGTGGCGATAATTTCGTATTGATGCCTTTGGTACCATGGAATCCATACGAGCAAGATTTCAGTGGCGATTACCCTCCGTTGCCGCCAAGCATAGAGAGTCAGCATTATTTAGGTACAGATGTTATTGGTAGAGATATCTTAGCGCGCCTTGTTTATGGCTTTCGTATCGCAATGGGCTTTGCGCTGTTAACAATGGCTATCTCATACGCAATTGGGACGGTGGTTGGATGCTCAATGGGCTTTTTCGGTGGGCGGTTTGATCTTTTTGTTCAGAGGTTTATTGAAGTTTGGTCAATGGTTCCATTCCTGTATGTGATTATGATTCTAGTTTCAATTACACAGCCGACGTTTACTCTGTTCGTTGCCATTAACGTCCTCTTTGGATGGATGGGAATGACGTGGTACATGAGGACGATGACCTACAAAGAATCAGCACGCGAATACGTTATGGCAGCAAGAGCTTTAGGTGCTTCCACACTTAGAATTTTGCTAAAGCATATTCTCCCGAATACGATGGTTATGATTGTTACTCTCGCGCCGTTTACCATTGCTGCAAATATAACGGCACTAACCGCGCTAGACTATTTAGGATTGGGATTAATGCCACCGACTCCAAGTTGGGGCGAGCTATTGCAGCAGGGTAAATCAAACTTGGACGCGCCTTGGATTGTGACGTCTGTTGTAACCTCTATTGTCGCTGTACTAGTGATGGTGACTTTTATTGGCGAAGCTATCCGCGCCGCATTTGACCCGAAAAAATTTACACGATACGTGTAGCTCAGAATAAGACAGGGAATTCATTATGAAGAAATTATTAGTTGCTTCGATTTTATCAGCACTGGGAACGGGCGCTTATGCGGCGAGTCTTCCTCAAGACCTTAACTGGAAAACCAACTGGGACGAACCTTTATTCGCGTCTTCTGAAGCAAAACGTGGTGGTACTTACCGAACACATATTTTAAGTTTTCCACAAACATTGAGAAGCGTTGGACCTGATTCTAACTCTGGCCTGAGAGCCTATTTTTTAGACGATGTACCCAAGCTCGTCGAAAAACACCCTGATACGTTGGAGTGGATACCTTCAATCGCGAACGAATGGGCTTTTGGTGATGATAACAAGACGATCTATTTTAAGCTTAACCCTGAAGCGAAATGGTCAGATGGTAAGCCAGTAACGGCTGACGATTTTGTGTTTATGCTTAAGTTCTATCGTTCAAAAGATATTATTGCGCCTTGGTACAACGAGTATTACACCAATGTTATCGCTGATGTTCAAAAAGTCGACGCGCATACTATTGCGGTGGTCAGCGGAATAGAGAAAAACCAGGAAGATCTACTTTATACATTAGGTAGCTTAGTTCCTCGCCCTGCGCACTTTTATGCGAATCCATCTAAGGATGAAAATGGTGATGGTATTGATGATAACTTCGTTCGTAAATTTAACTTCAAAGGCGAGCCGACCACGTCAGCTTACTATTTGGGTGATGTGAAAAAAGGTAAGCAAATTACCTTCGAACACGTTGGCAATGATTGGTGGGGTTACAGTAACCGTTATTATCAGAATCGTTATAACGTAGATAAAATTCGCATTAAGGTTATTCGAGACAACGATATTGCAATGAAGCACTTCGAAAAAGGTTCGTTGGATGCTTTCAGTTTGTTGTTACCTTCCCTGTGGCATGAGAAAACGCATTCGGAGCCATATAAAAAAGGGTATATCAATAAATTCTGGGGCTATAACCAAATGCCACAAGGTGCTGGCGGTCTCTGGATGAATACAGCACAACCTTTATTGGGAGATATAGAGCTGCGCAAAGGGATCATGTTGGCTACGGATTACGATGGCATGATCGAGAACATCACACGTGGGGATTACACGCGTAAGCCACATGCGATGGGATTCGGTCACGGAAACTATGATCTTCCGAACCCAACGCCGCCAAAATTTGATCCAGAAAAAGCAGCGGAACACTTTGCTAAAGCGGGATTCGATCAAATTGGGCCTGACGGTATACGCATGAATGCCAAAGGTGAGCGATTAAGTTTTGGCATCACTTACGGTGTAAATGCTTGGACACCTCGTATCGCATTTCTAAAAGAACAAGCGAAATTAGCAGGGTTGGAATTTACGCTAAATCTTGTAGATGGTTCAGCAGCATTTAAATATACACTAGAAAAGAAACATGAACTCGCATTTCTAAATATGGGGACAAGTGATGTTCCAGCATATTGGGAATACTTCCATAGTTTCAATGCGAATAAACCTCAGACTAACAACCATACGAATTTCAGTTCGCCGCTTTTGGATAAATTGATTGAGCAATACAAAGCAGAGTTTGATCTCGCGAAGAAGCAGGAACTGTCTCACAAGATTCAGGAAGAGATCACAGCAGCTAATGTGATTGTACCTGGCTATATGGTGCCTTATGCACGAGAAGCACACTGGCGTTGGATGAAGTTCCCAGAGAAAGCAATGACCAAGCGTACATACAACATGTTCTCTATTGATCGAACTTTCGGCTTACATACTTTCTGGATCGATAAAGATATTGAGAAAGAAACTAAGAAAGCGATGAAGCAGGATAAAACATTCCCAGAAGTTACGATCGTGGATGAGCGTTATAAGCTATAGCTTGTGAGGATCAGGAAGATGAGCAGTGAAGTAGTACTAAGTGTTAAAAACTTGGAAACTGAATTCTTAACGGATAATGGGCCAGTAAAAGTTCTTCATGGCGTGAGTTTCGATGTAAAGAAAGGTCGCACGTTGGGCTTAGTTGGCGAATCTGGTTGTGGTAAGAGTGTCACCTCGATGTCCATTATGGGGTTGTTGCCCAAGCCTTATGGCAACATTGTTGGCGGTGAAATCTTATACCGAGGCAAAGATTTGGTTTCTATGCCTTCCGAAGAGATGTATGCCATGCGTGGTGATCGCATTTCTATCATCTTCCAGGATCCTATGACAGCTTTGAACCCAGTGCATACGGTCGGCAAGCAGCTTATGGAAGTATTAGAGTTGCACCGTCCAGAATTGGCGAAAGCTGAGCAACGACATTATGCCCTGCAGATGTTGGAGAAAGTCAGAATTCCTATGCCGGAAAAGCGCATTGATGAGTATCCACATAATCTGTCCGGTGGAATGCGACAGCGTGTCATGATCGCTATGGCTTTAGCATGTAAGCCCGATATTCTAATCTGTGACGAGCCTACTACAGCACTGGATGTAACTGTACAAGCCTCTATCTTGGAGCTCATGCGTGAGTTACAGGAAGAGACTGGAATGGCCATGATTTTTATCACTCATGATCTAGGGGTTGTAGCGGAAATTTGTGATGACGTCGCCGTAATGTACGCAGGGAAAATCGTTGAAAAAGCGGATGTATTTGAGCTATTCGATAACCCACAACACCCATACACCAAAAGGTTAATGGGGCTTATGCCAAGTTTAGATCATGAACCAAAACAAATGATTGATATTCAACCTATCGATCCAAGTATGTTCCAGGATAACTAAGGGAAAGCCATGCAAGAAGTATTAAGAATTGAAGGCTTAAAGCAGCACTTTGTCTCCGGGAAAAAGCTGTTTTCTAAAGGTTATACGGTCAAAGCTGTTGATGGTGTTTCCTTTTCGTTAGAGCAGGGTAAAACATTAGGTTTGGTGGGCGAGTCTGGGTGTGGAAAAAGCACTTTGGGGAGAACGATCCTCAAGTTGTTCGAACCAACAGAAGGAAGCATTTACTTCGAAGGAAAAGATATTACGAGGCTATCCCCTAAGGAAATGCGTCCTCTGCGTAAAGACATGCAAATCGTATTTCAGGACCCAATGGAATCTCTTAATCAACGACATACGATAGGTATGATCTTAGAAGAACCTTATATTATCCATAAAATGGGAACGGATAAGGAACGAAAACAGTGGGTTCTGGAATTATTGGATAAAGTCGGTTTACCTCGTGAAGCGATTAACCGCTATCCGCATGAATTTTCTGGTGGGCAAAGACAGCGTATTGGTATCGCTCGTGCCATAGCACTAAAACCAAAGTTATTAATTTGTGATGAGTCAGTATCGGCACTTGATGTTTCAGTACAAGCTCAGATTATAAATTTGTTACTTGCGCTGCAAAAAGACATGAATCTTGCAATTATATTTATCTCGCATGACTTGTCAGTGGTAAAACAAGTTTCTGATGATGTAGCTGTTATGTATTTTGGCAAGGTGGTCGAATATGGCCCAGCACTAGAAGTTTATAATTCACCAGAAAATGAATATACAAAAAAACTATTATCAGCAATACCTATAACACACCCTAGTCAGCGAAAACGCGCCTAGGAATAAAAATAATAAATCAAAATTAATTTTTTCGCTTGTTAACTTTTTATCAGAAATAAGGGGGGCTTATTTCTGATGGTTGTTATTTGCACAAATAAAAATCAAGGCAAATAGCACATGAAACACTCTTATTGAGTTCAATATTTCATGGAAGTTAATAATCTATGCAAAACACAACAAAGTGGAAAGAGAGTATCATTGCATTCTCTCTCCTATCCATATTTAGTTCGTCGGCTTTATCTGATGATAATAAGCCCGATGAGCAACAAATAAAGTCTAGCTTTGGCGGTAATGTCTCAGTTGCTTACGATACCAATATTTATCACAAGGACGATCACCGTTCTGTACGTAATATTTCTTGGAATGGTTCACTGCATTACTCATTTGCCTCTAATTACCGCGCTTACCTAAGTAGCGGTGGTTATAGGGCGCTTGAGGATAAAACAGGAGACTATTTTACGGATAGTGTGATTGGTATTAGTCGTTCAAACCTCTTTGAATTTGGTGATACGGCAACAGTTGGGATAAATGGCCAGTTTACTATTCCTACGTCTGAAACATCACGTAAAGATGAACTTATTACAGCCTTTCGAGTTGCTGTGCCTTTAAGTTTTCAGATTTCTGATGCCAACATTTCAGTTTCACCTCGGTTAAGGAAGAATTTCCATAAGTACCAAACCGCAGGCGGAAAATCATTAACTGAATGGGTTTATTCATTATCTACTTCCGCTAGCTATTCATTCCAGGATCTTACTGTTGGGATTTCTGCCCTTGCCGGAAACTCAATCAGTTATCAAGGTACGCGCCGTAACAGTATCACCTATGGTGGCTCTGTCTTTGGTTCATACCAGCTCACAGATGCATTTAGTTTTAGTCTTTCAGCCTCGACCTCTGGTTTCTATTTAGATGCGGAGAAAGGGACTCTTGGCGATATCGACATTTTTGATGCAGATCGCGCGTCTTATGAAGCGCGTATTAGTTACTCCTTTTAGGGAAATAAAAATAATATTAAGGACATGACATGAAGTTTAAAAAAATAGGACTAGCTTCAGCGATTGCCGCTGTATTAGCTGGTTGTGGAGCTGATGACCAGCCCTACGAATACGTAGAAAGAGACATAAAAGAAGTTAAAGTAAATGACCTTCGACTCGATGGTCGTTGGTTTTATGCGCCGACTACAGGGGCTGCACCTAGGTTTGCAGTCACGCAGTTTCCATTTCTGCAAGGCATGGCTCGATATGTCGAACTTTGTTTTTCTGACGAAGGTTTAGAGGTTCGTGGCTATGATCGTAATAACCCGGAAGCGCGTTTACCAAAAGATGCGAATGGTTTCTGTCTACCTGAAGGTACAGACACTGCAAGCGATCAATATCTGGGTGGTGAAGATACCGTTAACTTCCCACATGTAATGACGATTGCTGGTTCATACGATAAATATCAATGTCGTGAAGACAGCTATGGTGATTGTACAAACGTTGAAGAAACAGATTCTAACCCTAATTTGTCGACGGGCGCTTTTCGCAACAATACCCACTTTACTCCTGACCCAGCCTCGACAAAGGTTACAGAACTTAACTTAGACGAGCTTTATGGCACTAAAGAAGGTCTAAGCGCGCAAGGCGATCCAGAGGTGATTTCTTGGGAATTTGATCCTAAGAGCGGTGTTTTAAACTTTGAACTAGAGCAAACCTTCTCAATAGATGTAGAGCAACTATCTTCTTACATTGATTGGTCTGCAATGGAAGAAGAGCTTGCCAACGGCTCTTTCAAAGCGCGTTTTTACTACTCATTAATCCATGAAGACCATTTGGCTTCTAAGGATTATCAACCAATCGTGTATCCGAACGCTGATGACACTTCATTCGGCTTCTTCACGACGACAACGTTGAAGTTAAATCCAACGACGAACAAGTATGAAGATATCACTTATCTTAACCGTTTTAACCCAGAGTTAGGCGCGATTGAGTATTACTTGACTGATAACTTCTTTGAGCCAAAAAACAAGATGTATTTAGACAGTACGATAGAAACTGTCAATAAAATGAACGAAGCCTTGAGTGTTATTGGTGTTAAAACAAGTAAGCCACCAATCCAAATCGTCAATAAAACACAAGGGTTAGGTATCCATGCGGGTGATTTACGCTACAACGTGATTAACTTAGTGGATGAGCCTTTAGATAACGGTCTACTTGGTTATGGTCCGCTCATCGCCGATCCACGTACTGGCGAAATTATTAAAGCGCACGTAAACCAATATTCTGGCGTAGCGCGTACAGGTGCCCAACTATACTGGAATAACCTTGCTAGGTTCTATAATCGCCAGCAGTTGAGCAATGTAGAGTACTTCAAGCCGCCAACGGAAAATGCGTCTACAGATGGTGCAGTTCAATCGGCTACACCAGCAGTAGCAAAAGCGATGCAGTCTCAAGTTGTTAGAAACATCACTGCAAAGCAAGTAGCAGATGCTGACCCATATTCATCTCAGTCCGCGCATTACTTAGAAGAGCCAGAGTCTGTTGGATATACAAAGCCAATTCGTCACAAGGATCTGATCACTATTACTGATGAATCTAGCCTTGAAGACGTCGTAAAAGCAGATATGCAGCGCCTTCAGATGTGGAGTGAGAATACTGTATTCCCTCAAGAGGCGATGTGGATTTCAGCGACTCAGAAATCGATGATTGAAGCACTAGACTTAGAATCAGGCGACTTCTTCAAGAATGTCTATGATGATCAGGGTGTTGTCATTGGTCGTGAGCTGAAACGATGGAAGGAGCTTGGGATTGATGAGCGAAGAATCGCAGCTGACGCCCTAACCATTACGACCTACGCAAATACATTAGTTCATGAGTTGGGCCACAATGTAGGATTGCGCCACAACTTCAAAGGTTCGAATGACTCAAAGAACTTTTATAGTGCAGATCAAGCTGAGAAACTCGGTCTAAAGAGCATTCCTGCCTACAGCTCTACGATGGATTACGCTCCAAGCATGCTTGATGAAACGCCTACTTGGGGGCTATATGATCTGGAAGCATTTAAGTTTGCTTATGGTCGTGAGCTAGATGTATATGGCGATATACCCGTACAGCAAGTGCCTAAGCCAGTAGAAGTGACTGCTGTTACAGAAACTGCTTTGCCAACGGATCGTGAACCAACGGCTGAAGAACAAGCTCAATACGATTTGTGGTTGGAGTATAAGCAGTACCAAGAAGATTTAGAGCAGTACAACGCTTGGGTTAACTACACTCAAACCGCAATTTATAGAGCGACTGGGCCGACAAGTTTGCTTGATTGTAAGGCGATTGGGGTCGTGGCAGACGGCTCTGAGCAAAAATTTAAGTACACTTGTTCTCTCGACAAAATCGATAAAATTGCTTTGATTGATGAAGTAGGCTTACGTACAGACGTTGAGAAGTTGTTTAACAAACAGCTAAGAAGTAGTGCTCGCGTTGTATCAGTGCTGCAAGACTCTAGCCAGTTGTCTGAGTATAAGTATTTGTCACAACTGAATAAAGTGATCCCACTTAACTCCGTTTCAAGTTTAGAGCAATTGCAGGAAGTATTTAACTCGGTACAGGACACCAAAGAGATAGTGCGTCACGGCGTGATCAATTATGTCGAAGGTGAGTTTGATCTAAAACGAGAGTCCTTTTCTTTCTGTACAGATGGGAATGTTTCTTTAAATAGTGACTGTAACCGTTTTGATGAAGGTACTAACCTAGCTGAAATTGTTAGCTACAAGTGGCAGAGCTACTTAGACAACTATGCAAATGCTAACACCGGGGAGCTGAGCCGAGATGGTTTGACCACTTCGAATTACCTAGGTTACCTACTGCGCCGCCTGAGAAGCATGAACGAAGTAAGGGAAGTTATAGAGGACTCTGAACGTTTAGACGATCTATATACAACACTCGGTTATGCTCGTACTACAGATAGACCACTAGACTTCTTTAGTTACATGGTTGAGTCTGACTGTAGTACAACGCAAGAAAACTCTCTTTGGTTCTGTGATACCGGCAATGCGTCTAAGAAAGCTTCAGGTTACTTTTTGAGCATTCTTCGCACACCAGAGCACCAATGTGTTGTGGAAACTCGATCAACAGCAGATAGCTCTGTGGTATTAGATACCAAGGTCATTTCACTAGGTGAATTTATTTCTACCACTGCTCGACATGATCTGAGTACGAGTTATGACATCGCTAATGCTTCTTGTTTTGATAAAGAAATTCAGCAATCGATTCGTCAAGACTTCGATGGTTCTCGATCTACTCAAATATCGGCAGCCGTTGCTGAGACGCGTAATGGCCGCTTCTTAAATTCAGTAGCGAGTTTTGACCCGTCGAACAACTATTCCAACTCAGTATCAGCGTTGGGTATTTGGCCTGACAAAATTTTAGCTTCATATCTATTGGCGAGACGTTATTCACTTCGTTATACGGATGAAGTTAGCCATGCAGCTCTTATGGATTGGCCAGGGGTTAAAAAAGAGTTTGATAGTATCATCGAACACCTAGTTGCGGGAGCCCCACTTGCGACGCCTGTAGAGCTGATAGATGAGAATGGCAATCTTGTATCGTCATCTGTACCTGTAAACCTTCATTTAACGAGTAAACTTGAGTCTCTACCACCAATGCCATGTAGTGTGTACGAATTCTTACAAGTTCCGTGTAATGGTCGAGGTGATATTCCATCGATGATTTTAGGTATGGCAACTAAGTACATTTATTCTGCAGACCATGATGTTCGTTCACGTTCTGTGGCACAACTGGACAGTTGGGTGAAAGAGCGAGAAAACTACTATTTGCCAGATGGCAGTGTTTCATTTGTGTTAGATAACTCAAAATATGCTGCAACTGAGGCAAATACATTGGCTTGGAAATATGCACAAAAGTTAAATGCTGTAGAGCCTTCAGAACTGATTAAGAAATTACGAGCTCAGTCTAGGGATGATCTGCAAGAAGTAGTGGATACGTGGGCTTCGATTCCGAGTTCGAACTGGTCTTACTATTACAAGGCAGTTGTAAATCTAAACAATACAAGCATGGTGGAGAATTTGGCAGAGCACGTGATTGCCAATGTTGCTCAGGTTAAAGGCTGGGGATACGACTCACTCAGTGACGATGTGATCAACTATATTCTTAACCAAGCCCTAAATGCAGAAGTTGCGGCAGGGCGCATAACAATGGATCAAGGCAGTGTAACTCACGTAGAAAGTGGAAAAATTTACCCTGTTAACGATGTGATTAACGCAATTGTTGGCCTCGAATACGCTGCATATAGCAAAGAAGGAGAGGTAGAACTGGTTATTGAAACGGCTAAGAAGGTGAACGACGCGCTCGCTACTGCGACACCTGAAATGGCAGAAATTTGGCAGTTACCTGTTCCGACAATACAAGCATACTTAAACGGCGATTATCGTAGTCTTGATGAAGAGTTCTATAAAACTCAAGAAATTCTCAAACGATTACCGGTAGGAGTAGAGGCCTTCTAAGAAATTTAAGGTTGATTAAAACTAAAACGCATCAACAGTTTGTTGATGCGTTTTTTTTAGCTTTGCTTGTCAGAGATTAGTTCGCTAAGAAGGGACACCACTATGAAACTTAAAGTCGTCATCGGGCGATGAAATCAACTCGGCTTCTAATTTTCCAAAGTGATTGATTCGGTCAGAGATATCTTTACCCGCAATCTCTTCTGCCAAGCTAAGGTAATCTTGATAGTGACGCGCTTCAGAGCGAAGTAGTGACACATAAAATTTTGCAATGTCTTCATCCATATGGGGAGCGAGCTTAGCAAAACGTTCACACGAGCGAGCTTCGATGTATGCACCAATGATCAACTTGTCGATTAACGTTTGTGGTTCATGGGTGGCCATGTCAGACAATAATCCCTTAGCATAGCGACTCGCTTGCACTGGCTCATAAGCGATTCCACGGCTGTCCATGATCTCAAGAACCTGATAAAAATGGTGCAGCTCTTCTTTAATCAACAATACCATTTTATCAATCAAATCTTGGCTATAGGGTGAATTAGACTTCGCCATGATCGCTTTTGAAATATTGCTTTTACCTTTGAGCGTTTCTAAGTTACCCGTTTTACGGTAGGCAAAATCTTCATAGGGTTTGAACCAGTCAAGCAGGTTGTGAGCACTACTTTTATCAACCGCGTACTTACGAATCAGGTACATTGCCGATTGACCCGCCTTTAACTCACATAGCAAATGATCGATGAGAACAGTTTTAAGATTTTCTGGCTTTTTGGCTTCATCAACCCAGGTGTCTGGTGTTGGGCATTGCAGGAAGGCGTTGATGGGTTCCAACAGTGAATCGTAGGTTTTTAGGTCAATCATTGTGTCACTTTACAAATAGAAAAGGTCGCAAAAGCGACCTTTGACATTAAATTGTTGAGATTATATTACCATTTTTTCTTTTCACCAAAGATAACGTCCATATCGTCGCGACGCTCTTTCTGAGTGATTTGGTGCAACTCTTCCGCATTCCTATTCTGACGTTTTTGTTCGAGTTCATCATACATAGTCTGCAGCTTTTCCCGAGCTTGGTTTGAGTAATTGTCACTTTTCGTGCTGAGGGCATCAATCCCTTTCTTCAGTAACTGAATCGCAGTACCTGGTTGGCCTCGTACAATGGCATCATTAGCACGTTTAATCACATTTTCGATGTTGATACGAATTTGGATAGTTTCCAAACGTGCATTTTCAGTGACATAAGCCTGTGTTTCAAAACGGCCTTTATTGTGTTCACTTCGAATTGTATCACGCAGTCTTTTCACTAGCTTAAGCATCACGATTGCTTGTTTGTCGCTACTTGGCACTTTAAACGCTGCATTTTCGTTACCGTTATACGCTTCTTCGAGTTGCGAAATTTGTTGCTTAACGTTGTCGATGCGTTGAGCTAAATGCTTGTTTTTCGGATCCAAGTCGAGCATGTTTTGGAGCGCATCAAGGATACGTGTGTTCAAACATACCAATAAATCTTTACTATAAGGCAGGTGGTGAGCATGGCCGATGAGTTCCTCCGTTGCATCAATGATTTGAATGTAACGTGAAGATTCCTGCTTTTTTGCCGCTTCTACTTTGACTTTATATTGCAGCATAACGTTATAGCCAAGAACCAAGACCAGCAAGATGGCAACTAAAGCTATGATAAGACCAATATTCATAAATTCCGTATCTTATGTTTTTTTGATGGCTAGCGGTCAAGGATACACGATACTGCTAACTCTCTACACTCATTTTCGCATTATGGCTTACTACACATTATTTCTTAATGAAAATTGTCAATTGGCTAGTGATAATGAGTAATTGATTGCAAAACAGCCTATTAGGATGACTGAATTACCAGTTTAATCACGCTAATTATCTATAGGACTACCAATTTCCATGTAGAGGCATTATAACTAAATATTATAAAATATGATTTTACGCGCGAGATGTGTCGAGAAGGGAGTGCGGGTTCGGAATGAAATTACAGCAATTGAAGTATATTGTTGAAGTCGTTAATCACAACTTGAACGTATCAGCCACCGCTGAAAGCCTGTACACCTCTCAACCAGGGATAAGTAAACAGGTTCGTTTGCTCGAAGATGAATTAGGCATTCAAATTTTTGAGCGCAGTGGCAAGCACTTGACGCAAGTAACCAGTGCTGGCGAAGAGATCATTCGTATATCTCAAGAGATTCTAGGGCGTGTAGAAGGCATAAAAGCAGTCGCGGGCGAATATACACACCCAGACATGGGAACACTCAATTTATCGACCACGCACACTCAAGCAAGATACGCGCTCCCAGAAGTGATTAAAGGGTTTACCGCTCGCTATCCAAAAGTATCCTTGCATATGTATCAAGGGACACCTGCACAGATGTCCGAAGCCGTGGCGAAAGGTGTCGCAAACTTTGCCATAGCGACAGAGGCGTTGCACTTGTACCAAGACGCCATCATGCTGCCGTGTTACCACTGGAATCGTTCATTAGTGGTTCCCAAATCACATCCTTTAGCTCAGAAAGAGCACGTGACGATCCAAGATCTCGCTTCATTCCCTCTGGTTACATATGTTATTGGTACTTCGGGCCACTCTGAACTGGATACCGCTTTTCATAAGCGCGGTTTAACACCTCGTGTTGTCTTTACAGCAACCGATGCAGACGTCATAAAAACTTATGTGCGTATGGGATTAGGGGTTGGTGTTATCGCTAGCATGGCAATAGATGTTGAGCAAGATATGGACCTCGTCGCGATTAATGCCAGCCATATATTTGGTGTGAGTACGACGAGCATTGGTTTCCGCCGTGGTACCTTCTTAAGGTCTTACATGTATGACTTTATCGAACGTTTTGCACCACACCTTACACGTCCTGTTGTTGAGCAAGCACTGTCGCTTAAATCTAACGCGGAAATAGAAGCGATGTTTAAAGATATTGAGTTGCCTGTTCGCTAAACCCTATTCATTGCTGTCACTTCCCTCTAAAATACGCCCGCACTAGGGGGAAGCATGCAACAGCGATTTAAAACACTCGATACACTTCTACAGTCTCATCAAGCACTTTGGCGCTTTGAGCCATTTTTTCAAAGCCTCAATGCTCAGCTTCCGTGGGCAGAGCAACACCCAGAGCTTTGTGAATGGTTGAATTCTTTGACCCCTGAGCAGATTGAATTCTATAAAGCTGACACATTTACGCTGGTGGATAAGGTGTCTCGATATCTTCCGGATATTCAATCTCTTCCCTCATTGACGACTCTTGAGCGTACGCCGTTATCGGGTATTGAACTGGAACGCGGGATTGATGCCGGTATTCCTGGGCGAAAACTGACGCAAATTGTCTCGATGGGAGAGGCGGCATTGGCTCATCATAAGGGAGTCGAGTGGTTGGAGTGGTGTGCAGGGAAAGGCTTTTTGGGGCGAATCTTGGCGAGTCAAAGTCAGCAAAAAGTGACGAGCTTTGAGTATCAACCGTCGCTATGTGAGTCAGGGCAAGCTGACGCCAATAGGCAAGGGTTGCCAATGATGTTTGTAGAAGGAGATGCTCTCGTAGACGAAGCGGAAAGGGTGTTCAATTCTCGACAACATGCGGTTGCACTCCATGCCTGTGGTGATCTGCATGTTTCTTTGATCAAAAAAGGGGTAAAGCACAAGCTTCCCGCAATGACCATTTCACCTTGTTGCTACCATTTAACTCAGTCGCAGAACTATGAAGCCCTCTCTCTATTGGGGAAGGCATCCACTCTTGCGTTGACTAAATCGGAACTCAGGATTCCCCTGCAAGAAACGGTGACAGGTGGTGAGCGTGTCAAAAGGCACCGCTTTGAAGAGATGAGTTTTCGCCTTGGGCTTGATTTGCTGCTGCGTGAAGAATGCGGTTTTGAACATTATGAACCCGTACCTAGCATTAAAAAATCAATGCTATCTGAAGGCTTTAACGCTTTTTGCCGATGGGCTGAAGAGCAAAAACAGTTGACGTTGCCTGACGTTGATTTTAACCATTATCTTGCTTTGGGAGAAAAGCGCTACTGGCATATGGAGCGTATGAGCCTGGTACAGCAAGTATTTAGACGAGGTCTAGAGTTTTGGTTGGTTTTGGATAAAGCGATGTACCTTGAACAAGAGGGCTATAAAGTGAGCATAGAAGAGTTTTGTGCTAAATCCATAACGCCGCGTAACATATTGATCCAGGCTATGAAACTTTAGAAAATCGCAATCCGGCTTAATGTTTAAATCTTGTTAAATCCTGCTTCCCTTTCTGGCGACTTATTGGTAATAATGATTGTTATGCACACTAGATGTGCACATTTAATAATAATCTCATAAATAATTTCGCACACGACATCACAACATATTGCTGAATTCAAGGAGCTAAGATGAAAGCAGGAAAAGTTATTGCGACCGCAGTGTTAGCAGGGGCTGCGCTTCTCTCTTCAACAAGCATTATGGCGAAAACCGCCAAAGTAGCCGTTTCTCAGATTGTTGAACACCCAGCGTTAGACGCGACGCGTCAAGGTCTTATCGACGGCCTGAAAGCCAGAGGATATGAGCAAGGGAAAAACCTCGATTTTGACTACAAAACCGCGCAGGGTAACCCAGCGATTGCCGTTCAGATCGCACGCCAGTATGTAGGTGAACAACCAGATGTATTGGTTGGTATCGCAACGCCAACAGCACAAGCTTTGGTGTCAGCAACACGCTCAATTCCGGTCGTTTTTACTGCGGTTACTGATCCAGTAGGCGCGAAACTGGTTAAGCAACTCGAGCAGCCTGGTCAGAATGTGACAGGTCTTTCTGATCTTTCTCCGGTAAGCCAGCACGTTGATCTAATTAAAGAAATTATCCCAAACGTTAAAGCAATTGGTGTCGTCTTCAACCCAGGTGAAGCGAATGCAGTTGCGCTCATTGATTTACTTAAAGAGAGTGCAAAAGCTAAAGGGATCGAAATTGTTGAGGCAACCGCGCTAAAAAGTGCAGATGTTCAATCAGCAACTCAGGCAATCGCAGAAAAGTCTGATGTGATTTATGCGCCAACTGATAACACTGTTGCTAGTGCGATCGAAGGTATGATCGTTGCGGCAAATCAAGCAAAAACGCCTGTAATGGCTGGTGCTACTTCGTATGTTGAAAAAGGTGCGATTGCAGGTCTAGGGTTTGACTACTACCAAGTTGGCGTTCAAACCGCAGACTACGTAGCAGCGATTCTTGAAGGCAGTGAGCCAGGAAAACTGGATGTTAAAGTTGCCAAAGGCTCCGATCTTGTTGTCAACAAAGCTGCGGCTGAAAAGCTTGGTATCACCATTCCAGATTCTGTACTTGCTCGCGCAACCAGCGTGAAGTAACGCCTCTGACAAGGAGGACACAGGCCGTGTTCTCCTTTCTTTAGTCTTTAGCAGAAAAGGGAGTTTGTATGTCTGCTTTTGCATTTTTTGGGGCACTGGAGATTGGGTTGTTATATGGCTTAGTCGCTCTGGGTGTCTACCTTACGTTTCGTGTTCTCGACTTTCCTGACTTAAGTGTTGATGGCAGTTTCCCAATGGGTGCTGCGGTTGCCGCGACGGCCATTGTTGCAGGGATTAACCCTTGGGTGGCTACAGGAATGGCGATTATTGCAGGCGCAATGACAGGTTGGGTCACCGCATTTTTAGCCGTTCGCTGCGGCATCCTTCACTTGTTAGCGTCGATCTTAACCATGATCGCGGCCTTCTCAATCAATATCCGTATTATGGGACGACCAAATGTCGCTTTGTTGGGTGAAGAAACAATCTTAACGCCATTTGAAACCATCGGTGATCCAATGCTAATGCGACCGCTTGTGGTTGGTGTCTTGGTTCTTATTTCCGCATGGTTTGTCGTTCGTTTACTCAACAGTGATTTTGGCTTGGGTCTACGAGCAACGGGTGTCAACGCACGTATGGTCAAAGCGCAAGGTGCAAGCACCGCGTTTTACACTTACTTCGGTTTGGCGCTGTCTAATGGCTTTGTGGGTTTTGCTGGTGCGTTGTTTGCTCAGACAAACAGTTTTGCGGATGTCACATCGGGTGTCGGCACAATTGTTGTGGGTTTAGCCGCAGTGATTTTGGGACAAACGTTGATTCCGGGCAGAAAAATCTGGGTTGCGGTGATCGCGGTTGTGCTTGGTTCCGTGCTTTACCGACTTGCAGTGGCATTTGCGCTTAGCTCCGGCATGTTTGGTTTACAAGCCTCTGACTTAAACCTAGTGACAGCGGTATTAGTTGCGATTGCGCTGATTGCACCGAAATTAAAAGGGAACTGGAAAGCAAAAAAGGCTAATGCGCCTGCAAAGGGACAGCAGGCGGTAGACGGAAGTAAGAACTCAGGAGATGTTGCATGATTCGGCTGGAAAATATTCAAGTTACCTTTAATCCGGGCACTATTCTTGAGAACAAAGCACTTAGAGGCGTTTCCCTTGAAGTGCCAGAGCATCAATTTTTAACCGTTATCGGTTCCAACGGCGCGGGTAAATCAACCTTGCTGGGGGCGGTAACAGGTGAAACCCCTATGGTCGGTGGGAAAGTCATCATTGATGAGCAAGATGTGACACGGCAGAGTGTCGATCAGCGAGCTAAGCAGTGTGCACGCGTCTTCCAAGATCCGTTAGCGGGTACTTGTGGCGAGCTGACGATTGAAGAGAATATGGCACTGGCTTATATGCGTGGCAAAAAGCGCGGCTGGAACTTATCGCTATCGTCTAAGCGGAGAAAGTTGTTCCAAGAGCGAATAAGCATTCTTGGACTAGGACTCGAAGACAGACTCGGCGATAGTATTGGCTTGCTATCTGGTGGGCAGAGACAAGCAGTAAGTCTAGTAATGGCGACATTGTCTGATAGTAAATTATTGCTACTAGATGAGCACACCGCTGCTCTTGATCCTAGAATGGCCGCGTTCATCATCGATTTGACCAAAAAGATTGTGCAAGAGTTTAACCTGACTGTGATGATGGTGACTCACTCAATGAAAGATGCGCTTGCTTGCGGGGATCGAACAGTGATGCTCCACCAGGGAGAAATTGTCCTGGATGTAGCCGGTGATCAGAGAGCCAATATGCAAGTCGCTGACTTGTTAGAAATGTTCTCTAAAGTCAGAGGTGAAGAATTGGCCGATGATAGCTTGCTTCTAAACTAACGAGTTCCGGCTTTATTAAAAACAGCAAGCCCATCATGTTGGATAATGATGGGCTTTTTTTATTGAACGATTCAGCGCTTAGGCAATCTCTACGCTGCCGCCAGTTGTCTTTGATATTCCGTAATATGCTCAACAATGGGCTCAGCTTTGTTGAATGTACGTATCTCACGAAATAGAGATGCCGCTTCCGGGTACTCTTGGCGCAGGTATGAAAACCACTGTTTAACGCGGTTTGGATAGTAAAGACCTTTGTCGCCCTTCATTTCGTATTGAGAGTAAACCAGTAGCAACTTAACAACTTCCGACCATGGCATTGCAGTGTGATTGTGTTTAACGACATTGCCTAAGTTAGGGACGTTAAATGCGCCACGGCACACCATTAGTGAATCAACACCCGTTGTTTCAATACAAGCTTGGCCATCTTCGTAATTCCAAATCTCGCCATTAGCAATCAAAGGGATAGAGAAACGCTGGCGAATCTGACCAATATAATCCCACTTAATTTCACTCGCTTTATAGCCGCCAGTTTTGGTTCGTGCGTGAACAGTGAGTTCATTGGCCTTCGCTTGTTGAACCGCATCCACGATTTCAAAACAATCTTCTGGGTTATCCCAGCCAAGTCGGATTTTCGCGGTCACAGGAATATGGCTAGGAACAGCATCTCGACAGGCTTTAACAACACGATGTATTAGCTCCGGGTGTTGGAGAAGTGCCGCACCGCCTTTGCTCTTGTTAACCAGTTTTGCCGGACATCCAAAGTTCAGATCAATGCCTTTCGCGCCGAGCTCGGCGGCTTTAATCGCATTTTCAGCCATCCAGTGTGGGTCTTGCCCCAACAGCTGAATATGGACAGGAACACCAGACTTGGTTTTTGAACCTTGAAGTAGTTCTGGGCAAAGACGGTGAAAAACGTGATCGGGGAGAAGCTGATCGACTACACGAACAAATTCCGTGACACACAAGTCATAGTCATTGATATCGGTTAGGATCTCACGCATCAAATGGTCTAATACGCCCTCCATTGGGCCAAGAACTACTCGCATATAAAAAACGCCTTCATTTAGGGAGGCGTGATTTTAGTGTGAACGAACGGAAAAGTCACTTCGATAAGAAAACGAGCGTGAATCTTTTCGTTAATAACACATTAAGTCCATAAGTGACCCGCAGCCTGACATAGGGTTATAATGGTTCGTTAATCTTGAATCACTAGAAGTAAATAATGAAGTATCAACTACTGACACTGCCTGAGTCATACTGTGAAGAGTCGCCATATTTTGTGGAGGGCTTAACACTAGCAGCGAACATGACGACTAAACCACTTGCCCCTGAAAGCTGGTTGGCAACTGTATTTGCTGAACATACTAATGAAGTAAGGAAGCCAGTCGAAGAGCACATCACGCATCAGTATCAAATGCTAAAGCGTAACGAATACTCTCTTATTGATCTTCTGGAACCGCAAAACAAATTCGAACAACTCGCGGATGTTGCTGAAGGGTTTATGACGCTATGGCCGACAATAGAAGAGCAATGGCATGATGTTCAAATCGGTGATGGCACGTTGCGAATGATGCAGGCAATGCTCACCTCGTTTATGCTTGCGATTGATGAAGAAGAGACGCAAGCACAGATGAGAGCATCTGGGATTGAGACGCCTCCAGCATTGTCAGATTTTATTGACCAGCTTGATCTTATGATCACAGAGGTCGCGCAAGCTGCGGATGAAGCGTTAAGTGGCGCAAAATCGCAAAGTGTGAATCCGTTTAAAGGTATTGGCCGAAACGATGAATGCCCATGTGGTAGTGGTAAAAAATTCAAGCAGTGTTGTGGAAAATAGAACAAAGTTAACTTTATTCGGTCAAACTTATTCATAATAGAAGCTATAAACGCCTTACCTGCGTCTAAAAAGGATATCAAGAATGAAAAAACTAGCCGCGTTGCTACTGATGAGTTGTTCCGTTATGGCCGCTCCAAAAGATGAACTGAACCAGCGTTTACAACAGACCGAAGGTTTTAGTGCGGACTTTACTCAACAAGTAACCAGTCCTGATGGCGACGTTGTGATGGAAGGAGAGGGGGAAGTTGAAATCTCTCGCCCAAGCCTGTTCCGTTGGACAACGACAACACCTGATGAAAACATCCTTGTGTCTGATGGCAAAACACTGTGGTACTACAGCCCGTTCATTGAGCAGGTGAGTATCTATTGGCAAGAGCAAGCGACGGAACAGACACCGTTTATTCTGCTGACACGTAACCGAAAGAGTGACTGGGACAACTACAGAGTTTCTCAGAAGGGTGACGTTTTTACTCTGATACCGACCGCGGTAGATTCAAATCAAGGAACATTTGAGTTAGAAATCGACAAAAAAGGGGCAGTAAAAGGGTTTAGTGTTATCGAACAAGACGGTCAAAATAGCACGTTTACGTTCAATAACATCAACCTGAGCAAGCCGAAAGCAGATCGTTTTACCTTTGCTATTCCTAAAGGTGTAGAGGTAGACGACCAAAGGAATTAATAGTGAGTAATTACTCGTTAGATTTTTCAGGGGACGAAGATTTTCGTCCCCTTGCTGCAAAAATGCGTCCGCAAAACTTGGAACAGTACATTGGGCAGCAACATATTCTTGGTCCTGGTAAGCCATTAAGAAGAGCGCTAGAGGCGGGCCACATCCACTCTATGATTCTATGGGGACCACCTGGAACCGGTAAAACGACGCTCGCGGAAGTGGCTGCCAATTACGCGAATGCGGAAGTAGAACGCGTATCTGCGGTGACCTCCGGTGTGAAAGAGATTCGTGCGGCGATTGAGAAAGCGCGCGAAAACAAAATGGCAGGCCGACGTACCATCTTGTTTGTGGATGAGGTGCACCGATTTAACAAATCTCAGCAGGACGCATTTTTACCTCACATAGAAGATGGAACGGTGACCTTTATCGGGGCTACCACTGAAAACCCCTCGTTCGAGCTGAATAACGCACTCTTATCTCGTGCGCGAGTCTACAAGCTGACGTCTCTCGCTACGCAAGATATCAGACAAGCACTCGAACAAGCGATTGCTGACCCTGAAAGAGGCTTGGGTAAGGTAACAGCAAATTTTGTCGACAACGTGTTAGACAGGCTTTCAGAGTTGGTCAATGGCGATGCGCGAATGTCACTCAACTACCTTGAGTTGCTGTACGATATGGCGCAAGAAAACGAGCAGGGTGAAAAGCACATTACGCTTCAACTTCTCGCTGAAGTCGCGGGTGAAAAAGTCTCTCGTTTCGACAATAAAGGGGATATTTGGTACGACTTAATCTCTGCAGTCCATAAGTCGATTCGAGGTTCGAACCCAGACGCCGCATTATACTGGGCTGCGCGTATGATAACAGCAGGCTGTGACCCACTGTATATTGCGCGTCGTTTATTGGCGATTGCTTCTGAAGATGTAGGTAACGCTGACCCACGTGCAATGCAAGTGGCTTTATCCGCTTGGGATTGTTTTACCCGCGTTGGCCCAGCAGAAGGGGAGCGCGCCATAGCTCAAGCGATCGTGTATTTGGCGTGTGCGCCCAAAAGTAACGCAGTGTATACGGCTTGGAAGCAAGCATTAAGCGATGCTCATAATCAGCCAGAGTATGAAGTACCGCCGCATTTGCGAAACGCGCCAACGAGTTTAATGAAAGATTTAGGCTATGGCGCAGAGTATCGATATGCCCATGATGAGCCCGGAGCATACGCTGCGGGTGAAAGGTATCTCCCTCCAGAAATGAGCAATACGCGCTACTATTATCCGACTAATCGTGGCTTAGAAACAAAAATTGGCGAAAAGTTAGATTACTTGGCTAGTTTGGATGCAAAAAGCCCACAAAAGCGCTATGAATAAAGGCCTTTTTTGGATACATTTATTTGGTAAATTTTTTAAGCGTGTGAGCATGATGTTCATGCGCCACTTCACAACTAAAAAGCATAGGATTAACAATGCTGGATTCTAAATTACTTCGTACAGAGCTGGATGATACAGCTGCAAAACTGGCACGTCGCGGCTTTAAGCTAGACGTCGAGACAATCCGTAACCTTGAAGAACAACGTAAGTCCATTCAAGTAGAAGTTGAGAATTTACAATCCACGCGTAACTCCATCTCCAAGCAAATCGGCCAGAAAATGGCGGCTGGTGATAAAGAAGGTGCTGAAGAGATCAAGAAGCAAATCGGTACACTTGGTAGCGATCTTGAAGCGAAAAAAGTAGAACTTGATGCGGTAATGGCAAAACTTGAAGACATTACGCTTTCAGTACCTAACCTGCCAGACGATGAAGTACCAGACGGTAAAGACGAAAATGACAACGTAGAGATTTCTCGTTGGGGTGAGCCGAAAACTTACGACTTTGAGCTTAAAGATCACGTAGATTTAGGTGAAATGGGCGACGGTCTGGACTTTGCTAGCGCGACGAAAATCACTGGTGCACGTTTTATCGTAATGAAAGGTCAATTTGCGCGCTTACACCGTGCCATTGCTCAATTCATGTTGGATCTTCACACAGAAGAGCATGGCTACACTGAAATGTACGTGCCTTACCTAGTGAATGCTGACAGCTTATTTGGTACTGGCCAGCTACCTAAGTTTGGTAAAGATCTTTTCCACACTGAGCCACTAGCAGAAAAAGTAAACGATGAAGAACCACGTAAACTGTCACTGATCCCGACAGCAGAAGTTCCAGTAACAAACATGGTTCGTGACACGATTTCTGACGAAGCTGATCTACCGCTTAAGATGACTGCGCACACGCCATGTTTCCGTTCAGAAGCCGGTTCTTACGGTCGTGATACTCGTGGTTTGATTCGTATGCACCAATTCGACAAAGTTGAGCTTGTGCAAATCACTAAGCCAGAAGATTCAATGAACGCACTAGAAGAGCTAACAGGCCATGCTGAGAAAGTTCTACAGCTTCTAGAGCTTCCTTACCGTAAAGTGGTTCTATGTACTGGTGACATGGGCTTCGGTGCTCGTAAGACTTACGACCTTGAAGTTTGGGTTCCAGCGCAAGAAACATACCGTGAGATCTCATCTTGTTCGAACATGTGGGACTTCCAAGCACGCCGTATGCAGGCGCGTTTCCGTCGTAAAGGCGAGAAGAAACCTGAGCTTGTGCACACGTTAAATGGTTCTGGTTTGGCTGTAGGTCGTACTATGGTTGCGATTCTTGAGAACAACCAAGAAGCTGACGGCCGTATCGCAATCCCAGCAGTACTGCAGAAGTACATGGGCGGTGCGACTCACATCGGTTAATCGAAAGATTAATTCACAAGAAAGGCGACTCAGTTGAGTCGCCTTTTTCTTTTAAGCTCATAGGGTAGGAATGAGCTTAGATACTCATTTCGCCACGTAGGACTTGCTGCATTTTAACTTTGACTTGCTCGTAGCTTAAGCCCTGACTCAGCAAGTAGTGCAACTTAGCCAGTGCCGCTTCTGGGGTCATGTCGTAGCCGCTGATAACGCCTGCTTCCGCCAAAGCACAACCTGTCGCATAGCCACCCATGTTCACTTTGCCTGCTAGACACTGCGTTAGGTTTACAACAATCACGCCACGCTCTGAAGCATCTTTTAGGTGCGCCAACAGTTCTGGGTTTTGTGGGGCATTACCCACGCCGAAAGTGAGAAGAATCATCGCATTGACCGGTTGAAGCAATGTATTACGGATTACTTCATGAGAAATTCCCGGGTACATGGTGATAACACCAATTGGCTGAGGTGTGATGTCATGGACTTTAAACTCGCCTTCTGGTTTTTCATCTACACGCACATCACTACTGAGCTGGATATTAATACCTGCTTCTAGTAACGGAGGAAGGTTAGGCGAAGTGAATGCATTAAAGCCGTCTGCATGGGATTTAGTACTGCGGTTACCGCGCATCAGCTTATTATTGAAGAACAAGGTGACTTCATTGATAGGGTAGTTTGCCGCAATGTGCAGAGCATTCAACAAGTTAGCCTGACCGTCAGAGCGAAGTTCAGCCAGCGGAATCTGCGAGCCGGTAACGATGACGGGTTTGCCTAGATTTTCAAGCATGAACGACAAAGCAGAGGCAGTGTATGCCATGGTGTCAGTCCCGTGAAGGATAACAAAACCATCATAGTTGTCGTAGTTATCACGAATGTCGTCCGCGATTTGTTGCCAGTCTTTAGGCGACATATCTGATGAATCGATCAGCGGAGCGTATTCATGGATGGTGAACTCAGGCATTTCCGGACGATGGAATTCTGGCATGCTCGCCAGTTGTTTTTCCATGAAGCCTGCGACGGGAACATAGCCATGATCGTTCGACTTCTGCATACCAATGGTGCCGCCAGTGTAAGCGATATAAATGTGTTTTCTTGCCATTGCTTGGAAACCAATCATTGTAGGGGGAACAGGATGGAAGATTATATAACAATCCTTGCTAATAAAAAGGGGCATCCCACACTGGAACGCCCCTAATTACACGGTGACTAGAGTAAAGCTCTATTCACTCGTTTGCGGTGTAATATGACTTACTCGCTTACTCAACCAGACAATTTAAACAGAACGCATATTGCCCCTTTGGATCATTGAAGCTTTGTAGAAGGTCAGCATCGGCGCTGATCTTGTTTACAATCGGCTGCATTGATGGAGGCAGCATTGCTGTAACATCGATATTCAGCGACACTTTCACTTGATTCATTAGCTCATAGATAAACTGTTGCGCTGGGGAAAGCGGCTCTTCCACCCAGTGAATATTGTAGTTTTTCAAATTCGCTAACTCTGCTGCTATTTTCACCGCGTCATCAAAATCACCAATGGTGTCTACAAGGCCATGTTCCATTGCATCTTGACCTGTCCACACACGTCCCTGAGCAAC